>JAYZEO010000095.1:0-9658 GCA_036337215.1 Myxococcota bacterium | reverse complement strand
CCGGGCTTCCCGTTTAGGCGGGATGCGCCGGGCGGACCTCTCCCGCCCCAATAAGGCCCAGAAGCATTCGGCCGGGGTGGTAGGTCCAGAAACTCATCAACGTCCAAGCTACGGGCGCGCTCGGTTCGAGTCAAGCGGGGTGACGATTCGAGTTAGGGCTGCAGTCGCTCCACCGACCAGTTGCCGGCCCGAAAGCTGTTGCCGTCCGGGTCGAGAGAGCGGGTCCAGAGTGCGCGATCGTGAAGTCGACCGAAGCGCCCGACCCAGAGTTCGATGCGTTCGATCCAGATTCGGTAACCGCCCCAATGGGGGGGTCGCGGAACCGCTGCACCGGGATCCTGGCCGCGAAAGCGTGACTCGGCCTCGCGTTGGCGTTCGAGCAGCGCCTCGCGCGAGAGGATCGGCCGGCTCTGGTCGCTCGCCCAGGCCGAGAGTGCAGCCTCGGCCGGACGGTTCGCGAAGTAAGCGTCCGATTCACTCTCGGGGGAGTGGACGACCGGGCCCTCGACCCGCGCCTGCCGCGCGAAGCAATCCCAGTGGAAGACCGCGGCGGCGCGCGGCGCGCGCGCGAGCGAGCGGCCCTTCAGGCTCCGGCGATTGGTGTAGAAGACCAGCCAACCCCGTTCGAGGTCCCAGCCGCGGCAGATCACGATCCGCGCTTCCGGGTGGCCCTTCGCGTCCACGGTCGCGAGCGTCATCGTGGTGGGGTTGCGTGCGACGCGCTCCTCGATGGCCTCGCCGAGCCAGTTTGAAAAGAGCGGCAGAGGGTCTGCCGGCAGCGGGTCGTCCAGGCAGAGGTCGGGCTGCGTTTCGCTTTCGGGTTCCGGTTTCGACACGCCGGCAGGGTACCGTCTTCGGCGCACGGAGGGGTGAGAGCGTGTTTCAGCGGAGCCAGAAGTTCTCCGCGTAGGGCCGAAGTCCGAGTCTTCGTGCCACCGCGCGGGAGCCCGTGTTGTCCCAGCTTGTACTGTAGAGGGGGGTTCGTCCGGCCTTTCGCTGAGCGCGGGCCCAGGCCGCGACCGCGCGCGGCGCATAACCGCGCCCCCTGAATCCCGGCGCCGTTTCGACCCCGGCCTCGATGCAGGGTCCGGGGTCGGTCGCCCCAAAGCAGAGCGAGACGCAGGTCCCGCGCTCGAGTACACCGAAGGCCGGGCCACACACCTCGAGTTCGGCTGCGAGCCAGCCGAAGTGTTCGCCGAATGCGTCACGGTCCGCGAGCGTGATCTCGCGCGCGTCGTCCGGGTCCGGAATCAACTCCGGGAACACGAACGCGGGTCCGCGGTATTCGGCCTCGACTGGTTTGTGTCGCGCGAGGACTGCGCGTGCCGCCTCGCGGCACTGCGGCGGGTCGGCGAAATCCGCGGTCACGGGTTCACTGCGCGCGAGTTCCTGCAGCGTCGCTGCAAGCTCCGGAGGCAATTCCTGCTGCAGGCGCCACAGGTTCCCGTCGCGGCTCCGTCCGAGGACGAAGCGGGGCACTGCCGTGTCGCCCGACCCGCGGTACGCGACCAGACGCGAGTGGAAGTCGCACTGGTAGAGCGCCTCGAGTTGGCGCTTCAGGAGTTCTCGCTCGCTCGACATCAGAAACGGTCCGAGGGCCAGTACACGGCGTCGGGTCTGTCCACGAGGGTTTCGAGGATTCGAGCCTCGTCGCCGCCGACGCCGGCGAGCTGCTCGAGCCTGGTGCGGTCGAGTACCCGCCACATGGCCGAGACCGGGCGGAAGGCCTCTGCGCGCGCCCCGAGTTTTCGCAAGGTTCCGTCGATCGGGCCTGCGGGACCGATCAGCGGGTGGCCCTTTGCGGCGAGTCGCAGCAGCAGGCCTCCGAGCTCGACCTCCGCCCCGTCCTCGCAGGCATATTCGAGCAGCCCGCGGGCATCGGGGGATCCCATGGCGCGTGCGTACGCGATGATCTGGCCGTCGCGTGCCGCGACCCTGAAGTCTTCATTGGGGTTCCCCGCGTAGCGAAGCTGCCCCTCCCAATACTTCGGGGTCCGACATGTGGTCGTTTCGAGACTCCCCGCGCACCGCTCGTACAACTCCCGCACCGCTGCGAGATCTCGCGGGTCGAAGTCGCGGACGGTGCAGGTCTCGGGCAGACCCGGAATCTCGTCGGGGGAGTGAATCCGGAGGTAGCGCCCCGGGATCGAGACCCAGCCCTGCCGCTCGTACAGCGGAAGGGGTCCGGCGAAGAGCAGCGAAAGCGCCATGCCGCGCTGCCTCATCTCCGCGATGGCCTGCTGAAGCAGTCTCGAAGCGAGACCCTGCTGCCGCCACTTCGACTGCGTGGCGACGCTGCCGATCCCGCCCAGTCCAACGGTTTCCCCTCGCAGCCGGATCCGCTTCGTGAAGATCTGCACACAGGCCACGGGCTCGCCCTCGGCCAGCGCCAGCAGAGAGTCTTCCGGGCCGAGTTCGGGGTCGAAATCCAGGTACGCGGCAAAGAGCTCTCGCTCCCCGAAGGCCCCTTCGAGCAGGTCGAGCACGGCTTCGCGCTCTTCGGGGCGCATCCAACGAAGTTCGACGTCTCGCACGGCAGCAGTGTACCGGCGTCGGCGCCCGGCCGAGTACACCCGGGGCGAGATCGCGAATCCGGGATCGAGTATGCTCGCCGGGGACTCTGGGAGGAACGCATGTCCGAAGCCAAGCAACTCTACCGCGATGCGTTTGAGAAGTTCGCGAAACAGAACTACTCCGAGGCGATCGCCGGTTATCGGCGCGTGGTCGAAGTCGATCCGAATTTTGTGCTGGCGTATCAGGCCATGGCCGAAGCCTACGCGCGCGGGGAGAATCTTGACGAGGCGATCGCCGCGATCCTGAAGGCCATCGAGATCGACCCGGACGAGCCGCTCTTCCACACCAGCCTGTCCCGCTTCCTCCAGCAGCAGGGGCGAATCCAGGAAGCCGAAGACGAGGCTGCGATCGCGACGCGGCTCCAGTCCAAGGGTCCGATCCTGTAGCGCTCGGTGTCGTCGCTGCTTTTTGTCGCGGCCCTCGTGGGCGTACTTCATGTTCATCACGCCCCGTCTCACGATAGTGAGCGGCCCTTCTCCGAGGTACTCCGCGCCGCGCAGCAAGCGGAACTCGATTTCCTGGTGCTGACGGAGCACGCCGACGCCGCGGGTCCACTGCCGGCCCACGAGCGCGCGGGACTGTACCCGCGCCCCGACGGCGGGACGCTGCGCGTGATGGTGGGCGCCGAGTTCGATAGCGAGGATGGGCACCTGCTCGGCTACGGGATCGAGCGCGCAGTTCCGGCGATCGGGCGCCGGGGGCGGGACGTGATCGCCGACATCCACGCTCAGGGAGGGTTCGCGGTGGTTCCTCATCCCTTCGCGTACGGAGGGTGGGGTGATTGGGATGCCCCGTTCGACGGGCTCGAGGTGCACAACAACGCGGCGGATTTCCGCCGCCGGCTCGGGATCCGGCTGCCGTTCGATCTCGTCTGGATTGCGGTCGATCGGGAGAGCTTTGCCCGCTCGGTTCTCGCCCGGCCCGACCGGGAACTGGCAGCCTGGGACGGTCTACGGAAGCGGGGGCGGAACGTAGTGGCGTTCTCGGGTGCAGACGCGCACCAGAACGTCTCGCTCCTTGGCTGGCAGCTAGATCCCTATCTCCAGATGTTCCAGTTGGTCCAGACGGTCTGTCCGGATGGCCCCCTCACGGAAGCTTACCTCTGGAACGCACTGCGAAGCGGCGCCTGCTGGATTTACTATCGTGTGCTCGAGGAGCGAGCCGACGAGGCACGCGCCGTCGAGTTGCCCTCGGGCCGCACCGAACTGCAGTTGGACGATGGTGAACGGGTGCTCGAGATCAGGACGCCGCCTGCTTCGCCGCGCTGACCGCGGCATCGTAATCGGGATGCTCGGCGATCTCGCCGACGTACTCGACGTGTGCGAGCTTTCCTGCTCGGTCGATCACGAAGATCGCACGCGCATCGAGTCGGAGTTCCTTCACCAGGGTCCCGAAGGCCTCACCGAACGCCATCGAGCGGTGGTCGGACAGGGTCGTGATCGCGCTGGCCGCGTTGGCCGTGCACCAGCGAGCCTGTGCAAAGGGGAGGTCGGCGCTCACGCTCAGGACTTCGATGTCGTCGCCCAGGCTTCCCGCCTCCTCGTTGAACCGCTTGGTCTGTAGGTCGCAGACCGGGGTGTCGAGCGAAGGGACCACGCTCACGATGCGGACCTTGCCTGCGCCCCCCACCGTCGTGTCTCTGAGTGCGCTGTCGAGCAGGGTCACCTCGGGTGCCGTGTCCCCGGTCCCGAGTTCGGGTCCGACGAGGGTGAGGGGGTTGCCGCGCATCGTGACGGCTCCGGGTCGTTCGTTCGCCATTTCCAGGATCCTCCCTGTGTCGATCGGGGTCCGCAGTATACAGGGGCCGTTATACTTTCGGACGTGGGCGAACCCGAGCAGACTGTCGACCTCCGGAGTGACACCGTGACGCTCCCAACCGCGGCCATGCGCGCCGCGATCGCGGGGGCTGAACTCGGAGATGACGTCTATGGCGAGGATCCCAGCGTGAACCGCCTCCAGGAACTGGCGGCCGAACGCTTTGGGAAAGAGTCGGCGCTGTTCGTTCCCTCCGGGTCGATGGCCAATCAGGTGGCGATCCGGGCCCACACCGAGCCCGGCGATGCGGCGATCACAGCGCACGGTTCTCACAGTTACCTCTACGAGTCGGGCGCGGCGGCCGCGATCTCGGGCGTCCAGTTCGCGTTGATCGGCCAGGATGGGCTCTTCGATGAGGACGACGTTCGCGCCGCGGTCTATCCGACGAACGACCACTACCCGCGGACGCGGCTTGTGTGCGTGGAGAACACCCACAACCGCAGTGGGGGGCGGCTGTTTCCGTTCGACGCGTTTCGTGGGGTGGCCCGGGCCGCGCACGATCTGGGGCTGCGCGTTCACCTGGACGGCGCTCGGATCTTCAACGCTGAGGTCGCGAGTGGTGTCCCGGTCGCGCGCTTTGCGGCCGAGGTCGATTCGGTCTCGTTCTGTCTGTCGAAGGGACTCGGGGCTCCGGTGGGTTCGCTCGTGGTCGGGTCCGCCGAGTTCGTTCAGCGCGCACACCGTTTCCGAAAGCTACTCGGGGGCGGGATGCGCCAGGCCGGCATTCTGGCAGCCGCCGGCGTCTATGCGCTGGAACACCACGTGAAACGGCTCGAGCAGGACCACGTGAACGCCGCACGCCTGGCGCGGGGATTGCGCGAGATCCCCCGCGCAGAGGTGGTTCGGGAGCCCGAGACCAACATGGTCCTGTTCCGTGTACCCGGCGTGCCCGCCTTTCTGGCCCGTGCTCGGGAACGGGGCATCTTGCTCGGTGCGGTAACGCCCACGGAGATTCGAGCCGTGACGCACCTCGATATCGATGCGGACGCGGTCGACGCAGCCCTCGCGGGAATCCGGGACGCGCTCGCTTGAGCGACGAGCTGCCGATCGCGCCCGAACCGCCGGCCGCCAAGCGGGAGCTGCGCTTCGAGTGCACCAAGTGCGGGCTCTGCTGTACGACGCGCGGGGAGTACGCGTACGTCTACCTGAATCCCGCGGAGCTTCGCCGGATTGCCGCCTATCTCGGAATCGGTGCGGCAGAATTTCGGCGCCGCTACACGAAGCGCGACGAGTACGGCTGGACGCAGCTTTCGTTCGCCGCGGAGAGCTGCGTCTTTCTCGACGAGCGCGGGCGCTGCTCGGTTCACCCGGTTCGGCCTACGCAGTGTCGGACCTTTCCCTTCTGGCCCGAGTTCGTGACACCGGGCGGGTTCTCGGAGGAGGTGAAGGGGCTCTGTGAAGGGATCGATCAGGGCCCCGTCTGGCCCGAGGCGGAAGTGCGCTCGCTGATCGAGGAGATTCGTCGGTCGGAAGAAGAATAGGTTCCCGCTCCCGCGACGCGAGCGGGAAGCGGAAGCCATTGAGGAGGATCGGAATGCCCGGACAGATCGTGGAGTTTTCGAGCAACGGCTCGAGCGCACAGGGCTACCTGTCTCGTCCCGAAACCGGGTCCGGACCCGGCGTGATCGTGATCCAGGAGTGGTGGGGCCTGGTCGATCACATCAAAGCACTGGCGGACCGCTTCGCGACGAACGGGTTCGTCGCGCTCGCGCCCGACCTGTATCGCGGAGAGAGCACCACGAACCCCGATGACGCGGGCCGGCTCATGATGGCGCTCGATATCGATCGGGCGGTCGAAGATCTGAGAGGCGCGATTGCGTTCCTGCTTCAGGATTCCTCGGTCGCCGGAGACCAGGTCGGGACCGTGGGTTTCTGTATGGGCGGACAACTCGCGCTCGCGGCCGCGTGCCAGAACCCGCAGGTCGGTGCGTGTATCGACTTCTACGGTGTCCATCCGAACGTGACGCTGGACTTCTCGGGCCTGGAGGCCCCGGTGCTCGGCCTGTTTGCCGAGCGCGACGGCTTCGTTTCGCCCGAGGTCGCGCGCAAACTCGAGCACGACATTCGCTCTGCCGGAAAGCGCGTCGAGATCGAGATCTACTCGGGTGCGGACCACGCCTTCTTCAATGACACCCGTCCCGACGTGTACGACGCAGACGCGGCCGCGGACGCATGGCGTCGGACACTGGAGTTCTTCCGTGCCGAACTCGGATAGAGTGCGAGCCCTGGGCCCCGAACTTGGTCGCCGCGAGCTTCTGAAAAGCGGCGGGATCTTGCTCGCCACGGTCGCGTTCCCGTTCCGGGGAGCGCGCGCCGAGGGTGGCTTCCGCGTACCGGCGGCGACGACGCGCGTGCTCGGAAAGAGCCCGCTGGTCTACGTCTCGCCGCTCAAGAGCGACGGTGCCGAGAGCCGCTGCCACGGCGAGGTCTGGTATTTTCTCGATGGTGGCGACGTGGTGCTCGCCACTGCGACCGACGCCTGGAAGAGCCGTGCGTTGCGTCTCGGTCTCGACCGGGCGCGCATCTGGGTCGGAGACTACGGTCCGGCGAGTTCGGCCGACGGACGCTTTCGCGTGGGCCCGAGCTTCCTGGCGGAAGCCAGCATCGACGCCGATCCCGCGACCTTCGAGCGCCTGCTCGCGGACTTCGGCCGGAAATATCCGGCGTCGTGGGAAAAGTGGGAGCCGCGCTTCCGCAGCGGCTACGGGGATGGCTCGCGGCGAGTGATTCGTTACCGGCCCATCGGAGCCTGAGGAAGCCTTTGCCCGAGAGTTCCCGCGTCGGGCGCGAGCAGGTCCGGGAACGGATCCTCGAGGTGCTGTCCGCGGACTATGGGTGTACGCCCGCTGCGCTTCTCGACGGCCAGGTGCATTTGTTCGAGTTGCCGCCGGGCCCGGCCCGGCAACCGGGTCGCCGCCGCTACCCGGACGTCGATCCCCACTTCGCGGCCGTGAGCTTTGGTCGGGGCGCGGTGATCACTGCGAGCGTCGGGTGGCTTCCCTGGGTTCGCGAGATTTGCCGGGAGCGGAGCCGCGATGAGCTATTCGATGTCGGCGTACTCTCGGCGGTCTCCGAACGCGTGAGACCCGAGGGTCACCGGATCCTGGGTCCGCATTTGCGCTTCGCGCTGGCGGAGGCAGAGTTGCGCGAGCTTCCGGCGGCGCCGGGCTATGCGATCGAGCTCTCTGATGGAGCGGGCCTGCGGGACCTCGCGCACGCGGACTGGCCGAATGCGATCGGGCGTGTGCCGCGGCCGGAGCGACCGAATAGGGCCGCCGCAATCGCGCGCCGGGATGGACAGATCGCTGGCGTGGCCGGGGCCTCGGCCGATGCCGAGCGGCTCTGGCAAATCGGGATCGACGTGCTGGCCGGGCACCGCGGGGTCGGTCTCGGCGCGCAGCTGACGGCCGAGGTCGCGCGCGCGACGTTCGAGCAGGGAGCGGTGCCCTACTACTCGTTATTGCCCGGGAACCTGCCCTCGATGCGTACGGCGCTCTCGGTCGGCTTTCGGCCGAGCTGGATCGAGGTGGTCACGACCCGGCTGGACGCATAGTCGGACACCGATCCGGGGCCTGGCCCGCTGCTGCGAGCCGTCTCTACGACAGCGTGGGGATCCACTCGCCGTGGGCTTCGAGGAGTTGGTCGACGAGATCCGTGATTTCGTCGAGCGTCAACTCGGCGGCGGTATGCGGATCGAGCATCGCGGCGTGGTAGACGTGCGCGCGGCGCCGGGTGAGCGCGGCCTCGACGGTGAGCTCCTGGGGATTTAGGTTGGTGCGAATCAACGCCGCGAGCTGAGGCGGGAGCGCTCCCACCGAGGTCGGGCGGATGCCGGTGCGGTCGACCAGGCAGGGCACCTCGACACAACAGTTCTCGGGCAGGTTCTCGATCAGCCCGCGGTTCGGGACGTTTCCGTAGATGGTGCGCGGTCGACCCGTTTCGATCGAGTGCACGATCCGGGCGCCGTACTCGCCGCTGCGCGAGACCTCGAGTGGTTCGGAATCGTCGACGAGCGAGTCGCGCAGCGTATCCCAGGCGGCGTCGTGTGCCTCGCAGCGGCGCAGGTACTCGTCGAGTGGAATCTTGAAGCGCTCGAGTAGTTCCTCGCGATCGCGTCGGATGAACCAGGGTACGTACTCGGCGAAGTGTTCGCTCGACTCGGTCACGAAGTAACCGAGTTGCTGGAGCACCTGGTAACGGACACGGTTCCAGTCCGGTGCGAGGCCGCGCTCGGCGATGCTGTGCAGCTCCGGATACAGGTCGCGTCCCTGGTGCTCGAAGCGAAGGTAGAAGGCCATGTGGTTGATGCCGGCCGCCAGGTAGGTGATCTCCTGGTAGGGAAGTTCCAGGTCCTGTGCGAGTTGCCAGGCCGTGCCCTGGACGCTGTGGCAGAGGCCGACCACGCTGAGTTCGGGGTGTGACCGCGAGAGCGCCCAGCAGTTGATGGCCATCGGGTTCGTGTAGTTGAGCAGCCAGGCATTGGGGCAGAGTTCGCGCATGTCGTCCGCGATCGCGCCGAGCACCGGTATCGTGCGCAACCCACGCATGATCCCGCCGATTCCGAGGGTGTCCGCGATGGTCTGGCGGAGCCCGAAGCGCTTTGGAATCTCGAAGTCGGTCAGCGTGCAGGGGCGGTAGCCACCGACCTGGATCGTGTTGATCACGTAGTCCGCGCCCTCGAGGCCCTCGCGGCGCTCGAGGTGTGCGCTCACCTTCGGTGCCGCGTCGCAGGCTGCCGCGATGCGCCGGGTCATCCGCTCCGCAACTTCGAGCCGCGCTGCATCGATGTCGACCAGCGCGATCTCCAACTCGCGCAGTTCCGGGTACAGCAGCAGGTCTCCGATCAGGGTCTTTGCGAAGACGACGCTGCCCGCCCCGACCAGGGTGACTTTCGCCATGGCCCGGTAGCATAGCCCGGGGTTCGGGCGAGCTTCCCGGGAACGGCCGTGAGCCTGGCGGCAGGGCGGCCCGAGTTCGCGTGGCCCGCTCCCATCTGATCGGCGCCGGTGCTCGGGACTCCCGCCGAAGCCGCAGGCCGAGGGGGCCGAGAGCGATGAAGGACCCGAACCCGGGTGCGGGGCCCGGGTCCGGGCCGTCCAGGAGGGACCTGGACTTGGATTCGCGTGGGTCAAAGCAGAGCAACTGCCGTGCCAGCCTTGGGCTCGCGCTTGCGCCCGGAGTCGCCGCGCCGCGCTGCGCGTGGGCCGCCGCTGCTTCTTCTGCGGGCACGCCTGCCCGCGATCCGGTCAGCGGCCGGGTCCGCGCGTGC
>JAYZEO010000094.1:0-5071 GCA_036337215.1 Myxococcota bacterium | reverse complement strand
CCGACGTGTAGCGCTTCTGATTCGCGTCGGAGTCGTCGTCTACCTCGATTCCGTAGACCTGCTCGAGCACCATCGCGATCTCGAGTGCGTCGATCGAGTCGAGTCCGAGACCCTCGCCAAACAGCGGTTCGTTGCTATCGATGTCGTTCGGGGTCAGGTCCTCGAGCGCGAGGGCCTCGATGATCAGCTTCTTGAGGGTCGGCTCGATCTGCTCAGGCGCTTCCATGCTCGAGCCTCTCTTCAAAGTAGGATTCTAGCGCCGCGGTGACCTGCCGAACCGAAATCGCGCGGGCCAGTCCCTGCTCGCAGAGATCCTTGGCGTAGACCTCGCGGCCGACGCGAAGCGAAAATACCAGCCTCTGGTCCGGGAGGTGATACCAGCGCTGACCCTTCTTGAGCGCCGGCGGGTCACAGGAGATCGCAACCGGCGTGATCGGCGCACCCGACTCGAGTGCGACGTGGGCGGCGCCGCGATTGAAGCCCCGTAGCCCGCTGACGGGTGAGCGAGACCCCTCCGGGAACAGGACCACGGAGCGCCCGGCCCGCAGTCGGCTCGCGCAGGCCTCGACCACGGCCTCGCCGCCCTGGTTGGGGATGTAGCCCGCCGCCTTTGCGATGTGGCGCAGTAGCGGGTTGCTCCAGACTTCCTTCTTTACGACGCAATCGGCCTGCGGCATGTGCGCGATCAGGTAAACCGCATCCAGCAGAGTCGGGTGGTTTGCCACCACCAGGTGGCCGGGCTGTTGCAGAAGCTCGGCTCCCGAGATGTCGAGCCCCAGCAGGCCCAATCGTTCCCCGAAGCCGATGAAGAAGCGAAAGCTCGAATGGATGATTCGCTGCGAGAGCAGGTCGTAGGGTTCTGCTCGCGAGCGGAGTCGGGCGAGTGGGATCACCACCCCCGCGAGGATCAGTGCGCCGAGCCCGAAGATCGCGAATAGCAAACCCGTACCGAGGACACGGGCGCCGCTTCGGAAACCCGCCAGCGCGCTCGCACCCGATCGCGGACTCGGCTGCGCCGCAGCGGCCCGCTCAGTTTCCCCCGGAGGGGAGACGGCGTCGTGGATGCGCGCAGCCGAGCCGAGACTCTGCTTTCGGCTTACGCTCACCGGCATTGCGGCATTGACCCACCCCCGGACCCACGACTACCCTCCCAGCGGGGCCACTAGGAGCCACAACCGAACCCAGGGCGGATTATACCTCACCTGTGGAACCTGCCTCTAGGGCGTAGTCGATGCGACACCGTGACGGTAGCTGGCTTCGGAATCCGGTCGCGGTGCTTTCCGCGACCGCGATCGCGGTTCTCGCAGTGTCGATCCCGGCGAGCGCCCTGGGTTCCGACGACTCACGCGGCGACGCGGCAGCCGAGGTCGCAGAACTCCCGGACGTCGAGAGTATCCTGGCCGAACTTGCGCGGGTGCCGGGACTTTCCGCGCGCTTTCGCGAGGAGCGGCGCCTATCGCTGTTGAAGCGGCCGCTCGTCACCCACGGGAGCCTGCATTTCGCGCCACCCGACCGGCTGGTTCGGCGCGTCGATGCGCCGACCGCTTCGGTGCTGCTGCTGAGCGGGAACAGGCTCACGATCGAGGACTCGCGGGGCCGCAAGACGCTCGACATCGAGACCCTTCCCACGCTTCGGGTTTTCGCCGACAGCTTTCGGCTGATCCTGGCGGGGAAGCTCGCCGAGTTGCGAGAGTTCTACCGCATCCGGCGCGAGCCGGCCGCGGGTCAGGGAGCCTGGCGACTGCGACTCGAGCCCCGGCTGCCCTCGCTGGCAAAAGTCATCTCCGCGATCGAGGTCGAGGGATCCGGCCGAACCCTGCGTGAGATCCGGATCAGCGAGGTCGCGGGCGATTCGACCTGGATCCAGTTTTCGGAAGTCGATGCGGGCCGGCGATTCAGCCGGGACGAGATGGTGCAACTGTTTCTGCCAGCAGCGCAGTGAGCGCCCGCGCGGTCCTGACCCTGGCCGGGACCCTGGCGCTCGCGGCTGCCATGGCCCTGTTCGTGGCGGCTCGACTCGAGTGGACCACGGCGGTCACGCACTTCCTGTCCGTGCCGTCGGAGCGGGCGCTGGCATCGGTTTCTGCGCAACTCGCGGACTCCGCGCTCACGCGCAGCTTGATTCTGTCGCTGACTGCGCCCGATCCGGAGACGGCGGCCACCGCGGCCCGCGATTGGAAGCGCGTGCTGGCGTCTCACCCAGAGGTCGCCTCGATACGCTCCGGACCCGACCAGGATTTTGCCCGGGCCGTCTACGAACTCTACTTCCCGCGTCGGTTCATGTTTCAGTCGGGAAACCCCGAGCGGGAACTCCCCGAGCGTTTCTCGCAAGCCGGGCTTCGCCGCGCGGCCGGTGAGCTCCGCAGCGCGCTTTCCGGCCCGGGCGGGCAACTCAGCAAGCAGTTGGCCCCGGCAGATCCGCTACAGAGCTTCGCGGCACTGCTCCAACGCTTCGAGGCTGCGCGGACGCGCGAACTCGAGGTGATCTCGGGCCAGTTTGTGAGTGGCAAAAGCGCGATCCTGTTCTTGACGACCGAGCATTCGGCTTTCGAAACCCAGCACCAGGAGCCGTTCGGCGAGTTTCTCGAGCGGTCCTTCGGCGAACTCGACGCGCGCTACCGAGGCTCGCTGGAACTCGAACGGAGCGGGGTCCACCGTTTCGCGGTTGCTTCCGAAAGACGTGCGCGGCTCGAGATGGCCTCGATCTCGACGCTTTCGATCGGCGGGATCGTGGTGCTGTTCCTGCTGATCTTCCGTTCCTTGTGGGGACTGGCGGTCGCCCTGTTGCCCCTTTGCATGGGGCTCTTGGTCGCGACCACGGTCAGCATGCTGGCTTTCGGGACGCTCCACGTGCTGACCTTCGTGTTCGGATCGACGCTGATCGGCGTGTGTATCGATTACCCCGTCCACTACCTGAATCACTACACGCTGCTCGGGACTCCGAGCGGTCCGCGGGCGTCGCTCCGGCGGGTCCTGGCGGGCCTGCTGCTCGGTGCGCTCACGACGGTTGCGGGATTCAGCGGACTCGCCGGATCGAACTTCCCGGGCGTGAGAGAGATCGGGGTCTTCGCTGGAGTGGGTGTGCTCGCAGCCCTGGCCGTCACCTGCCTCGTGATTCCCGAGTTGTTGCCCGGCAACCCGCGCACGAGTCTCGCGCAGCAGGCCAGTGCTCGGTTCCTGGGGCGGCTGCTAACGGGGATGGACCGACAGCGCCGGGCGCTGCTCGCGATTCCGCTGGCCGCCGGGGTCGTCTGCGCGGTCGGGCTCCCGCGCCTCGAGTGGCAGGATGACGTCTTCGACCTGGGCGCGGCCCTGAACCGCGATTGGCTCGACGAAGATGCGCGCGTGCGTTCGCGGGTGTCGCGCATGGATGCCGGCCGGGTCGTGGTGATTCAGGGGAACGACGAAGAGGAGTTGCTGCTGCGAAACGAGGTCGTGGGTGAACGACTCGAGATGCTGCGCTCGGAGGGCGTGCTGGCGGGATTCAGTTCGCTGCGCACGTTTCTCTACTCGGCGGCCCTGCAGGAGCGGAATCTTCGGGCGCTGAATGCCATCCCCGAGCTTCCGCTGCGCGTGGACCAGGTCTTCGTCTCGGCCGGCTTCACTCCGGACGCCTTCGTTCCCTTTTCCGAAGCGCTTCGGGCCGACCCGCCCGCTCCGCTGCGCCTCTCCGAGCTCCGCGACTCGCCCCTTGCGCAACTCGCGGCCCCGTTCGAGATAGAGGTCGACGGCGCGCCTGCGCTGCTCACCTTCCTCGAGGGCGTGCGTGACCCGACCGCGCTCTCGGCAGCCCTCTCGGGTCTGCAGGGCGTGCAGTACTTCGACCAGCAGCGCTTCCTGGCAGACGCGTTCGGTCGCTATCGCGAACGCAGCTCGCGGCTGATCGGGATCGGTGTGATCGCGGTACTCGCGTTGCTGTTCCTGCGCTACCGGCGCGTCGGACTGGTCGCGGTGGCCGCGCTCCCGTCGTTGCTGGCGGCGGGAACCACCCTGGCCGTGCTCGCGCTCGCCGGGATCCCGGTCAGCCTGCTCCACCTGCTCGGGCTGCTGTTGGTGCTCGGCATGGGCGTGGACTACGGCGTATTCTTGCTCGAGAGCCGGGCGGACTCCGAGCAGCGCGCGTGCACGTTTCTCTCGGTCACGCTCGCGTGTGTCTCGACCTGCCTGGCCTTCGGGCTGCTCGCCGGCTCGTCGTTTCCCGCGCTGGCGGCGCTCGGGATCACGACCGGGATCGGTGTCATCCTGAGCCTGGTTTTTGCGCCGACGGTGCTGGTGCTTTCCGCCTCGAGTGGCTCGTGAGCCGGGCCGGGATCCTGTGCGCGCTTTGGCTCTGCTTCGGCTGTGCGGCGAGCGGCCAGGCCCCGGTGCGGACTGAGCCCGCGGCTCCCGCCTTCCTGCTCCCGATCGGCGAGATCGAGGGGGATTTTTCGATCCGTCAGCAACTCGGCTACGAGTACGGCGACCGGCGGGGGAGCTTCGAGACGGTGGTACAGAAGTACTGCGACGAACTGGTCGTGGTCGGGCTGACCCCGATCGGCGCCCGAGCCTTTACGATCCGACAACGCGGTCTCGAACCTGAGGCGACCTGGCACCTGCCGGGGTCCTGGCCGCTGCCGCCCGGGTACATCCTGGCCGACATTCATCGCGTGTTGCTGTTGCCGCCGATTGAAGCTGTGGCGCCGCAGGCCGCGAACGAATCGGAGGCCGCGAACGAATCGGAGGCCGCGAACGAATCGGAGGCCGCGAGCGAATCGCCGGCCGCGAGCGAAGCGGACGCGGTGCGCGAAGCGCTGCAGGGATCCGAACTCGTGCGCGAGCAGTGGGCCGCGGGCCGCCTGCTCGAACGGAGCTTCCACCCACGCGGCGAGCCCGAACGCGTGCAGGCCCGGGTCCGCTACCCGGGTGGGGTTGCCCCGGGAGAGGCGGTGCGTGAAGCCGAGCTCGTGAGTCCCGCGTACGGCTACCGCTTGCACGTGCTCACCCTGGAACACCAAACCCTGGTCTGTTTGGACTGAACTCCAGCCCGGTTTCTCGAACTAGGCCCCAATCGTCGCTGGGGTTTCCCAACAAC
>JAYZEO010000093.1:0-21412 GCA_036337215.1 Myxococcota bacterium | reverse complement strand
CCACCCAGGGCCATGATTTCCCCCGGGGTAGGCGTCTGTGGGCGGATTTGACAGCCCCTGGCGTCGCTGATACGGTCGATTTCGACCCCTACCTAGTACGTAGGTAGGGGGGCCCCGAATCGAGCTGCTGCAGCCTCCCTGGTGCGGCCAGTGGTTCCCCGGGGCCGGGAGTGGCCCGACTCACATGACACGCCCCTCCGCTCGCTCTGAAGAAGCAAGCGACCGAGACCCGATTCGCGGGGAGGATCTGATTCCGCACGTGGAGTCCGTGATCGCGGACATCGCTGCGGGCAGGCTGGTGATCCTGGTCGATGACGAGGATCGCGAGAACGAGGGCGACCTGTGCATGGCGGCCGAGAAGGTGACGCCCGAGGCCGTGAACTTCATGGCCAAGCACGGGCGGGGCCTGATCTGCCTGGGCCTGACCGAGGCCCGGGCCCGCGAGCTCGAGTTGCCGATGATGGTGCCGGACGCACAGAATCAGACCCCGTTTGGCACCGCCTTCACGGTTTCGATCGAGGCCCGCCACGGAGTCACGACCGGAATCTCGGCGGCGGACCGGGCGCAAACGATCGCGGTCGCAATCGACCCGAAATGTGGATCCAAGGACCTGGTGCGACCCGGTCACGTCTTCCCGCTGGTGGCCAAGGAGGGCGGGGTCCTGCGCCGGACCGGACAGACCGAGGGCAGCGTGGACCTCGCGCGTCTCGCCGGGTTGGAACCGGCCGGGGTCGTTTGCGAGATCATGAACGACGACGGCACGATGGCGCGGCTGCCCGACCTGCTGGAGTTCTCGCGCACGCATGGCCTCGCCGTTCTCACCATCGCAGACCTGATCAAATACCGGCTCCGCACCGAGCGGCTGGTCTGGAGGGGCGCCGAGGCGGAGTTGCCGACGGTCTACGGCAACTTCCGCACGATCGTCTTCAAGAACGAGATCGACCACGTCGACCACGTGGCGCTGGTCAAGGGTGAGATCCGCCCCGATGAGCCCACCCTGGTGCGGGTTCACAGTGAATGCCTGTCCGGCGACGCCTTCGGCTCGCTCCGTTGCGACTGCGGAGAGCAGTTGATGGCCGCGATGCAGATGATCGCGAACGAGGGGAAGGGCGTCATTCTTTACATGCGCCAGGAGGGCCGTGGGATCGGACTCGAGAACAAGATCAAGGCCTACTCGCTCCAGGATCAGGAAGGTCTCGACACGGTCCAGGCAAACGAGCGGCTGGGCTTCCCGGCCGACCTTCGCGACTACGGAGTCGGTGCCCAGATTTTGGCCAGTCTCGGTGTGGGCAAGACGCGCAACATCACGAACAACCCGGCCAAGCGAGCCGGCCTGGAGGGCTACGGGCTGCAGTTCGTGGAGCGTGTGCCGCTGGAGATCGTGCCCAACGACAAGAATCTCGGGTATCTCAGAACCAAGCGTGAGAAGCTGGGCCACCTGCTCTCTTTGATGAAGCGGGCATGAGCATCGACTACACGATCCTCGGGGTACTGATCGAGTCGCCCGCGCATGGCTACTCGATCAAGAAGTACCTGCTCGAGAACTTCTCGCGCCACTTCGGTGTGAACGACGGCCAGCTATACCCGTCGTTGAGCCGACTCGAGGCGCGAGGCTGGATTCGCAAGCGCGTGGTGCACCAGCGCCGGAGCCCGGCCAAGCACCTCTACCGGGTGACGCCCGTCGGAAAGGCGGCGTTCTTCGACTGGCTCTCCGGGCGCGGCGATTCAGGCGAAGCCGAGCCGGTTCGCTATGACTTCTACTGGCGCCACACCTTTCTGCAACGCTGTGGTTTTTTTCGCCATCTGGCGCCCGAAGAGGTCGCGGCCCAGAGTGCGCTCGAGTTCGAGCGCATTTCCCAGCAGATCGCCGATCTCGAGGGGGTCCAGGACCGGATGGACCAGGACGCAGCCGACCCCTACCGGCGGATGATCGTCGAGTACGGGGTGCGGTATCAGAAGATGCGGCGCGACTGGTTGGAGGAGTTGCTCGCGCTTTCGGCCGAGTCAGCTGCTCGGAGCCCGCGGGTGGCGAGCGGGAGTTCGTAGTTTGATGGGATCGCGGGACCCTCGAGCCTGAAGAGGAGAGACGATGTTCGATTCGGTGGAAGATGTCGAGAAGAAGCTGCACGATCAGGAGTACATCTGCGGCAAGAACATCGCCACGGTGGTGTATCTGGCGACCAAGCTGCGCAAGCCGATCCTGATCGAGGGGCCGGCGGGCGTCGGCAAGACCGAACTCGGCCGGGCGGTCTCCCGCGCGCTGCAGCGGCCGTTGATCCGGCTGCAGTGCTACGAAGGGCTCGACGAGTCCAAGGCGCTCTACGAGTGGGAGTACTCGAAGCAGCTGCTCTACACCCAGATGCTGCGCGACAAGATCGAGCAGGTGATCGGCGATGCCGCCACGCTGCAGGATGCGGCCGCCCGGATCGGAGAGCAGGACGACGTGTTCTTCAGCGAGCGCTTCATTGTCCCAAGGCCGCTGCTTCGCGGAATCCTCTCTGAGGAGCCGGTCGCGCTGCTGATCGACGAGGTGGACAAGTCCGACCCCGAATTCGAAGCCTTCCTGCTCGAGGTGCTCTCGGACTACACCGTCAGCATCCCGGAGATCGGCACCATGGAGGCGCGGCACATCCCCCTGGTGTTCCTCACCTCCAACGACTCACGCGAGATGACCGACGCGCTCAAGCGGCGCTGTCTTCACCTCTGGATCGACTTTCCGGGCGAGGAGCAGGAACTCGCGATCGTGAATCTCAAGGTCAAGGGGATCCAGCAGCGGCTCGCAGAGGACATCGTGCGGCTGATCCAGTCGATCCGGAAGCTCGACCTCAAGAAGGAGCCCTCGATCTCGGAGACCCTGGACTGGGCACGCGCCCTGATGGTGCTGAACGCAGACACCCTCGACGCGCCCCTGGTAGAGGAGACGCTCAATATCATCCTCAAGTACGAAGGGGACATCCACAAGGCGAAGACGGAACTCTCCAAGTTGCTCCAAGCGAAGAGCCCGGCGGACCCCGAGCCGGAGACCGGCGAGAAGCCCGCCGCCACGCCGACCCCGCCCAACCCCAAGAAGAGCGTCCTTCACTAGCGCTCTGCGCCGAACTCCGTGCAGAAGAAGATCGTCGATTTTACGAACCTGCTCCGGAAGTCCGGCGTCCGCGTCTCGGTCGCCGAGTCGCTCGATGCGTTCTCGGCGCTGGACGAGCTGAGCCTCGACGACCGGGAGTTGTTCAAGGACGCTTTGCGCACCACCATGGTGAAGCGCTCCGACGACATTCCCACCTACGACCGGCTCTTCGACCTGTACTGGTCCGGGTTCCACGACACGCTGCGCGAGCAACTGGGACAGGCAGCCGGCGACCTGCCCGGGGAGCTCGACCTCGATCAGCTGCTCGAGGCGCTGCGGCAGATGCTCGAGAACATGGACGTGGACCTGTCCGATCTGGCAAAGGCCATGCTGTCGATGGATCCCAACCAACTCGAGAAGCTGATCCGAGACGCGGCCGACGAGACCGGGATCGAGCGCATCCAGAACATGCTCCAGATCGGCTTCTTCAGCCGGCGCATGCTCGAGCAGATGGGCCTCGAGGGAGCCGGGGGCGACCTCCGGGAGCTGATCGAAGAGCTGCGCGAAGCGGGCATGAGCGAGGAGGAGCTGGCGCAACTCGGCCGGCTCATGGAGGCGGTGCAGGATGCCGTCCGGCGCTCGGTGCGGCAGTTCGTCGAGCAGGAACTCGATAAGCAGAACCACGACTACCTGGAGCGGTTTCGGCGGGAGAGCCTGCAGGAAAAGAGCTTCTACAACCTCACCGAGGAAGACATTCGGCGCATGCGCGAACTGGTCAACCGGCTCGCCCAGAAGCTGAAGAACGTCATCACGATTCGTCGCAAGCGGGAACGGAAGGGGAAGTTCGACCTCAAGGGAACCATGCGCCGGAACATGGCCCACGGCGGAGTCCCGTTCGAGCTGATCTTCAGGCAACGCAAGAAGGAACGTCCGAAGATCATTATTTTATGTGATGTTTCGAGTTCCGTCGCGAACGTCTCTCGCTTCATGCTCCAGTTCGTCTACAGCCTGCAGGAGGCCTTCACCAAGATCCGGAGCTTCGTGTTCGTCGCGGAACTCGGCGAGGTCACGCAGGTCATGCGGGACAACGACATCTACGACGGGATCGACCAATCGCTGGACGGCGGAGGCGTGATCAACGTCTACACGCGCTCCAACTTCGGATTCGCCTTTCACGTCTTCTGGCGTGACTTCCTCTCGTCGATCGACAGCCGGACCACCGTCGTGGTGATCGGGGACGCCCGCAACAACTACAACGATCCGCGTGCCTGGTGCCTCCGGGAGATCCACCGCAAGGCCAAGAACTTGATCTGGATCAATCCCGAAGCTCCGGGTGCCTGGGGTTTTGGCGACAGCGTGATGGACCGCTACCTGCCCTACTGCGACGTGGCCGAGGAGTGTCGCAACCTCAAGCAACTCTCCCGAATGGTGGATCGGCTGCTGCTCTAGCTCGTGCCGTGTCCGGGGCATCGAGGGCTTGCGGCCGGCGCTCTGACCGACGGGCTGTCTGCCGCGCGCGCTCGGGGGGCCGGCCGGATGGCGCCTTGCCTGGGGATGGATCGCGCCCGCGGAATTCGCCGAGAGTGACCTGGTCACAAACAGAACGGCCCCCGGCAGAATTCGCCGGGGGCCGCTTTAGGGGTCGGAGAGGGCGGTGGTGACTGTGGGGGGTGAGAGGTTGGACATTTCAAGAAGAAATGCCGTCTCCACCGCCTTCTCCGCAAAACCTGATGTTGGGGGCCCGAGTCCTCCAAGCTATCGGCGTTCGTCCGGGTACCCATCCGGGCACAGACTCGCCATAGGAGCTTGAGATTATGCACGGCTAGAAACAGATGTCAAATCCGATTTGACTTCCGCGGAGAAGCCTCACCGAACCCCTCCGTGAGCTCAGCTTCCGGATCAACAATAGTCATTTAAAATACTGAAAATGAAAGGTTTTTTATACTTACTCTCGGGCTGGGTGACGCTGTTCTGACGCCTGGGCTAACTTCGCGCGGAATGCGGCGAGGGCACCGGAACGAGCGCTTTCATCTACGCACCTTCGGCTGCCAGATGAACCAGCACGACGCGGAGAAGTTGACAAATCTTCTCCTCCACGAGGGACTGTCGCCCGCCAGCGATGCCAGCGGGGCCGACGTCGTGGTGGTTCACACCTGCTCGGTTCGTGAGCGGGCCGAGCAGCGACTCTACTCAGAGTTGGGGACGCTTTGCGGTCTCAAGCAGCAGCGTCCGGGCCTGATCCTCGGCGTCGGTGGCTGCGTGGCGCAGCAGGAGGCGGACGCTCTGCTCGCGCGCTTCCCGGGGGTCGATTTCGTCTTCGGGCCGCAGAACCTGCGTTCGCTGCCCGCGCTGATCCGGGCGGCAGGCGAGGGCGTCCGAAGCCTCAGGGTCGACTACGACGAGTCGGACGCGCGCTTCGATCTCCCGGAACGGCACCCCGACCTCGAGTCCCGCACACCGGGCCGGGCTTTCGTCACGGTCATGGAGGGCTGCGACCTGTTCTGTGCGTTCTGTGTCGTGCCGCGGACCCGCGGCCGCGAGATCAGCCGGCCCGCGACCTCGATCCTCGAGGAGGTGCGCCGACTCGCCTCCGAAGGGGTGGTCGAGGTCACGCTCCTCGGCCAGACCGTGAATGCCTATGGCCGCCCAAGGCCGGGCCGGGTGCCGGGCGAGGTCAGCTTCCCCGAGCTGATCCGCAGGCTGGCCCAGGTGCCCGGGATCGAGCGAATCCGGTTCACCAGCCCGCACCCGCTCTTCATGACCCCCGAGCTCGCGGCCTGCTACGCGGAGGTCCCCGAACTCTGTCCCCACCTCCACCTCCCGGTTCAGTCGGGTTCCGATCGAGTCCTCGAACGGATGGGCCGACGCTATACGCGTGCACGCTATCTCGAGATTGTGGCCGGGCTTCGCCGTGCACGTCCGGGGCTGGCACTGACCACCGACCTGATCGTGGGCTTTCCGGGCGAAGCTCCCGAGGACTTCGAGGCGACTCTCTCAATGGTGCGCGAGGTGGGGTTCGTGGACAGCTACTCGTTCAAGTACTCGCCCCGCCCCGAGACGCCGGCCGCCCGGCGAGGGCTCACTCCGGTCGATCCGGACCAGGCGCAGGCTCGCCTGGTGCAGCTACAGTCGCTCCAGGCGGAGCTGACGGAACGCGCGCACTCAGCCCGACTCGGAAGCGTCACCCGGGTCCTGGTAGGGGGCGAGAGCCGCCACGGGGGCGGACAACAGACCGGCCGCTGTCCCGAGCACCGGATTGTGAACTTCTCGACCCCGGCGGCTGTTCCCGCGGGTGCCTTTGCCGAGGTTCGGATCACGGCCGTCACACCCCACTCGTTGCTCGGCGAAGCCACCTCAGCGTCGATAAGCCAGGCCGCAGAACAGCCGCGGCCAGTTCGCAGCCCTGTCCCGCGGGACCTGCAGCTTCCGGTGATCTGACGATGGCCGGTGGCGATGCGGTCCCCGTGCAGGTGCGGGCGCTCCAGATCGATCAGGAGTCGGGGCAGGCGGTACTGCTGCTCGAGGCCTCGGATGGCCGGCAGTTGGCGATCGCGATCGGGATCGCAGAGGCGACCTCGATCGCGAAGGAGCTCGAGGGCCTCGATCTCCCGCGGCCGCTGTCTCACGACCTGCTCCGCAACGTGATCGAAGAACTTGGCGGCGGCGTGGAGCGGGTCGAAATCACGTCGCTGCGCGAGAATACCTACTACGCAACGCTGGTTCTCCAGCACGCGGAGGAGCGCCGCAGCGGGCTCGACTGCCGGCCGAGCGATGCGATCGCGGTCGCTGTCCGATTCGGCGCTCCGATCCTGGTCCATGCCTCGGTGCTGGCCGAGGCCGGGTCCGATCCCGCCGCTGCCGAGGACGGAGATTCCGAAGCCGAGCCCGAGGACCGCGCCCAAGCCCGCGAAGTCCCGCTTCCGACCGACAAGGAGGCGTGGAAGAAGCTGCTGCGCGAGATGGATCCGAAGGACTTCGGCAGGTACAAGATCTAACCGCGGTGGCGCTGGCTCCGGGCTGTCCCGGGACCGACTCGGACTCTGGTTGACGCGAGCTGCGGCGGCGTCTAACCTGCGCGGGCAACCCACCGGGAGGTTGCATGTCCCAGGCCTCGATCAGAGACGGCCTAACTTTTGATGACGTCTTGCTGGTTCCTCGCGCGTCGTCGGTACATCCGAACGACGTGGATCTAACCACGCAGCTGACGCCCAAGGTGCGCCTGTCTGCGCCCTTGATCGCGGCGCCGATGGATACCGTGACCGAACATCGCACCGCGATCTGCATGGCGCAGGAAGGCGGGGTCGGTTTCATCCACAAGAACCTCCCCATCGAGGTGCAGGCTGCCGAGGTCGCGAAGGTCAAGCGCTTCGAGTCGGGCCTGATTGCAGACCCGCTCACGCTCGAGCCGGGCCAGTCGATCCGGATGGCGCTCGACATCATGCACCGTCACCAGATCTCGGGCCTGCCTGTCGTGAGAGGCAGCCAGCTCGTCGGTATCGTCACGAATCGGGATCTTCGCTTCGTTCGGGAACTCGATGCTCCGGTATCGACGCTCATGACCTCCGAGGGGCTGATCACCGTGCGTCCCGGGGTCTCGCTCGATCGCGCCAAGGAACTCCTGCACGAGAACCGGATCGAGAAGCTCCTGGTCACCGATGACACGGACAATCTCTGTGGGCTGATCACGATCAAGGACATCGAGAAGGCGGAGCAGTATCCCAATGCGTGCAAGGACACGCTCGGCCGACTTCGGGTCGGGGCCGCGGTCGGGGTCACCGAGGATCGGATCGAACGTGCGGCCGCCCTGCTCGACGCCGGTGCCGACTTGCTGCTCGTCGACAGCTCCCCCGGCCACGCGGAGTCCGTGATCCGCGCCGTGGAGGAACTCCATTCCGAGTTCCCCGAAACCGAGATCATCGCTGGCAACGTTGCTACCCCCGAGGGAGCCGAGGCCCTGATCAAGGCGCACGCGTCCGCAATCCGCTGCGGGGTGGGTCCCGCCTCGATCTGTACGACCCGGGTCATTGCCGGGGTCGGGGTGCCGCAGCTGACCGCGGTGCTCGAGACCAGCGAGGTGTGCGCGCGGCATGGCCGGCCGCTGATCGCGGACGGTGGGATCAAGTACTCGGGCGACGTGACCAAGGCGCTCGCCGCGGGTGCCAGCACCGTCATGATCGGGGCGCTGTTTGCCGGGACCGACGAAGCCCCGGGCGACGTCATCCTGTACCAGGGCCGGAGCTACAAGGTCCACCGCGGGATGGGCTCGCTTTCCGCCATGCGGCAGGGGAGTGCCGACCGTTATTTCCAGCACGACGAGGTCCAGACCGGCAAGCTTGTCCCGGAGGGGATCGAAGGCCGCGTACCCTTCCGCGGGCCGCTGTCGGACAGCGTTTATCAGTTGGTGGGAGGGCTCCGAGCCGGAATGGGCCTGCTCGGAGCGGCGAGTCTGCCCGAACTAAGGCAACGAGCCCAATTTGTGCGCGTAACGGCGGCGGGTCTGCGCGAGTCTCACGTGCACGACGTGATCATTACGGAAGAGGCCCCGAACTATCGGCTCGAGTCCTAGTGTCCGACAGCGAACTCGTACTGATCGTCGACTACGGCTCACAGTACACGCAGCTGATCGCGCGCACCATCCGCGAACTGCGAATCTACTGCGAGGTCGTGCCGCCCTGGGTGCCTGTCGAGCATGTCCGCGAGAAGGCGCCGGGTGCCCTGGTCCTGTCCGGCGGGCCGGCCAGCGTAGGCGATGCGGATGCGCCCCAGATCCGGGAAGAAATCCTGGACCTCGGGATTCCGGTGCTCGGCGTCTGTTACGGACAGCAGGTGCTGGTCCGCCACCTGGGCGGGACGGTCGAAGCCGCTCGCGAGCGCGAGTACGGGCCGGCCGAGCTTCGAGTCGCCGACGCCCTGGATCCCTTGTTCGACGGTGTTCCGGCCGTGAGCACCGTCTGGATGAGCCACGGAGACCGCGTCACGGCGCTCCCCGAAGGTTTTCGGGTTCTCGCGACCTCCGAGAACAGTCCGTTTGCCGCAATTCGCCACGACTCGCGCCCGCTCTATGGCATCCAGTTTCACCCCGAGGTCTCCCACACCGAGGCGGGACGCCGTCTGCTCGAGAACTTTCTCTCGGGAGTGGCCGGCCTGCACGGTACCTGGACCATGGAGGAGTTCATCGACCGGACGCTTGTGGCGCTGCGTGATCGGATCGGCTCCGGGCAGGTGATTTGCGGCGTCTCGGGCGGAGTCGACTCGACCGTCGTGGCTGCGCTGCTCCACCGCGCGATCGGAAGCCAACTCCACTGCATCCTGATCGACAACGGACTCCTGAGGCTGGGAGAGGTTGCCGAGGTGCAGCAGATGTTCGGGAAGCAGCTCGGGATCCCGCTCGAGTGCGTGGATGCCTCGGCCGAATTTCTTCAGCGCCTCGCCGGCGTCGAGGACCCGGAGAAGAAGCGGATTTCGATTGGGCACACCTTCGTGGAGGTGTTCGAGCGCGTGGCTGCCCGCTTCTCGGATGCGCGGTTCCTCGCGCAGGGGACGCTGTATCCGGACGTGATCGAGTCGGTGTCGGTGTGGGGTCCCTCGGCGACGATCAAGACGCATCACAACGTCGGCGGGCTGCCGGAAAAGATGCGGATGGAGGTGGTCGAGCCGCTTCGCGAACTGTTCAAGGATGAGGTTCGAGAAGTCGCAGATCGACTTGGAATTGAAAGAGAAGTCTGGAACCGCCACCCCTTTCCAGGTCCCGGGCTCGCGATCCGGGTGCTGGGCGAGGTCACGCCCGAGAGGCTCGACATCGTGCGCCGGGCCGACCGGATCGTGATCGGCGAGATCCGTGACGCGGGCTGGTACGAGAGGCTCTGGCAGGCGTTTGCCGTTTTTCTTCCCGTGCGCTCGGTGGGCGTCATGGGAGACGCGCGCAGCTACGAACACACCATCTGCGTTCGCTGCGTGACCTCGCGCGATGCCATGACAGCCGACTGGGCCGAGATTCCACACGAGATCCTGGCCCGGATTTCGAACCGGATCATCAACGAGGTGCCGGGCATCAACCGCGTCGTCTACGACATTTCGACCAAGCCTCCGTCGACGGTCGAGTGGGAATGAGCGAGCCGGGCGCGCCTCTTCGCGTACTGCGATAAGATCGGACTCCCCCCCCGCGAATTTCCGTCTAACTCTCGAGGAGCAGGGGTGCCCCAGAAACAGACACGGCGGGCGCGTTCGAACAAGGGGACGGCGGCCGGGCGTTTCGCGCACCTGCACCTGCACACCGAGTACTCGATTCTGGACGGTGCGATTTCGATTCCTCGTTTGATGGAGGAGCTCGCGCGTACCGGCATGCCGGCGGCCGCGATCACCGATCACGGGAATCTCTTCGGAGCCGTCGAGTTCCACGAAGCCGCGCGCCAGGCCGGGGTCCGGCCCATCATTGGCTGCGAGGTCTACGTCGCGCAGGGCTCTCGCTTCGATCGAGACCCCGAGACCGGGGGTTTCGACGGCATCAATCACCTGATCCTGCTCGCCATGAACCAGACCGGCTACCAGAACCTGATCCGGCTGGTCTCCAAGGGCTACCTCGAGGGCTTCTATTACAAGCCGCGCATCGACTTCGAACTGCTGAGCCAGCACGCGGAGGGGCTGATCGCGACGTCGGGTTGTCTCTCGGGTGCAGTCCCTTCGCAGGTCCTCAAAGGCCGCGAGCAGCGGGCCTGGGACCTGGTCGATCGCTACTCCAAGCTCTTCGAGGGCCGCTATTACCTGGAGCTTCAGCGGCACGGGATCGAGTTACAGGACACCGTGAACCGTGTGTTGCTCCAGATGCACGAAGAGTTGCGCCTGCCGCTCCTGGCCACCAACGACTGCCACTACCTGCACGCGCACGACGCGCGCCCGCACGAGGCCCTGCTCTGCGTTCAGACGGGCAAGACCCTCGACGATCCCAAGCGCTTCCGCTTCAACGGCGAGGGGTTCTACGTAAAGGACCCCGCCGAGATGCTCGAGGTGTTTCACGACCACCCCGAGGCGGTGACGAACTCGGTCGAGGTCGCCGAGCGCTGCGAGTTCGAATTCGAGACGGGCAAGCTGCAGCTGCCCGAATTCGAGGTCCCCAGCGGGGAGTCGCTGGACGGCTATCTCGAGGGGCTCGCTCTCCGGGGCCTGAGGACGCGGCTCGGCCTCGAGCCCGAGCCCGAGCAGGGTGCGCCCGCACTGCCCTCCGACGCCGCGGAGTATGAGCAACGGCTTCGCTACGAGATCGACGTGATCCAGCGCTGCGGCTACTCGGGGTACTTCCTGATCGTCGCGGACCTGATCCGTTTCGCGCGGGAGCGCGGGATCCCGGTCGGTCCGGGTCGCGGCTCCTCCGCCGGCAGCCTGGTGGCCTGGGCGCTCGAGATCACCGGGATCGACCCGGTCGATTTCACGATTCCCTTCGAGCGATTCTTGAATCCCGAGCGGGTCTCGATGCCCGACATCGACGTCGACTTCTGCATGAATCGCCGCCACGAGGTCATCGAGTACGTCGAGCAGAAGTACAACGGCGAAGACGCGGAGAGCCGCCGCGTGGCCGGGATTGTGACCTTCGGCACCATGCAGGCCAAGGGCGCGATCCGGGACGTGGGCCGGGTGCTGGGGATGCCGTATCCGGAGGTGGACCGGATCGCCAAGCTGATTCCGAATACGCTCGGCATTTCGCTGGAGGAGGCCCTGAAGGGGCGCGAGCTTCGCGAGTTGGTCGCGCGGGATCCGGCGGTCGCGGAACTCTGCGACCTCGCGCGCAGTCTCGAAGGGCAGGTCCGGCACCCGAGCAAGCACGCGGCCGGGGTCGTGATCTCGTCCCGGCCCCTGATCGACACCGTCCCGCTCTACTGCGACGCTCGGGATCGCGACGACGTCGTGACCCAATTCGACTATCGCTCGGCCGAGAAAGTGGGGCTGATCAAGTTCGACCTGCTGGGCCTGCGCACGCTCACGATCATGGCCGACGCCGAGCGGCGGATTCGGGAGGCGTACGCTCCCGACTTTTCACTCGACGGGATCGCGGCCGACGATTCCGAAACCTACGCGCTGCTCCGGACCGGGGATACCGAAGGCATCTTCCAGGTCGGACTCTCGAAGGGCATGACCGACCTGGTCGTCAAGGTGCGACCGAACCATCTTCGCGACCTGGTTCCCCTGATCGCCCTCTACCGTCCCGGACCGCTCCAGTCGGGGATGGTGGACGACTTCGTGAGCCGCAAGCACGGGCGTACCCCGGTCGAGTATCTGCTGCCCGAACTCGAGGAAATTCTCGCGGAAACGGTCGGCGTGATCGTCTACCAGGATCAGGTGCTCCAGATTGCCAACCGGCTGGCGTCGTTCTCGCTCGGCGAGGGCGACCTGCTGCGCCGCGCGATGGGAAAGAAGATTCCCGCCGAGATGGAGCAGCAGCGGACACGCTTCATCGAGGGTTGTACCCGGAACGGGTTCCCGCTGGGAAAGGCCACCCAGATCTTCGATCTCATGAATCAGTTTTCGGGCTACGGATTTCCGAAGGCGCACAGCGCAGCCTACGCCTTGATCACGCACCAGACGGCGTACCTGAAGGCCCACTACCCGGCGGTCTTCCTCGCGGCGCTGATGACGGCTGAGTGGCGGGATCACGACAAGCTCGATCGTTACGTTCGAGATGCGCGTGGCCGCGGGATCGAGATCCTGCCTCCCTGCGTAAACCGCAGCGCGGCAGAGTTCAGTGTCACGTCTTCGGGCGACGCGATCCGCTTCGGCCTGTGTGGCGTAAAGAACATCGGCGAGGGTGCGGTCGATTCGCTGGTGGCGCAGCGGAGCACTGGAGATGCGTTTCCGACCATCTACGACTTCTGCCGCCGCCTGGACGGGCGCCGTGTGAACCGGCGGGCGATCGAGAGCCTGATTCGCTGCGGGGCGTTCGACTGTCTCAAGGTGAGCCGCGCGTCCCTCTGGGCGGTGCTGGAGCAGGCGATCGAAGCCGGTCAGCGGGCCCAGCGGGACCGGGAGTCGGGCCAGCGCTCGCTGTTCGGAGAAGCTGGCGGCCCCGCCGAAGTCCGCGTGCCCGAGGTGCCGGAGTGGCCCGAACCGGAACTGCTGGCGGGCGAGAAGCAGATGCTGGGCATCTACATGAGCGGGCACCCTCTGCGCTCGCGCCAGCGCGAACTCGATCAACTTGCGAGCGTGACTTCGGACCGAATTTCGGACCAGCATCGGGGTCTGCAGGTGCGGATGGCCGGGATGTTGAGCGCGTTGGATCAGCGCAAGACCCGCAAGGGCGCGACCATGGCGCGCGGGGTGCTCGAGGACCTCGGCGGGAGCGTCGACGTGGTCTTCCTACCCGACGCATTCGAGCGCAACTCGGAGTTGCTGCGCTCGACCGACCCGCTGCTGGTGCGGGGTAAACTCCAGATGGAGTCGGAGCGCTCCGAGTTGCTCGCCGACGAGGTCGTCCTGCTGGGAGAAGGCTATGCGCGCTGGACGCGCGAGTTGCACCTGTGCCTCGATCACGGGGCCCTGACCCCGGAGCGGCTTCGCGTGCTGCGAGAGACGCTGGATCTGGTCCCGGGAGAAGTTCCCGTCGTGGTTCGGCTGGCCTTGCCCTCCGGAGCCGAGGCCCTTCTCGAACTCACGCGCCACCGTGTGGCGGTGAGCACCGATCTGATCGACGGTCTGGAGCGGCTCTTCGAAGCACCGGTGGTTGAGTGCCAGCTCTCCTAGTGCTCTGCGCGCTCGTCTGGGTCGCGCTCTGGCCCGGCACCGCGCGCGGGGTCGAGCCGGTCGATGTGAGTGTCGTGGGCTCGGTCGAAGTGACCGGCGAAAACCGCCACTCGGCCCGCGGGCGGGCCTTCGATCAGGCACTGCTCGAGGCGGTTCTCGCGGTTGCGCGTGAGATGCTTCCAGCGGCCACCTTCGAACTCGAAGAGGAGCGGCTGCGTGTCGACCTCGCGCCGGTGGCGACCCGCTCGGTGCTCAACTACCGACCCGAAGGTGCGATGGAGATCCAGAACGACCCGGGCCCGCCCGAACGCACGCTGTTCGTGGTGCCGATCGCGGCCACGGTCGATGCGGTCCAGGTCCGCGAACGCCTCTCCGAACTCGGCTATCTGGGAGGAGGCGCGCGGCGACCCTCCGTGGCGCTGGTGGTGCGCGACGTCGAAAGCCCTGGACTCCCGCTCGACGCCTTCGAGCAGACGCTGCGGCGGAGTCTCAGCGCGCAGGGTTACACGGTGGTCGAGCCCGCACTCCGGCCAGGCAGCGGTCGGGTCCCGTCGACGGCCCCGGAACTCGCGCGTGCGCTGGGCGCCGACGTCGCGGTAGCGGTCGAGGTGTTGTGGCGCGCGCGTAGAATCGGCGGTGGGTTGGCCGGTGGAGACGCGCGGGTTCAGGTACGGGCGGAGCGCGCGAGCGATGGCTCCGAGCTGGCGCGCCTGGCCTTCGAGACGCCGGCGTATCACCCCGATCCTGCCGAGGCCACAGCGCGCGCACTCGAGGCCCTCGAGGAGCAGGTCGTCCGGAGTCTGCTACTGCAGCTCGATCGCAACTGGCAGGTTCTGGATCGGCCGGTGGGTCCGCTGCGAGTGGTACTGGTCAACGTGCGTGGGTTTGCCGAGGTCGAGTCTGTTCGCGAGGCGCTGGAGCAGCTGATCGGGGCCGACGGCGCGAAGCTCAGACTGCTCGGGCCATTCCGCGCGGAGTTCGAGATCTCGTCGAAGCTTTCTCCCGGCTCCCTTCAGGAGCGGCTCGTCCGAACGGGCTTTTCGGGGTTCGAACTCGAGCCGGTACAGGTGACGCCGGATCGCGTCGAGTTGGCCATCGCGCCGGTCCCAGAGGGCGAGCAACTCGATCCCGACCGGGCTCCCCCGGCGGGGCGGCGGTGACTCAGCGCGGCTGGTGGATTCTGGCTGCGACCGCGGCCACGGCGCTGCTCGCCCTGATCGCGCTCCAGAACGTGCTGGTCGCGCTGGCTGCGGCCGGCCTGCTCGCCTACCTCGCGAGTCCGTTGCTCACCCGGCTCGAAACCCTCGGAATCCCGCGCGCAGCGACCGCGGCTGCCGTGCTGTCACTGGCGGCGGCGCTGCTGGCCGCGCTCTGCCTGGTCCTGCTCCCGGTGATTCAGTCCGAGATCCTGGGCCTGATCCAGCAACTCCCGAGTCTGGTGTCCAGGCTCCAGACCGACTGGATCCCGTGGCTCGAGCAACGCCTGGACCTGTCGCTGCCGCGCACCAGCACCGAGGCGCTCGCCGAGCTCCGCTCGAGAGTTCAGGGGCTCGACATTCGCGGACCTTTTTCGGCAGCGGTTGGGGCGGTGTTTCGGAGCACGACCTCGCTGGTCATGGTCGGGATCGAGATCCTGCTCTTCCCGGTCCTGGCCTTCTACGGGATGCGCGACGGTCCGAAGCTCCGCGACACCCTGGTCGGGGTGCTGCCGGCCGAGGTCCGGGAGACGGTGCTCGACGCCAGCGCTCAGGTGGACCGGGTGGTTTCGGCCTGGCTTCGCGGGCAGCTCAGCGTGTGTCTGGTGCTGGCGGTCCTGTACAGCATCGCCTACTCGATCGCGGGAGTGCCCGCCGGAATCCTGGTGGGGACCCTGGCCGGATTCTTGGTGATCATTCCCTACGCGGGTCCGGCACTCGGCTTCGGGCTTGCGTTGGTCCTGACGGCCGTCCAGTACGGTGTGGATACCCATCTGGCCTGGGTCGCGGGGGGGTTTGTCATCGTTCAGGGCCTGGAGGGGACCCTGATTACGCCTCGGATCGTGGGCGATCGGCTAGGGCTCCACCCCTGCGTCGTGATCCTGGGCCTGATCGCGGGGGGCCAGTTGCTGGGCTTCGCAGGGATCGTGCTCGCAGTGCCGCTTCTGGCGGTGGCCCGGGTGCTCGTGGTCCCCCGGATCTGGGGCCCGCAGGCCGAGCCTCTCGAGGCCGCGCCGCCGACTTCGCAGAATTGACACAAGAAAGCGAAATTGGTATTGAATCCGAGTGGTTAGAGGCACGTAGCTCAGTGGAAGAGCACTACCTTGACACGGTAGGGGTCGCCGGTTCAATCCCGGCCGTGCCTACCAACTAAATCTGTCCCAACGGCTCGAGCCAAGTACCTGTGGGGTCGATGTTGCGCCGCTCTCGAAACTCAGATCTTCGATGACCGAAGCGCCACTTGAACTCGAGTTGCCGGATGGGACCCGTCTCGCTGTACCCTTCGGGGCCACGCCGCTCGACGTGGCGTCCGAGATCGGACCCGGGCTTGCGCGTGCCGCTCTGGCGGGTGCGGTGGCTGGCCGTCTTGTCGATCTGCGCGAGCCGCTCTCGCAGAGCGGGGCGTTTCGCGTGATCACGGCGCGCGATCCGGAGGCCGGCGAGGTCATCCGCCACTCCGCCGAGCACGTGATGGCGGACGCGGTCAAGCGGCTGTGGCCGGAAACACAGATCGACGTTGGGCGCTCCGATCACGGCGAGAAGTTTCAGTACGACCTCGACGTGCCGGTGCGGCTGACCCCCGAGCACTTCGAGACGATCGAGGCCGAGATGCGCCGCATCGTCGAGGCGAAGCAACCGTTCGAGCGCGAGGTCGTGGAGCGAGAGGAAGCCAAGCGCCTGTTCGCGTCGCAGGGACAGGAACTCAAGGTCTCGCGCATCGACGACATCGAGGCAGGGGCCGAGTTGACGCTGTTTCGGAACGGCGACTTCGTGGACCTGTGCCGCGGTCCTCACGTGCAGCAGACCGGGCAGATCGGGGCCTTCAAGCTGACCGAGGTCGGGGGCTCCTACTGGCGCGGCGACGAGTCGAACCCGATGCTTCAGCGGATCTACGGCGTGGCCTTCTCGACCGAGAAGGAACTCAGCTTGCACCTGGAGCGGCTGGAGGAGGCGCGCCGTCGAGACCACCGGCGGATCGGGGCCGACCTCGATCTGTTCTGGTTCCATGCCTGGGCGCCGGGTGCGCCCTTTTACCTGCCCAAGGGGCTGGTGCTCTTCAACACGCTCGTCGGTTACATGCGTGAGTTGAACCTCAAGTACGGGTTCGAGGAAGTCACCGCGCCCCTGCTCTTCGACGTCGAGATCTTCAAGCGTTCGGGTCACTACGAGATGTTCCCGGACATGTTCAAGATCGGTGCTTCCGGCGAAGACGCCGAGGTCGGCGTCAAGCCCATGAACTGCCCCGGTCACTGCCTGATCTTCGGCTCGCGCAAACGCTCGTACCGCGAACTGCCGCTGCGCCTGGCCGAGTTCTCACGCCTGCACCGCAACGAGCGCTCCGGGACGCTGCTCGGCATGACCCGGGTGCGCGCGATGTCCCAGGACGACGCTCACATCTACTGCCAGCCCGACCAGGTCGAGGCCGAGATGGACCGCGTACTCCAGATGACGGCCGAGGTCTATCGCGGCCTCGGGCTCTCGGGCCTGGAAGTTCGTGTGGCGACGCGGCCGGAGCAGTACATCGGGGAGATTGGGGACTGGGAACGTGCCGAGGCGCTGCTGGGTGAAGCGACCGAGCGAGCGGGCTTCTCCTTCGAATGGGCGCCCGGCGAGGGCGCATTCTACGGGCCCAAGATCGAGTTCCACTTCCGCGACGTGCTGGGTCGCCAGTGGCAACTCGGGACACTTCAGATAGACATGGCGATGCCCGAGCGTTTCGACCTGAGTTACGTGGGTGCCGACGGCCAGGAGCACGTGCCCGCAATGATGCACAAGGCCATCCTGGGCACGCTCGAGCGCTTCATCGGCATTTACCTCGAGCACACGGGGGGCGACCTCCCGCTCTGGCTGGCGCCCGTGCAGGCCCAGGTGTTGCCGATCGCCGACCGGCACGAGGAGTACGCCAGGAAGGTCTGCGAGGTGCTCGGCGGATCCGGCCTCCGAGTCGAGGTCGACGCGCGCAGCGAGACGCTCGGTTATCGAATTCGCTCCGCCGAAACCTCCAAGATTCCGTATATCCTGGTCACCGGAGACCGGGAAGCGGCCGATGGCACCGTCACGGTTCGCAGGCGCCACCAGAAGGCCCAGACCAGGGTCGGGGTGGATGAACTCTGTTCCAAATTGGAGGAGGAAGTGAAAACGCGTGGGATTTCGTAGACGACGTTGGCGCGATCTGCGTCCAGACGAAGACAAGGTCCGGGTCAATGCGGCGATTCGTGCTCCAGAGGTCCGCCTGATCAACGACGATGGTCAGCAACTCGGGGTGATGGCGTCTGACGCAGCGCGCGACGTAGCGGGTCGCGTCGGGCTCGACCTGGTCGAAATTGCGCCGACGGCTCGACCGCCGGTTTGCAAGATCATGGACTACGGGCGCTACAAGTACGAGCAGAAGAAAAAGGCCGCGAGCGCAAAGAAATCCCAGCACCAGACGCAACTCAAAGAGATCAAGCTCCGGCCGCGGATCGATGATCACGATCTCGACTTCAAGTTGCGAAATGCGCGGAAATTTCTAATCGAAGGTGACAAGGTCAAGTGTACGGTCATGTTTCGCGGGCGCGAGAACCTGTTCACGAATCTGGGTCGCGTATTACTCGCGCGGATCTCCGAACTCATGAAAGACATTGCGACCGTCGAACAGTCGGTTCGAAGCGAAGGGCGAACGCTCTCGCTGGTACTCGCGCCGATCCGTTCAGCGGTAGAAAAGATCAGGAAGGAAGAAGCCGCAAAGCTTTTGGCCACGGCAGTCGAAGAGGAGGAGGGCGAAGGCACGCCCGAACTCGTCGACGCAGTGGAGACAGAACTGGATGAACGCGGAGCGGTCGAGGGAGAATCGACCGCCGAGTAGCGCGAGATCCTCCGGGAGAAGTGGAATGCCGAAGATCAAGACCAGACGGGGCGCCGCAAAACGTTTCAAGCTGACCGGAAAGGGAAGGCTCGCGCGCAAGAAGGCGTTTCGAAATCACATCCTCACGAAGAAATCGCCGAAGCGGAAGCGCAATTTGCGCAACGGTGGCCTAGTCGACCCGGTTGACGAGCCTCGCATCAAGAGTCAGGTCCCCTATCTCTAGGGTTCCCCTACTTTCGAGGGGTTTGGAAAAAGGAAACTCGACATGAGAGTCAAGCGGGGTGTCACGCGGCACCGACGGCACCAGAAGTTGCTCAAAGAGGCGTCCGGGTTCCGGGGATCCAGGGGGAAGCTGTTTCGACCGGCCCGCCTCGCGCTGGAGAAGAGCCTGGCCTACGCCTACCGCGACCGGCGGCAGCGAAAGCGCCAGTTCAGGCGGCTCTGGATCACGCGGATCGGTGCGGCAGCCCAGGCGAACGGGCTCTCCTACAGCAAGTTGATCCACGGACTTCACCAGGCCGGGATCGAGATCGATCGGAAGATCCTCGCGGAACTCGCCATCCAGGACCCGAAGGCCTTTAGCGAGATCGCCGAGCGGGCCAAGCAGCCAGCCGTCTGAGGTTTCCGGGATGCCTGAGGAGACTCCAGACCTCGATGCGATCGAGAGGGGTGCCCGCGAGGCGATTGCACGGGCGGAGACGCCCCAGAGCTTGAGGGAGACGCGTGCGCGCATCCTGGGCCGCAAGGGATCGCTCTCGGCGGTGCTGCGAACTCTCGCGGAACTTCCCGCCGAGCAGCGTGCGACCGTTGGCGCCGCCGCGAACGCCCTCAAGCAGCAGGTCGAAGCCTGGGTCGGGGACCGGCAGAGCGAACTCGAGCGAGGCCTCCAGCGTGCCGAACTCGCGGGGCACAGCCTCGACGCCACCCTACCGGGAGCCTCGCTGCGGCGCGGCGCCCTGAACCCGGTGACCGTCGTAGAGCGGGACATGGTCGAGTTCTTCCGCGGGCTCGGCTTCTCCGTCGAGGAGGGTCCCGAGGTCGAGAGCGACTACAACAACTTCGAGGCCCTGAACTTTCCCCCGGACCATCCGGCCCGCGACATGCACGACACCTTTTTCGTCGAGGGAGGAGCGGTGCTCCGCACGCACACCTCTCCGGTTCAGATCCGGGCGATGCAGGGGCGCGAGCCGCCCTTTCGCTTCATTGCGCCTGGACGCGTGTTTCGGACCGATCACGGTTCGACGAAATCGCCGATCTTTCATCAGATCGAGGGCTTCCTGGTCGATCAGGAGGTGACCTTCGCCGACCTCAAGGGCGTGCTCTACGCGTTTGCGCGCCACCTGATGGGTTCCGAAATCCCGCTGCGGTTTCGCGCGAGCTTCTTCCCGTTCACCGAGCCGTCCGCCGAGATGGACTTCTGGTGGAACGACCAGTGGCTGGAGTGGGGTGGCTGCGGCATGATCCATCCCCGCGTGCTCGAGAACGTGGGCGTCGATCCCGCCCGCTATCGAGGCTTTGCCTTCGGGATGGGCATCGACCGCACGGCCATGCTCCGTTACGGCATTCCCAACATTCAGGCGCTCTTCGACAGCGATGTCCGGATTCGGGAGCAGCTCTGATGCGGGTTCCGCTCGGCTGGCTCTCCGAGTTCATCGATCTTCCAGAGAATCCGGATACGCTCGCAGAACGTCTGACCCTGGCGGGGCTCGAACTCGACGAAATGTTGCGCACGGGCCCGGACCTCGCGGGAATCCGGATCGGCCGGGTCGTGGCGCACGAGCGTCACCCGAATGCAGATCGCCTCTCGCTCTGCCGGGTCGACCTCGGCGACGGCGAGCCGGTCGATATCGTGTGCGGCGCGCCCAACGTCGGGGCCGGCCAGAAGGTCGCGGTCGCGTCTCCGGGTACGCGGCTCCCCGACGGAACGAAACTCAAGAAGACAAAGATCCGGGGGGTGGTTTCGCACGGAATGATCTGCTCTCTGCGCGAACTCGGCCTGGGTGACGAGCACTCCGGGATCCTGGTTCTCGATGCGGACGCGGAGATCGGTGCGCCGCTGGCGAGTCAGATGGGTGGCGAGACGGTGCTCGACCTGGAACTCACGCCGAACCGCGGGGACTGTACGTCGCTGCTGGGTGTCGCGCGCGAGGTCAAGGCGCTCTTCGGCGGGACGCTCCGGCTGCCGCCGACCGAGCCGACCGAGGTCGAGCGCGAAGCTTCCCGCGACATCCGGATTTCGATCGAGGATCCGGAGGGATGTTACCGCTACGCGGGCCGCGTGGTGCGCGGCGTCACGCTCGGACCCTCTCCGGACTGGCTCCGCGAACGCCTCGAGGCCTGCGGTCAGCGGTCGCTCGGGATCGGGGTGGACGTGACCAATCTGATCCTGCACGAATTCGGCCAGCCCCTGCACGCGTTCGATCTTTCCACGCTGCGGGGGGGTGAGATCCGCGTCCGGGCCGCCCGCGAAGGCGAGCGGATCGCGACGCTCGACGGTCAGACCCGCGAACTCTCGACAGAGGATCTCGTGATCGCGGACGCCGAGCGCCCGGTCGCGATCGCGGGCGTGATGGGTGGGGC
>JAYZEO010000092.1:0-29727 GCA_036337215.1 Myxococcota bacterium | reverse complement strand
AGAGCATGATCGTCAGGCCCTGGATCGCGTTCCAGTTGACCGACAGCCCCTTGGCGCTCGGCATCATCGGAGCCATGGTCGCGGTGCCCATGATCCTGGTCGCGCCCTTCGGCGGGGTCGTCGCGGACCGACTGGAGCGCCGCAACCTGATCGTGATCGGGCAATCCGCCGTGATCGCCAGCGAACTCCTCATACTGGGCCTGCTCTGGATGGGAATCCTCGAATTCTGGCAGCTCGTGCTCGCAAGCCTGGTGATGGGCTGCGTGTTCCCGTTCACGATGCCGGCGCGCCTGGCGATCGTCGTAAACATCGTCGGGAAGCGCGGACTCGCCAACGCGATGGGCCTCTCGATGGGCAGCATGAACGCCACCCGCATGATCGCGCCCGCGATCGCGGGCGTGCTGATCTGGCTGGTCGACGTCGAGCGCACCTACCTGTTCGGCGTGGTGCTCTACGTGATCGCGTTGCTCTGCATGTTCGGCGTAGACCGCACCTACCCGGCCGAACGGGCCGAAGAGACCTCGGTCATGGCGGACGTCGCTGAGGGTTTCCGCTACATGCGAGACCATCGCGTGGTGCTGGTGCTTCTGCTCTTCGGCCTGGTGCCGATGTTCCTGGCCATGCCGTTCCAGACGCTGCTCGTGGTCTTCACCGACCGGATCTGGGACGTGGGACCCCAGGGCCTGGGCGTGCTTCAGGCCGTGGCCGGCTTCGGCGGTTTCGCGGGCTCGATCTACGTCGCGTGGCAGGGAGAGAGAGGGGGGCGGCTTCGTCAGATGATGACGAGCGTGCTCGCGTTCGGGGGCTTCGTACTGCTGTTCGCGCTGAGTCCCTGGTTCCTGCTCGCACTTCCGCTGGTGTTCGCATCGAACATCTTCGCCAGCGTATTCCAGACACTCAACAACACCATGATCCAGCAGCTGATCCCGGATCACGTCCGGGGCCGGATCTCGAGCTTTCTGATGATGTCGTTCGGGCTGCCGCTGCTCGGAACGCTTCCGATGAGTGCCGTGGCCGAGCTATACGGCGCGCCGGTCGCGGTCGCGTGCGCAGCTGTCTTTGCGATCGTGGTCGCGATCGCGTTCTACCTGTTCTCACCGGCGCTCCGTGGGATCGGGACCAGCGTGGCCGCCGCGATGGCCGAGGTCGACGAGATGGACGCCGCCGCCGAATCGGCGCCCGACCCCGCCCCGCGCGCCGGCCGGGAGCTTTCCGGATGAGCGACTTTTTCTGCTTCTCTAGCCCGAATTTCCGGGTTATCGTATGGGAATGGTGATCACGGTCTCGCGAGAGTGCTGCGCGGGCGGATCCTTCGTCGCCCAGGGCGCCGCCGAGGCACTTCGCTGGCACCTCGCGGACCGCGAGTTCATCGGCCAGCTTGCACAACGCACCGGGATCCCGGCCGACGAGGTCAGCTGGCGCGAAGAGCGCGCGCCGTCCTTCGCCGAGCGTTTCGCGCGCTCTACCGTGATGGCGGCACCCGAGCTATTCCCGCTGGCCGGGCAAAGCATCGAGGGCTTCGAAGAGGAACGGCTCGCGCGGACCTCGCGCTGCGTGATTCAGGAACTCGCGTCGCAGGGAAACGTGGTCATCGTCGGTCGCGCCGCCTCCGCGGTGCTCCAGGACGATCCGGATTGCATGCACGTGCGCCTCGTCGCCCCGAAGCCGTTCCGGGTAGAGCTCGCGATCAGGGAACTCGGCCTCAGCGCCGACGAGGCCGCCCAGACCGTGGACGACGCCGACCGAAACCGCGAACGTTACTACCGCGAATACTACGACGCGGACTGGGGCGACCCCACCAACTACCACCTGGTGTTGAACACGGCGGCGCTCGGGATCGAGGGCGCGACCGCTGTGGTCATTGCACAGGCTCGCGCCCGCTGGGCCGGCCGTTAGCGCGCATCGCCGACACGAAAGCAACGCGCGAGACGCGTTACCCGAAGCTACCGGGCCCGATGCCGAGCCCTAGAAGCGGACGTCGATCTGGGATCCGTCCGACACCTGGCACTCGCCGACCCCACCCCCGACCAGACCCGCGTCCGGCCTGTTGAGCGTGAAGTGGCAGCGGATCGAACTGCCGTGGTTTCCGAAGAGTGTTGCGACCACCTTGCCCGAGTAGAGGTGCATGAATACGCTGATGCTGGCTCCGGCCGGCCCATAGTTGCCGTCCGGACCCCAGTTCAAGGCGCCCCAGGAGGGGCCATACCACCTCGTGTAGACATCCGACACCACCACGTGGGGGCTGTCGGCCTCGACCCGCACGTAGTTTCCGTTGAAATGCTCGCCGCCGGGGCCGAGCGTCGCGTGAATCGCGCCGTGCGAATCGTCGATACGCTCCCAGCCCATCGGAACCGGCTGCGTCTCACCGTGCTTGGGAGTCCAGCGTCCCGCCATCACCCCGGTGCGCACCGGGGTGGCGCAGGCCAGTAAGGCAACCAGAGTCAAGAGAGCGAGACGGCGCATCGGGGCGCCATTCTACACACGCGCCACGCAGGATGCGTAGATCTGGCCGGTCGCGGCCGGCTGATAGACTGGGCCCGGGAAACACTGCGAGGATCCGTCTTGGCCACCGTCACACACGAAGGCGCATCGATCTACTACGAAACTCACGGCTCCGGTCCCGCGGTTTGCCTCGCGCACGGAGCGGGGGGCAACGCGCTCAGCTGGTGGCAGCAGGTGCCCTACCTCGCGCGCAACCACACCGTGGTGGTCTTCGACCACCGCTCGTTCGGGCGCTCGGTGTGTGCACCCGCCGACTTCCAGCCACGCTTTTTCGCCGACGACTTGTTCGCGATCCTGGACGCGGAGCGGATCGAGCGGGCCGCGATCGTGTGCCAGTCGATGGGGGGCTGGACGGGCCTGCGCGCGGCACTCGAGCATCCCGAACGGGTCCCGGCGCTGGTGCTGGCCGGAACCCCCGGCGGTCTCTTCACGCCGCAGATCGCCGAGAACATGGCCCAACTCGCAAAGCGGCTCGGGGGGGGAGGCGTCGTTGCGAACTCGGCCATGGCACCGGAGTTCCCGAAACGCGAGCCGGCCCGCGCATTTCTCTACGGCGGAATCGGCAGCCTCAACACCGGCTTCGATCCTGCGCAGGGCGTGCAACTCTTCGACGAGGCGATCCGGATCCCGCCGGAGGCGCTTACGGAATTCCGGGTCCCCACCCTGGTGCTCTCCGGGCAATACGACCTGCTGTTTCCGCCCGAGATCATGAACCACGTGGCAGAACTGATTCCGGGCGCGTCACACGAGCACTTCCCGACCACCGGTCACTCGACCTACTACGAAGATCCCGAGCGCTTCAACGAACTCGTGGGACAATTCCTGGCCAAGCACTGGCCGGGTGAGGGCTGAGGTGGCCCCCGGAACGAGCGCCGCGGGTCGATTTCAGGAGAGAACGCGATGACGAAACGGGTGGTCGTGATCGAGGGCGAGGACGCAGCGCCCGAGGCCATGCGCCCCACGCTGGAACTCGTGGAGCGGCTCGGACTCGATCTCGAGTGGCAACGTCCCCCGGTGGGCGCCGCCGCGCAGCAGAGCCACGGCTCGACCTTCCCGGACGAAGCACGCGCCGCGATCGACGCCTCGGATGCCACCTTGTTCGGCTCGACCAGCGGGCCGAGTGCGCGCGCACTGTTCTACCTGCGCTGGGGCCGCTGCACCTACGCGAACGTGCGGCCGGCGCGCTGGCTCCCGGGCTACCGCAGTCCGCTGGCCCGGCCGCAGGGCCTCGACTTCGTGATCGTGCGCGAGAACCTCGAGGACATGTATGTGGGGGTCGAGGGCGATCTCGAGGAACTCGCGGGGTCCGAACTCCAGAGCCGCACCGCCGGCCGCCCGGTTACGGAGTTCGGGCCTGGGCGCTTCGCGCTCAAGATCATCACCGAGGCCGGAACCGAGCGCGTGACGCGCTTCGCGTTCGAACTCGCGCGCCGACGCAAGGCAGAGGGCGGGCGCGGCAAGGTGACGAGCGGCACCAAGCACAACATGCTCTCGCAGAGCGACGGGCTGTTCCGGCAGGTTGCGGGACGCGTAGCCGAGGACTACCCCGACATCGACTACGAGAACTTCATCGTCGACGACTTTGCGCACCGGATGATCGCGCGGCCCGGAGAACTCGACGTGGTGGTGCTGCCGAACCTCTACGGCGACATCCTGTCGGACGCGGCCGCGGCGCTGATCGGGGGACTCGGCCTGGCGCCCTCGGGTTGCTATGGCGACGACTATGCCTATTTCGAGTCGGCCCACGGGACCGCACCCGACATCGCAGGGCAGGAGATCATCAATCCGACCGCCACGATTCTGGCCACCGTGATGCTGCTCCGTTACCTGGAGTTCGACCAGGCTGCAGCATCTCTAGAGCAGGCCGTGACCCAGGTCTACGCCGCGGAAAAGGTGCTCACGCCCGACCAGGGCGGCAGCGCGAGCACGCGCGAGTTCTGCGCCGCGGTGGCGGAGCGCCTCTGATCCCGACCGGCTGGCGCTCCGGGTCTCACACGCGGCGGATCAGGACTACCCGCCCGATCCGCCCCTCCGGCGGCGCGGCCCCAGCGCCGGTGAGTTCCAGCCGTCCGGCAACGCCCTGAAGAATTTCGATGCCCCGCGTGGTGCGCACGAAACCCTTCGCGCGCAGCGGCGCGAGCGCGCGGATTCGCGCCAGTAGCGCCTCGGGCTCGATCCCGTCGGGCACCTGGATCTCCTCTGCCTCGAAGGCCTCGTGCCGGTGGGGACGCGCGGACCGCTTTGCACGGTCCCGCTCCGGAATCCGGCCGGGCTCGGGCGGAAACAGCAGTGCCGAATCGAGTTCCCCGCGCACACAGCTCAAGATCGGGGCGTCGGGCTCGAGTTCGCGCACACGAGCCTCGATCCCGGGCAGCGCGGTTCCGGGAACCAGGTCGATCTTGTTGAGGACCAGCAGGTCGGCCGACGAGACCTGGTCCTCGAAAGTGCCGCTGAGCTCACGCCCCGCGTGTACCTGCTCGGCATTCACGACCACCAGCGCCAGGTCCTCGCCCCGCCAGCTCGCCACCGGCTCGCGCCACAGGTGGAGCTGGGTATCGTGCGGAAGCGCGACGCCCGAGATCTCGATCACGATCCGGTCCGGGTCTACGCGCGCACGCAGCATCTCGAGGGTCTCGATCAGTTCGTCGGAGAGTTCGCAGCACACGCAGCCGCCCTCGATCTCGACGTAGTCGGCGCCGGCTCCACCGAGAAGTGCCGCGTCGATCCCGAGCGCTCCGAACTCGTTCGAGATCACGGCCACACGCACCCCCTCGCTCCGGGCCTGGGCGAGCAGACGAGAGACCAGCGTCGTCTTGCCCGAGCCCAGGAAGCCCGAAACGATCAGGATCGGAATTCGGCGCGAACTTCCCATCAAACCCTCTTGCTTCTGGCCCTCTATATACTGGGGTCCCTTGCAACAACGCCAGACGCACGGCAGAACCTTTCCCGGCCACTCGGGCACCCGGGCTTCAGAATCGCGCTCCCGCGCTCCCGGGACCCGCCTCTAGCATGGCGGAATCTGCGCATACGATCGTGTTTTCGGGTGGCAAACTCGACCGCTCGGCCCTGCTCCGGCGCGATCCGGTGTGGCTCGCGCAGGCGCTCGACGCACCGAGTTCCAAATTCTTGCCGCTCTGGAAACTCCAGGTGCTGGTCAAGTCGGGCAACGCGCCGTCCCTAGCCTGGGCGCGAAGCGGAATCCGCGACTCCGTCCGCCCGGAAAGTCCGCTGGTGCTCCTGGGCGTGGCGGACGAAGCCGCCCACTTCGCGATCGACGTCTCTGAACTCGAGGACGCGGGGGAAGAACTCGGTTTGGGCGACGCGGCGCACTTCACGGATCTGCGCGCGATCGCGTCGCAGTTGCCCACAGCGGACGCCGCCGCGGCCGCCCAGGCCCGTTCTCTGATCGACTGGCACCAACGCCACCGCTACTGCGCAGCGTGCGGCGGACCGAGCGCGAGCGGCGACGGGGGCTACCAGCGTCGCTGTGAGCAGGGCGACTGCGCGGCCGAACAGTTTCCGCGCACCGACCCGGTCGTGATCATGCTCGTCACGCACGGCGAGCGCTGCCAGCTCGGCCGCCAGTCCGGCTGGCCGCCCGGGATGTTCTCGGCACTGGCCGGATTCGTCGAACCGGGCGAGACCCTCGAGGAAAGCGTGCGCCGCGAGGTCGGCGAAGAAGCCGGGATCGAGGTCGCGAGCGTGCGCTACCGCTTCTCGCAGCCCTGGCCGTTCCCGTCGTCGCTGATGCTGGGTTGCGTCGCCGAGGCCGCGAGCGAGAAGATCAGCGTGGACCTGCAGGAACTCGAGGCGGCCCAGTGGTTTCCGCGTGACGCGGTGACACAGGCACTGCGGTCCCCACCGGGCCCGGACGGGCTCTGGCTTCCACCCCCGATGGCAATCGCGCACCAACTGGTGAGGGCGTGGATCGAGGGGGACTGAGCCCGAGAAGACCGCCGCCGTAGCCGGCTAGCAAACGCGATCGGCGTTGCGCTTGACCGAGATCAGCACATCGCGAACGCGGTCGCAGGTCTCGTGGTCGGGCGCGAGTTCCAGGAAGCGCTCGAGATCGGACTGCGAGGAACTGAAACACTCGAGTTGCTGATAGACGAGGCCGCGGTCCCGGAGTTCTTGCGGCGCGTCCGGCGTAAGGAGCAGGATCCGGTCGCAGGCACCGAGCGCGCGCACGAAGTCTCTCGACTGGATGTAGGCGTTCTTCAAGTTGCCGAGCACGCGCACCAGGACCTCGTGGTTGTGCGCACACTCGAGCGGGTCGCGGCGCAACCGCGCACCCCGGCCGAGCGCACGCCGGAGGCGGTCCAGGCACTCGGACTTGGTGACGATGCGTCCGAAGAAGGGGTCGATCAGGATCTCTTCGTCTCCCACGTACTTGGCCATGAAGTGGGCCGGGAAGTTCACGCCTCGCACCGGGAGCCCGACCCGCCGGGCGACCTCGATGTATACGATCGAGAGCGTAATCGGAAGTCCGGTGCGTCGCTCCAACACTTCGTTCAGGAAACTGTTCCGGGGATCCTTGTAGTCGGATTGATTTCCCGCGAAACAGCAGCGCTCGAACAGGAAGCCGCGCAGGCACTCGATCTGCTCGCGTCCGCTCACGACCCCGGCGAGTTCGGGTCGCAGTGAGTCGGCCAGGCGATCGAGCATGCGTAGGTAGTAGTCGGTGTCCAGATCGGGATAGGCCTCGGCTGCGATCAGCAGCGAGCCCCGGTCCAGTTCGAACTTGTCTTCTGGGGCCCGCGCGAGTTCCGCAAAGCGGTTTCTCACCGCCGGAGATATCGCTGTGAACTCCGCCCCCTCTCTCCCGAGTTCGTGCTCGACCATCGCCGCACATTGTAGACCCCCGGGCCAAAACACACACGCGGGCGCTCGACCGCATGCTAGAGTGGGGCTGAGCCATGAAGGCGATCGTCTACCACGGTCCCAGGGACTTCCGGGTCGAGACGGTAGAAGAGCCGAAGCTTGCCTCTGCCGCGGATGCGATCGTCCGGATCCAGCGGACCGCGATCTGCGGGTCCGACCTCCATACCTGGCACGGGCCGGCCCTGCCCGTAGGCGGATTCTCGCTCGGCCACGAGTTCCTGGGCGTGGTCGAGGACGCCGGGCCCGAGGTCCGGCGCTTCCGACCCGGCGACCGCGTGTTCGCCGCCTGCACGACCGGCTGCGGAAGCTGTGCCATGTGTCGACGCGACCTCTACAGCGCGTGCGAGGTGACCACGAAGCTGGCCCCACTCACGAACGTCTTCGGCAATCCCCTGCTTCCCGGTGGGCAGGCCGAAGCCGCCCGCGTTCCCTTCGCCGACGCCAACCTGTTCCGGATTCCCGAGTCGATCTCGGACGAGCAGGCGCTGTTCCTCACCGACATTCTGCCGACGGGCTGGCTCGGAGCGGAGCTCGCACAGGTCGGCCCCGGCGACTGCGTCGTCGTGTTCGGCTGCGGCCCCGTGGGCACCTTCGCCCAGCGCGCGGCCGAAGTCCGCGGCGCCTCCCGGATCGTGGCGGTCGACCTGGACGAAGGCCGACTCGCGCGCGCGCGGGAGCGCGGCTACGACACGGTGCAACCCGAGCAGGAGCCGCTCGGCGAGCGCGTACGAGACATGACGCAGGGCCTCGGGGCCGATGCCGTGATCGAGGCGGTCGGAAGTCCCGCGTTGATCCGGCAGGCGATCGAGGTGGCCCGACCCGGGACCAGCATCGCGGCGATCGGGGTCGTCACCGAAGAGGACATCTCGCTGCCGTTCATCCGTGGACTCTTCGCCAAGAACCTCTCGCTCCGGTCGGGCCTCGTGAACCCCCAGGCCTTCATTCCGACACTGCTCCCGCTGATCGAGGCCGGACGCCTGGACCCCTCGGAGATCATCACGCACCGGCTGCCGCTCGAGCAGGGGGTTCGCGGCTACGAGATCTTCGACGCGCACGAAGAGGACGTGCTCAAGGTCGTCCTCCACCCCTGAGCCGCGCCGGCTGCCTCGGACACCGCCGACTCAGCGACCACGGCGGGCGGTCGTGCGCGCTTCGCGCTCGACCTCGTCCACCAGGCGGCGATAGCTCGCGTAACGCGAGGCCGGGATGGACCCCTGCTCGACCGCGTCCCGTACCCCGCAGCCCGGCTCACGATCGTGGCGGCAGTCACGAAAGCGGCATGCCTGCGCGGCGCGTTCGATTTCGGGATAGATCCCGATCACGAGTTCGGGCTCGAGCACCCCGGTCTCGAGTTCGCGAATGCCCGGCGTGTCCACCACGAGCGCGTCGCCCGGGAGCCGAAACAGCACGGCGCGCGTGGTGGTGTGGCTCCCGCGTCCCGCCGTCGACAACGCACCGACCTCGATCCGCAACTCCGGCTCCAGTGCGTTCAGGAGTGACGACTTCCCGACGCCGCTGTGCCCACCGAGCACCGTGCGAGTGCCGCGCAGGTGCTCGCGCAGCGGCGCGAGCCCGTCCCCGGTGTGCGCCGAGACCGGGAACAGCGACATCGCCGCCGCACAACCCTTGACCTCGTCCGGCAGTGGGTCGCCTTCCAACAGGTCGATCTTGTTCACGATCAGGATGGCCTCGAGTCCCCCGGCCCGGGCCGCGAGCGCGAATCGGTCTACCAGACCGGCACGGAACGGCGGATGGCTCACAGAAACGACGATCCCGAGCAGGTCCATATTCGCGGCGATTACCTGTTCTTCTCGCTTTGGGCGCACGCGCCGGCCGGCCAGCGGACGTAAGCGTGAGAGCCGCGTCCGCCGCGGGAGCAACTCGAGAACAATGCCGCGTTCGGGATCGAAGCTGACGTCGTCTCCGACCGCGAGCGCAACCTCACTGTGCGCGTGCCGACCGATCAGCCGAAGCTCCACGACGCGGTCCTCGAAGACCACGGCGCATCCGCCGCGGAAGACCGTGAGGACGAGCCCCTGCGGCGGCTTGCTCAAGGTCGAGCGGCGCTACTCAAATTCGCTCCAGGTAGCGCGCGCGCTCCCAGGAGGTCACGGTCTCGTCGAACTTGCGCTGCTCGGTCCGCGCGCAGTGCAGGTAGTGCTCTAGCACCTCCGGACCGAGGGCCGCGCGCAGCATCTTGCTTTCCTCGGCGGCTGCGATCGCCTCGTTCAGGGTGCGCGGCACCTGCGGGACGCCCTCGGCCTCGTAGAGGTTGCCCTCGAAGATCTCGGGCGGCTCCAGGCGCCGCTCGATCCCATCGAGGCCTGCCGCGAGCAGCGCCGCGAAGGCCAGGTAGGGATTCGCGTCCCCGCCAGGAATCCGGCACTCCGCCCGGAGCGAGGGGCCGCGCCCGACGACACGGAAGCCGGTGGTGCGGTTGTCGTACGACCAGCCGATTCCGGTCGGCGCGAAGGTCCCGGCGACGAATCGCTTGTACGAGTTCACGGTCGGAGCAAAGAAGAGCGTGGTCGCACGCGCATGCTGGATCAGCCCGCCCAGCCAATGACGAAACAACGCCGAGGGCTCCGCCCGCGACCCTGGAATTGGATCCCCCTTGCCCTCGAACAGGTTCTTCTTTCCCGTGTCCGCGTCCCAGAGACTCACGTGCAGGTGCATGCTGTTTCCGGCGTGTTCGGCCGTCCACTTGGCCATGAAGGTGATCGCCAGTTCCTGCTGAATCGCGACGGTTTTCGCCGCTTCCTTGTAGAGCACGTGCCGGTCCGACATCTCGAGCAGGTTGCAATACTCGAGGTTGATCTCGTGCTGCCCGGGTCCCCACTCGCCCTTGCTGAATTCGACAGGAATCGCCGAGGCGTCCAGCACCCGACGAATCTCACCGACCAACGGCTCTACGCGAGTTCCCTGCAGAATGTGGTAGTCCTCGACGTAGGATCCGAAGGTGTCGAGATTCGTGAAACTCTTTGCGGCCGCCGATTCGTAGCTCTCGCGGAAGACGAAGAACTCGAGTTCGGAGGCTCCGAGTGGCTCGAAGCCCGCATTGCGCGCTCGCTCGACCTGCCGCGCCAAAACCGTGCGCGGTGCGACTGAAACCGGCACCTCGCTCTCTTCGTCGAGCACGTCACAGATCACGATCGCCGAGCGCTCCAGCCACGCCGCCTGTCGCAGGGTGCGGAAGTCCGGCCGGCACAAGAAGTCACCGTAGCCGGTATCCCAGGAGGTGAAGGCATAGCCCGGTACCGGGTCCATCTCGACGTCGCACGCGAGCAGATAGTCACAGGCGTTCATGCCGTGGCTCGCGACCTGCTCCAGGAAGAAACGTCCGGTGATGCGCTTTCCGACCAGCCGGCCGTAGAGATCCGGAAACACCGTGACCACGGTGTCGATCTCGCCCCGCGCAACCCGGTCCGAGAGTTCCTCCAGGGTGAGCCTTCCGCTCGAGCCGGAGCCCGGATCGCTCATGCTAGCTCCGCTCCGCGAGGCCAGCCCCCGCAACCGACTTCGATCCCCCGCACTCGCCCATTTCTCCCCCTTCGCCTGCGCGCCCCGGAAGGCTATCGCGAATCCCCGCGGCCTTCACCCGGCGGGCGCGCGGCGGCCCGCTACCACCTTGCGCAGGGAGTAAACTCCGCCCATGCAACACCCGCGGCCCCGGAACCTGATCGTCATTCTGCTCGATAGTCTCAACCGTCACCTGCTGGGCGCGTACGGCAGCACGGAGTTCGACACGCCCAACCTGGACCGCTTTGCGAAGGGTGCGACTCGCTTCGACCGCCACTTCGTCGGCGCGCTCCCCTGCATGCCGGCACGTCACGACATCCTCTGCGGCGCGCTCGACTTCCTCTGGAAGCCCTGGGGATCCATCGAACTCTGGGAGGACCCGGTCACGGTGCCGCTGCGCGAGGCCGGAGTCGTGACCCAGTTGATCTCGGATCATCCGCACCTGTTCGAGACCGGGGGCGAGAACTACCACTGCGACTTTTCCGCCTGGGATTATCAGCGCGGCCACGAGGGCGATCTGTGGAAGACGCGGCCCGACCCGAGTTGGGTGGGGACGCCCTCTCACCACCGCGGCTGGTCGCCCTACGACAACTCGCGCGGCTGGTTTCGGGGCGAAGAGGACTTTCCGGGCCCACGCACGATGGCGGCCGCAGCGCGCTGGATCGGCGAGAACGCGGGCCACCACGAGCGTTTCCTGCTCTTCATCGACGAATTCGACCCGCACGAACCCTTCGACACGCCCGAACCCTACGCCTCGATGTACGACCAGAGCTGGGAGGGCCCGCACCTGATCTGGCCGCCCTACACGACACAGGCACGGGGCGGCGGTGTACTCAGCGAGCGCGAGGCACACCAGGTGCGCGCCTGCTACGGCGGCAAACTCACCATGATCGACCACTGGCTCGGCAAGCTGCTCGACGCCGTCGGGGCTCACGGCCTCGAGTCCGATACCGGAATCATCGTCTGTACCGACCACGGCCACTACCTGGGAGAGAAGGATGCGTTCGGAAAACCGCCGATCCCCATCTATCAACCACTCGGGCACACGCCGCTCTTGATTCGCTGGCCCGGGGTCGAAGCGGGGTCGGTCGATGCACTCACGACCAACGTCGACCTACACGCCACGCTGCTCGACGTCTTCGACGTCACGACCCGACAGAAAACCCACGGGCGGTCGCTGCTTCCGCTGCTCCTTCGAGAGTCGGGCTCGATCCGTGAATGGGCCCTGGCCGGGTATTTTGGACGCGAAGTGCACGTAGTCGACGGACACCGAAAGTACGCGCGCGCGCCCGTCGAAGGAAACGCGCCGCTTTCGATGTGGTCGAACCGCTGGTCGACGATGCCGGTCCACGCCTACCCGACCGTAAAGCTGCCGCCACCCGATCAGCGCGCTTCCCTCGATTACATGCCGGGATCGAAGGTGCCCGTAATCCGGCAGCCCTTCGAGACGAACGACCCGCGTCCCTTCTGGGCGGCGGGCCGATTTACGCGTACGCACCTCTATAACGTCGACGAGGATCCGGGCGAAGAGCACAACCTCGAGGGCGAAGCGATCGAAAAAGACGCGGCCGATCTACTGCGGGCCGCGCTCGAAGAGGTCGAAGCGCCCGACGAGCAACTGGTGCGCCTGGGGCTCGGCTGACGAGAAACTGGAGCGGCCCTCGAGAGTTTCCGCGGGCCCGCGGCGGATCTCGTGGTGACCAATTCCCGGCGCTGCGTCGCCTCGCTACGTTCCGGGAATCCCGGACACTCTCCTCGAACCGAAGCCCGGCTCTGGGGGGGTCGAGATCCTCTCTCGAGGGCCGCAGGGTACACCCGGGGGAAAGCTGTGCCGCGTGCTACTTGGGGGTGGGGCACGGCACGGATAGGCGGCCTGCAGCCGTCGGATCTGTGAGCTGTTTCCTCCTGTGTTCCCCGTTTCGACCCCGCCTGTTTCGGAGGAAGCCGTTTCGCTTCTTCCCGGGCTGGGTCCAGAGAGGAACTTCCTCTCTTGCCCTCGTTTAGTTGCAACTCGTGTACCAACCTTGAGTCGCGGCGACGGGAATTCTGTGCGAGCCCGCGCCCCGCTCTAGGTACGCGAAATCTGGATACAAATCAGCAAGCACGCGACGCCGCGCGACGAGTCGGTCGACACCGGCGCCTCTCGGGAGAACTCCTTCTCCCCATCAAGAGGTGGCGCACGGTCAAAAACTTCCCCTCGAAGCTCGACTTCTTCCGAGCGTGGGGTTCGTTCTCCTCAGTGGGCCTGACTCAGAGATCCTCGAGTAGACGATATCCATACGACCACACGGAAACGATGTAACGAGGTTCCGACGGATCGTTCTCGACCAGCTTTCGCAACCGAAGAATGAAAGTATCGACTACGCGGGTGCGAGTTTCGGGATGCAAACCCCACACTTCTTGCAGGATCTCGCCGCGTCCCACGGCCTTCCCGCGACGCGCGTTCAGCAGGCGCAGCAGCCCGAGTTCCTTGGCGGTGAGCGGCAGCTTCTGACCCCCGCGTTCGAGTTCGAAACGATCGGGGTAGACGGCGACCTGGCCGATCCGAAAGCTCTCGGATGCTCCCACTTCCTCACTCCGGCCACTCCGGCGCAAGAGCATGCGCATTCGGGCCAGCAGCACCGGAAGCGAGAAGGGCTTGGTCAGGTAGTCGTCGGCGCCGAGGTCGAGTCCCGAGACCACGTCCCGCTCGGAGTCGAGCGCGGTGAGCAGCAGAACCGGCACATCGATCTCCCGCTCGCGCAGCGTTCGGAGAAGCTCGAGTCCCGAAAGTCCCGGGAGCATCAGGTCGAGGATCACCAAGTCTGGAAGCGTCGCCCGGCGATCGAGCAGACGTTCCAGGGCGCGGTCACCTCGCGCGAGCCATTCGACCTGATAGCCGTGTGCCTCGAAGTTGAAGCAGAGGCCGCGCGCGATGTGCTCGTCGTCTTCAGCCCGCAGGACTCGTGTGCTCATCCAGTTCGCCCGGGAGTCGAACGATGAAGCGGCTGCCGGTGCCTTCGCCGTCGCTCTCGGCCCGGACCGATCCGCCGTGCGCACGCACCACGTTTCGCACGATGTAGAGGCCGAGGCCGAGACCGCGCGTCGTCCGGACCACGTCGTTCGAAAGTCGCGAGAAGCGCTGGAAGATCCCGCGCAGCGCAGAGGCCGGAATCCCGAGCCCTTCGTCGGAGAACTCGACCTCGAGACGGCGGTCGGAGACCGGCCGGATCCGGACGTCGACGTGCACGGGGCCACGGGTGTATCGGATCGCATTCTCGATCAGGTTGCGAAAGACGACCCGAAGCTGGGCCGCGTCTCCGCGAACACTGGCCCCGGGCGAAACCGCGAGCCGCACGGCATCCCGCGCGAGCGAGTGGCGCTCGCGCGCATCCACCACACACTCCCCCCGCAGCGCCCGGAGATCGACCCGATCGCGTCGCCGGGTCCGAAGTTCGGTCCGAGCCGCCGCCAGGATCTGCTCAATCGTTCGCTGCAGGCGATCGAGATCGGAGCGCATGACGTCGATGAACTCCGCGCGCCTTTTCTCGTCCAGGGCACGGCTTCCGAGGGTGTCCAGGTAGAGCCTGAGAGACGAGAGCGGGGTATGCAGTTCGTGAGTTACGGCATCGATGAAGTTCTGCTGGCGCTGGTTCGTCCGGATCTCGCGCACCAGCCAGATCGTCTGGAGAATGCTCGCGGTGATGATCAGCAGGAAGAACAGCGACCCAACGAACACCAGCAGCCAGTGGACGGCCGTGAAGCCATTCACGAGGGTACTGACTTCGCGCGCCAGCAGGATCTGCCAGCCGACCGTAAGGGCAATGGTGATCGCCACGAGCGTCGATGTGAGCGTGATCGGGACCGAGATCCTGCGCGGCGCCATGGGGACGCGATTCTCGCACGCGTGCCGGTTCCCTGCGAGGTTCGAAAACAGCCCGCCTTGGCGAACGTTGAAGGAATCGCTGGGGCGCGTACCCTCCGCGGCCATGCTTCGAGCGTCCGTCGCAACCTCGCCCCCGCTTCTGATCCTGGTCCTCGTCCTGGTTCTGGTCTTCGTCCTGGTTGGAAGCTTTCCAGCGCACGCCACCCTGTCCGAGGAGGAGATCCGGATTCGACAGTCGATCGACGCGCGTCGCGATAGCCTGCTCGCGACACTGGACCAGTGGGTCGACCAGAACACCGGAACCTTCAATATCGAGGGGCTGCGCGCCTTCGCGCAGAGCCTGCTCAAACCGCTCGAGGAACTCGGCTTCACGGTCCTCAGCGAGCGAGGCACCGAGGTCGACATTCCGGGGCGCGGGCGCTTCGAGACCGGGCCCCTGGTCACCGCGCACCGTCCCGCCCGGGAGGGGCAGAGAGAGCCCGCTCACTTTTTGCTGGTCGGGCACTACGACACGGTCTTCGAACCGGACTCTCCGTTTCAGCAGTTCCGGCTCTCGGCCAACAGCCCGGGGCGCGCCACCGGGCCCGGAATCGTCGACATGAAGGGAGGGATCGTGGTGATGCTCGCGGCGCTTAGGGCGCTCGAGCAGAGCGGCGACCTGGGCGCGGCAGAGTGGACCGTGATCTTCAACGCGGACGAGGAGATCGGATCGCTGGGCTCTCGCGCCCGGATCGAGGAGGCGGCGCGGCGCGCGACCGCGGGTTTCGTTTTCGAGGCCGCCTACGAGGGCGGCGTGATGGTCCGTTCGCGCCGCGGCCTCGGGCAGTTCTACCTGACGGTCGACGGCGTCGCCGCGCACGCGGGAAGCGCTCACGAGAAGGGCAGGAGCGCGATCCGAGAAATCGTCGAGAAGGTGCGCCTGATCGAGGCCCTCACCGAGTACCAGCGCGGGATCAATCTGAACGTAGGCACCCTCCAAGGCGGGACCAAGCGCAACATCGTGCCCTTTCACGCCGAGGCCTGGATCGACCTGCGCTACGACACGCCCGAGATGGGACAGGAGATGCGCGTCGAGATCGAAGAGATTTCGGAACGCAATTTCGTGGAGGGAACCTCCACCGCGCTCTGGGGAACCCTGCACCGGCCGCCCAAGATCGAGACCAAAGCTGTGCGCGAACTGCTCGGAAAGCACTCCGGGGTCGCGGAGGACATGGGGGTCGGCCCGGCGGAACCCGTTCACGCCGGCGGCGGAACCGACGGCTCGCTGATGGGGGCGGTGGGACTGCCGACGCTCGACTCGATGGGAGCCGAGGGCGGTGAAGCACACACCGACCGCGAGTTCATCGAAGTCGATAGCCTGACCCGCCGCGCCGCGATCGCGGCGATTCTGATGCGGCGCCTCGCACTGGAGCGGAAGGCCCCCCAGCCCTGAGGCTTCGCGCCTGGTTCCTGAGGGTGCCGCTTTACGCCCCCCAGAGCGAGAGGTAGAGTCCGAGATTCGATCTCCGTCGGTGATCGCTGGGTCCCGACCGGTGGGGAGTTCGTGAACCCCGTCAGGTCCGGAAGGAAGCAGCGGCAGCGTCGCTCTCCAGGTGGTCGGTCGGCCCAGCGATCCCCGAGGGAGATCGCAGCGGCCGGTCCCGCTGCCGGCTCCAGGCCGGCGGGTCCGGCGGAGTTGGCAACCGTCCCATGAGCTACGAAGTTCTCGCCCGCCGCACGCGCCCCCAGACCTTCGACGAGGTCGTGGGACAACAACACGTGACGGTCACGCTGCGCAACGCGATCGGCTCGGGCCGTCTCCCGCACGCGCTGCTGCTGGCCGGTCCGCGCGGCATCGGAAAGACGACGATCGCGCGGCTCGTCGCCAAAGCCCTGAACTGTGACGACGGCCCGACGGACAAGCCGTGCGGTCGCTGCGGCCCCTGCCAGGAGATTTCGACCGGCGGCTCGATGGACGTGCAGGAAATCGACGCGGCGAGCCACACTGGCGTCGACAACGTCCGCGACATCATCGAAACCGCCCGCTACGCCCCCACCCCCGGGAAGCACCGGATCTTCATCATCGACGAGATTCACATGCTCTCCCAGCCCGCGTTCAACGCCCTGCTCAAGACCCTCGAGGAACCGCCCGACCGCACGCTCTTCATCTTTGCAACCACCGACTCGCAGAAGATCCCGGCAACGGTGCTTTCCCGGGTGCAGCGCTTTGACCTGCGGCGGCTCGGCTCCGCCGAGATGCTCGAGCGGCTGCGCGAGATCGTGGGGGCCAACGAGATCGAGATTCCCGAAGCCGTGCTGCGCGCGATTGCGCGCGAGGCCGATGGCAGCCTGCGTGACAGCCTGACGCTCCTCGACAGGTTGCAGAGCGGGCTCGGCCAGACGATCTCCGAAAGCGACGCGAACGCGGTCCTCGATCTCGTGGACCGCAGGCTGCGGGAGGAAATTCTGACACCCGTGCTCGCGCAGGACGCCGCGGGTGCCCTGGCCGCAGTGCGCTCGGCGATCGACGGCGGTGTAGATCCGTCGCGACTCTCGGTCGAACTGCTGAGCGACCTGCGGGACCTGCTCGTCGCCCGGATCGTCAAAGACCCGAGCGACGTGATCGACGCAGATCCGGACCAGGTCTCGGCACTCCAGGCACGTGCGCGAGAACACGACGCCGAGACCTTTCAGCGGCTGTTTCGGGTGCTGCTCCAGCGACACCAGGACCTCGCCTGGGCCCCGAGCCCGGCCCACGCGCTCGAGATGGCTGTGGCGCGGCTCGCGACGCTCCCACAGACCGAATCGCTCACCGGGCTGATCGGGCGGCTCGAGGCACTCGAGGGACCGGGGCGCAAACCGCCGCCCGGATCCCCCGGAGGCCCGGGGCGACCCGCAGGCCCGGGACGACCCGCAGGCAGCGCCGCGCGGGGCGCCGACACCGCGCCTCGCGCGGGCCGAAGCAGACACCGCTCCTCGGACGCGGGGCCGAGCGCCACGGCACCCGCATCCCGAGTCGCCGCAACCAACCCGACCGGCCCCGCGCAAACCACCCGGGGCGAGCGGGAGGCCCGGATTCGGCAGGAGGCGAAAGCCCATCCCGCGGTCCAGCAGGTGATGGAGTCCCTGGACGGGGAACTGCGAGAAATCCGCATCGCGGGCGCGACCGAGCGCTCGCCCGCCGCTGCAAAGCCAAAGGACGAGATCGATGGCTGAGCCCTTCGACATGAACCAAGTGCTCCAACAGATCCAAGAACTCGGCGGAAAGATGAAGACCGTGCAGGAGACGCTGCGCCACCGCACCGCCGAGGCGACCGTGGGCGGCGGGATGGTCCGCGCCGTGGTCAACGGCAAGCTCGAACTCGTCCGGATCGAGATCGACCCGCAGGCGGTCGATGCCCGAGACGTCGAGATGCTCCAGGATCTGGTGGTAGCCGCAGTCAACGAGGCACAGCGGCGAGCCCAGGCGCTGGTGCAGGAGGAGCTTCAGCAGGCGACGGGACTCCCGCTCGGCGCACTCGGGAGCCTGCTCGGCGGCTCGCAATGACTGAGCTTCTGACCCCGATCGAGCGCGTCGTGAGCGCCCTGCGCCGCCTGCCCGGCGTCGGAGAGAAGACCGCCACACGACTCGCCTACTTCCTGCTGGCCGCTCCCGAGCCCGTGGCCCAGGACCTCGCAGAGGCGATCGTGCGGCTCAGGAGCGACGTCGTGATCTGCGAGCGCTGCTTTACCCTCTCCGAGCAGAGTCCGTGCCCGATCTGCACGGACGAGAACCGGCAGCGCCGCCAGGTCTGCGTGGTCGAGGAGCCCGCAGATCTCGCGTCGATCGAGAAGGCCGGCAACTTCACGGGGCTCTACCACGTGCTCGGGGGTACCCTCTCCCCGCTCGACGGGATTGGGCCCGACGCGCTCCGAATCGGGCCGCTTCTGGAACGGGTTCGGGCGGGCGAAGTGGACGAGATCATCCTCGCCACGAACCCCAATCCCGAGGGGGAGGCCACAGCGCTGTTCGTGGCCGAGCAGCTCCGCGACAGCGCGGTGCTCATCACCCGGATCGGCTTCGGGATGCCGCTCGGCGGCGACCTCGAGTACATCGACCGGGTCACGGTCCGCAGGTCTCTCGAGAACCGGCGCGCCTTCGGGGCTTGAAAGCGAGCCCGCGGCCACGGGGCTCAAGATCCCGCCCGGGCGGCCGATCTCCCATTTGCCCACCTCTCTGCAAGGGCGGTGAGCTATACTGGCGCGATCGGTGGGGGAGTATTTCCTGAACAATCTCGATCGTTTAGGAACAGGCGCCAGCGCCGCGGGCGGGATCCGGGCAGTCACGAGCGCCCCTTTAGAGGACGGTTCCAAATGTCTCTGAGTCCACAATTCGTGCTCTACGAAGACGACCACGGCCGTATTCAGTCCGCGGCGGATCGGCTCGTGCACGACGCGAATGCGAAGGCGGTGTTTCTCGTCGACCGCAACGGACAGCTGGTGGCCGAGTCCGGCGAGTTTGGCGACGTGGATACCATCTCACTCGCCTCGCTCGTGGCCGGCAACATCGCAGCCTCGGGCGGACTCGCAAAGCTCCTGGGCGAGCGGGAGTTCCCTACACAGTTTCACCAGGGCGAGCGCGACAACGTACACGTCTCGCTGCTCGCCGGGCGCATCATCCTGGTGGTGATCTTCGACGAGCGTAGCTCGCTCGGCCTGGTTCGCCTGCGCGTCAAGAAGGCAAACCATACGCTGGGTGCACTTTTCGAGGAACTGTTCCGAAAGGGCGAAGCAGAGTTCGAGACCGACGACCCGGGCGAGGCCTTTTCCATGATTACAGCAGAAGACATCGACAATCTCTTCTCCGACTGAGGACCCATGGCGTTCATCAACTACTCTGCGCGCGAGATCAACTGCAAGCTCGTCTACTACGGGCCGGGACTCTGCGGCAAGACAACGAACCTGAAGCACATCTACGAACGCACCGCGGATTCGGCGAAGGGCAAGATGATCTCGCTCGCGACAGAGACCGAGCGAACGCTGTTCTTCGACTTCCTGCCACTCGCCCTCGGCGAGGTGCGGGGGTTCAAGACCCGCTTTCATCTCTACACCGTCCCGGGTCAGGTGTTCTACGATGCCAGCCGCAAGCTGATCCTGAAGGGCGTCGACGGCGTGGTGTTCGTGGCCGACAGCCAGGAGGAGCGCGTCGAGGCTAATCTGGAGTCGCTCGAGAATCTGGAGCAGAACCTGCTCGAACACGGCCACAGCCTCGATGAGATCCCCTGGGTGCTTCAGTACAACAAGCGGGATCTGCCGAACGCCGTTTCGGTAGGGGAACTGCGCAGCGAACTCAATCCCGACGGCAAGGTCCTCGAATTCGAGGCTTCCGCGGCCAGCGGGGACGGCGTGTTCGAGACACTCAAGGCCCTCGCCCGGCTGGTACTTCACGACCTTCGCAGGCGTCGGAGCTAGGTCCCCACTAAGCGTCCGGGTCTTTCAGGTCCCGTTGCGTCGGCATCGAGGCGGCCGCGCCCGGGCGTCGCGTCGAGTCCGAGCCCGCCCGCAGCGCCTGCCCGAGCGCCCGCACCAGCGGCTCACGGTCGGCGAGGGCCACGGCCAGCGCACCGTTGAACGCATCGCCCGCCCCTGTCGTATCCACGGCCTCGACCGCGGGCGCCGGAAGATGCTGGAAGCCCGTGGCGCGGACCCAGACCACCCCCTGCGCACCCAGGGTCACCAACACGTCTGCGCCCGTCCGCTCACAGAGTCTCGAACCCGCTGCCGCAGCCGATTCCACGTCGCTCACCGGGTGCCCGCAGAGCAGCGAGGCCTCGGTCTCGTTCGGAGTCAACACGTCGACCTTGCGAAGCAGGTCGTCGGGAAGTTCACGCGCGGGTGCAGGGTCGAGAATCGTGGTACAGCCGCTCTCGCGCGCCAGGTCGAGCGCTGCGTCCACGGTCGCGAGCGGCAGCTCGAGCTGCACGAGCAACACCGTCGACGCGCGAAACGCCTCCGCTGCGTCCCGAACCTGCTCGGGTGTGACCTCGCGGTTCGCACCCGGAAACACCGCGATCTGGTTCTGGCCGGTCTCGTCCGAGACCACGATCGCGGCCATGCCGGTGGCCGTACCCGGGGCCCGCCGCAGGTGCGCGAGATCCACGCCGGCCTCGGCCAGCGCCCGTTCCGGAACCTCGGCGAAGCGGTCGTCGCCGAGCCAGCCGACCATGTGCACGTGGGCACCGAGACGCGCGGCCGCAATCGCCTGGTTGCACCCCTTCCCACCCGGCCCGATCTCGAGCGCATCGGCCCGTACGGTCTCCCCCGGTGAGGGCAGCCGCTTCGCGCGGAGCGCGAGATCCACGTTCAGGCTGCCGACGACGACGATCTCCGCCATGCGCAGACCTTAGCTAAGATCGCGCTGTGAAAGAGCCGCGTGTAGTCGAGGTCGCGATTCCGGTCCCCGTCGACACGACCTCCGACTACCTGCTCCCGGCCGGAGTCGAGACGGCGCCCGGCTGCCGCGTGATGGTGCCCTACGGGGATCGACAGCTGGCGGGCTTCGTTCTGCGCGTGGGCCCCTCGCCGGAAGGCCGCGCACCGGCCGAATTGCGCTCCGTCATGAGCGCGCTCGACCCGAAGCCGGTCCTGGGCCCGGAACTCCTCGCAGCAGTGCTGCACGCGGCGCACGAGTCCCTGTGCCCACCCGGGATCGCGCTGCGCGCTGCGCTGCCTCCCGCTACGGAACCTCGTGCCGGGTACAGGCTGGAACTGCTCGACGCGGGCCGTCGGGCGCTGGAGCGCCGAGAAGCACGGGGCACCCTGGGCCGGATGCTCTCTAAGATCGGCCGCGGACCCGTACGCGAGGAGGCGCTGCGGACGCGCTTCCCGGAAGAAGTGGCGCTGCTCCCGCGCCTGGAGCAGCTGGGCTGGATCACTCGCACCCGCGCGACCGCGCCACCCCGGGTGCGGCCGCGGACGGAGCGGGTGTTTCGAATTCGGGAGGGTCTCGACCTGGACGAGGCGCTGGCGACGCTCGACCGTGCACCCCGCCAACGGGCGATTCTCGAGACGCTCGCGGACGGACCCTCACCGCTCTCCGCTTCGCCCGCGCTGCGGGCGCTCTGCGATCGGGGTCTCGTGATCGGCGAGTCCCGGGAGTTCCGGCGCATCCAGGTCCCACCCGCGCTCGGCCCCGATTCCGGAATTCCCGAACTCACCCGTCACCAGCGCGAGGCCGTAGACCGGATCCGGAAAGCGATCGATGCGAAGGAGGGAACGGAGTTCCTGCTCTACGGGATCACCGGAAGCGGCAAGACCGAGGTGTATCTGCGCGCGACCGCGGCCGCACTCGAGGCGGAGCGCACCGTCATCGTGCTGGTTCCCGAGATCTCTCTCACCCACCAGCTGGTGGATCGTTTCCGCGCACGCTTCGCGGACCGGATCGCCGTCCTGCACAGCGGCCTTTCCGCCGGGGAACGCTTCGACCAGTGGCGCGCGATCCGCGCCGGAGAGTTCCCGATCGCAATCGGAGCCCGCTCGGCCGTGTTCGCGCCGGTCGAGAACCTGGGATTACTGGTGATCGACGAAGAGCACGATGCCTCCTACAAGAGTCACGAGACGCGCTTTCTCTACCACGCGCGCGAGGTGGCACAGTTCCGTTGCCGGGCTTCGGGCTGCCCCCTGGTGCTGGGCTCGGCGACCCCCGACCTCGAGACCGGCTACCGGTCGACCAAGGGCGAGATCGAACGACTCGACCTGCCGCACCGGATCGCGCGCCGGCCGCTCCCCGAGGTCGAGATCGTCGACATGCAGCAGGAGCCTCGCCGACGGGGCCGGCCCACCATCCTGTCGCGCGCCCTCCGGACCTCGCTCTCCCAGACCCTGGCCGCCGACCAGCAGGCGATCCTGTTCCTGAATCGCCGGGGCTTCGCGACGCTCGCGTACTGCTACGCGTGCGGCCACGGGATGCGCTGCAAGCACTGCGATATCAGCCTCGTCTACCACGCGACCACGGGCCCGCATCGTCCGGAGCGCGCGGAACAGGGCGTACTCCAATGCCATTACTGCGGGTTCCGGGTCGAGCCCAGTGCCCGCTGCGAAGCCTGCGGGAGCCCCGAGGGCACGCTGTTCGGATTCGGGACCGAGCGGGTCGAGGAAGAAGTGAACGCGATGTACCCAGGCGCGCGCGTCGCGCGCCTGGACGGGGATACCTCCGCCGCGAGCGGGGCCCAACGCCGGATCCTGGCTGCGTTCCACGCACGCGAGACCGACGTGCTGATCGGCACGCAGATGGTCGCCAAGGGCCACGACGTTCCCGGCGTGACGCTGGTCGGGGTGATCGCCGCGGACCTGGGACTGCAGTTCCCGGACTTCCGCGCGGCGGAGCGGACCTTCCAGTTGCTCACCCAGGTAGCGGGCCGGGCCGGCCGGGGTGACGAGGCCGGGCGCGTGGTGATCCAGACCTGCCTGCCCGAGCAGTACGCGATCGCGCTCGCCCGCCGCCACGACTACCCGGGCTTCTTCCGCGAGGAACTCCGGCACCGGAAGCCCCACGGCTACCCTCCGTTCCGCGCGCTCGCCCAGGTACTGCTGGCGGGCAAGCAGGCACTCGAGGTCGAGGCAGCCGCCCGGGATCTGGCGCAGCTTGCGCGCAGCGCCGGCAGCGGCCCCCCGGAGACGGACCCGGTCGAGGTGCTCGGACCCGCGCCGGCACCGATCGGGCGGCTTCGGGATCGCTTCCGATGGCAGCTCCTGTTGCTGGGTCCGCGCGCAGCTACCCACGAGATCGCCCGTCAACTCTCCGAGCACGCACAGGGGCGCTTTCGCGGCGTAAAGACCCGGGTCGACCTCTCCCCTGTCTCGATGCTATGACTCAGCCGGAATGATTCAGGAAGTCTTGCAATTCCCGGATCCGCGCCTGCGAGAGAAGGCGGAGCCGATTCGGAAGGAAGCCGTGGACGCCGAACTGCGTCAACTCGCGGCCGACATGGCCAGTACCATGTACGCGGAGCCCGGCATCGGGCTCGCCGCAACCCAGGTCGGCGTCGCGCGGCGGCTGGTGGTCATCGACACCGACTGGGCCCGCGAGGACAGCGAACGCAACCTGCGGGTGCTGATCAATCCCGAGATCGTCGAGCGCGAGGGCCGCGCGGTCTCGGAAGAAGAAGCCTGCCTGTCGGTCCCCGACTTCAACGCTGACGTGGACCGGGACGCCCGGGTGGTGGTTCGGGCGCGCAGCCTCGACTGGGACGAAATCGTCATCGAGGCCACGGGGCTCGAGGCCTTCTGCCTGCAACACGAGATCGACCACCTCGACGGTGTGCTCTTCATCGACCGCATCAGCCGGCTCAAGCGCGACCTCTACGCGCGCCGACGCAAGCGGCAACTGCGACGCCAGCGGGAGAGCGCAGGCTCCGCCGTAAGCGCCGGGGAGTAGGGTCGCCGCGATGCCGGAAGCGCCGGCACTGCGAGTGCTCTTCTTCGGAACGCCGCGTTTCGCGCTGCCGAGCCTGCGCGCGGTGTGCGCAAGCCGTCACCAGGTCGTCGGCGTCGTCTCTCAGCCCGACCGCCCCCGCGGCCGCGGCCGCAAGCTCGAGCCGACCCCGGCCCACGCCGAAGCGAAGCGCCTGAGCCAGCCGGTGCTTCAGCCCGAGCGGGTCGGAGAAACGGCGGCACTGGCGTGGATGCGAGAGCGGGCCCCGGATCTCGGCTGTGTCGTCGCGTTCGGTCAGTTTCTCCCCAGGCAGGTCCGCGAGCTGCCGCAGCACGGACTGATCAACGCCCACGCGAGCCTGCTTCCCAGATACCGGGGTGCGGCTCCGGTCGCCCACGCGCTGCTCGCCGGCGAGGAGCGCACCGGGGTTACGATCATACGAATCGAGAAGGAGATGGACGCCGGCGACTGGTGCGCGCGCCGCGAGCTCGAAATCGAGCCCGGCGAGAACGCGGGCAGCCTGGAGGAACGCCTCGCAACGCTGGCCGGTCCGTTGCTGGCGGAGAGCGTGGACCGGATCGCGGGCGGGCTGGCCCGGTTCGTGCCCCAGAACCCGGCCGAGGCGAGTTCTGCCCCAAAACTCACGCGTGGGTTCGGGGAGCTCGACTGGACCGCTTCGGTCTCGGCCGTGCTGCTTCGCATCCGGGCCGCGACGCCGCGCCCCGGCGTCCGGGTCCGGCTTCGCGAAGCGGGCCTCGAGTTCCGGATCCTCGAGGCGCGCCAGTTTGGCGGACCTGCGCCCGATCCGCGCCCGCGGGCTGCGCTCGGACACCCGGGGACCGGGGCGTCGGCCCTGCTGCTGGGCGCACTGGACGGCTGGGTCGAGGTACTTAGACTTCAGGTAGCGGGACGCCGACCGACGACCGCCGCAGAATTTCTTCGCGGCGCCCGACTTTCCGAGACCGAGGAGATCGAAGCAAAATGAACAACCTGAAGACCGGACTCCTGCTCACACTGCTCACCTGTCTGCTCGTGTTCGCCGGTTACTCGTTCGGCGGCCAGAGCGGCGCGCTGCTCGCCTTCGGGCTCGCACTCGCCATGAACGCCTTCGCCTACTGGGGAAGTGACCGCGTGGTCCTCCGCCTCTACAAGGCGCGAGAGATCCAGGAGGCCGACGACCCCGAACTCTACGCAGTGGTCGCGGACCTGGCGCAGCGTGCGGCCATCCCGATGCCACGAATCTGCGTGATCCCGGGCCCCGCGCTCAACGCATTCGCCACCGGGCGCAACCCCGGGCATGCGGTGGTGGCGGTCACGGAGGGACTCAGGCAACACCTCGACCGGAGGGAACTCCAGGGCGTGCTCGCGCACGAACTCTCTCACGTGAAGCACCGGGACATCCTGATCGGCAGTGTGGCCGCCACGATCGCGGGCACCGTCGCGATCCTGGGGAGCATGGCGCGCTGGGGCGCGATCTTCGGCGGCTTCTCGCGCGACGACGACGGCCCGGGCGGAAACCTGCTGGTGATGCTGGTCGTCACCATGATCGCTGGGCTGGCCGCCTCCATGGTGCAGCTGGCGATCTCGCGGTCGCGAGAGTTCGAGGCCGATGCGGGTGCCGCGCGCCTGCTGGGGGATCCTGGCGGACTGATCTCGGCGCTGCGCAAGCTCGAACTGGGCTCCGAGCGCATCCCCATGCAGGCGAGCCCGGCAACCGCCCACATGTTCATCGTGAACCCATTGCGGGGCCGCAGGCTCGCGACGCGCATGTTCCGAACGCACCCACCGATCGAGGATCGGATCGCGCGCCTCCAGGCCGGCATCGGCATCCGCTGAAGGAGACCAGAAGCGCAGCCGGGCGCCGGGGCATCGAGCCGGTAAACGCGCTCGACTATAGTGTCCGGGGCGAACTCGGGGAGGAGGGTACCGACGTGAACACCCGACCCGCGAAGCGTCCCACCTTCGCGAAGCGCGCAGAAAGGCGCGCCGGCGGCCTGGCCCCGCGGGGCTCCCCGGCGACGCAGTCCCGGGGCCCGGAGGCAAGCGCGTGAGCCGTTTCCGGATCGCACCGTCGATCCTTTCGGCCGACTTCGGGCGACTCGCCGAACAGGTGAAGGCGGCCGAGGCGGCGGGCGCCGACTGGCTCCACATCGACGTGATGGACGGCCACTTCGTGCCCAACCTCACGGTGGGCCCGGATGTCACCGCCGCAATTGCGCGCGCTACGAGTCTGCCGGTCGACGTGCACCTGATGATCGAAGAGCCCGAGCGTTACATCGAGCGCTTCGTCGAAGCCGGCGCGAGTTCGATCGGCGTACACGTCGAGACCTGCCCCCATTTGCACCGAACCCTGTCCCAGATTCGCGAAGCCGGCGCCCGACCCTGCGTCGTTCTCAACCCGGCAACCCCGGCGATCGCGTTGGACCCCGTACTGCCGGAGGTCGATCAGGTACTGGTGATGACCGTGAACCCGGGCTTCGGCGGCCAGTCGTTCATTCGCAGCACCCTCCCGAAGATCACTCAGCTCCGGCGCAGCGCCCGGAAGGTCGGCCGCCAGCTGGATCTGGTGGTGGACGGCGGGATCGGCCTCGATACGGTCGAGGAGGTCGCGATCGCGGGCGCAAATGTCTTCGTGATGGGGTCGGCCTTCTTCTCGTCACCGGACTTCAAGGCGTTCGTTCAGCAGATCCGGGCGAAGCTCGACCCGCTCGAAAACCCTTGAAGCCCCGGAGTCTGGCGGTTTCGGGCCCTTAGCTCAGTGGTTAGAGCGGCCGGCTCATAACCGGTTGGTCCCAGGTTCGAGTCCTGGAGGGCCCACACCGCCGCCCGGCTGCGGCGCCGCAGCCGACGAAGCTGCCAATCGCACGGGTTCGGGCACGATCGATGCTACGTCAGTCCGTGCGGTCGACCACAGACTCGTGCGGCCCGTATCACGCTCGTAGAGGTATCAGATTACCCATATAGGCACCACGAAGGCAACTCAACTACCCTAATGTGGTAGTTTATACGCACCCCTGCAGCTGGGTGGAGCGCAGCACCCCTATGGGGTCTACCGAGCAGCTTGGGCCAGAAGCTCCAGATAATCCGAAAACCGGACCGGGGAAATCGCGCGCACGATGACTGACCAAGAAGATTACAGAGACACCGAGGAATCAGGCGGCCTCGACCTGCAACGGATTTTCGAGATCCTCAAGCGCCGACGGCGCGTCATGCTGCTCTCCTTCCTGGGCGCACTCGTGCTCGCATTGGTGGTTCCGTTCCTGCTGCCGGCACACTACAGGGGGGTCGCAACCATTTCCTTCGAGCGAACGCCAGCGGTCCTGATGTTCGGTGTGGACTTCATGCCACAGGCCGGCTACCAGCCTTCGGCCCGCACCTCGGCGCTCGCCCCGATGATGGCACTGGCCGAATCCAGCACTGTCCTGGGCCGCGTCGTGGATGCCAGCCCGGATATGGGGATCGAGGTCGAGCCGACCGATCTCTGGGAACGCCTGCGCATACCCGAACGCATGAACTCGCTCGCGAACTGGGGCCTGATGCCCGAGGAGGAGTCAGCCGATCAGGAGCGACAGGCCAAGATCGGAGGACTGCGCCGTAGCCTCCAGGTTGGAGACGTAGGAAGAAGCGCTTCGATCCTGGGAATTTCTGTCGGGCACCCCGAGGCTCAGGCAGCTGCGGCCCTGGCCAATGCAGTCGCCGAATCGCTGGTCGGTTACCTGATCGAGCAGCGAAACGCCGCTTCCCGAGCCGCAATCGCCTGGCTTCGGCAGAAGAGCAGTGAGTTGCGAGAGGAGATCCAGAAGCGCGAGCAGGTGCTGACACGGCTGGCCGGCGAGGCCGAGTTGCCGATCGGCAGCACCGATACCACCGCGGTTTCCCTCCAGCAGCTCGTCAGCGAAGATCTGAGGCAGACCCGCGTCGCCCTCCTGGCGGTCGAAATGCAGCTCTCGACCGTCCGGCCCAGGGTTCATGCGTGGGCCGGGGCCTCGACAGATGCGGAGACAGCACTTCAGAGCCTCGAAGCCCTCCGAACCCAGTACCTGAAAGCCCGGGAGGGACTCGACTTGCGTCGGTCGGCCCTGACCGAGAACCACCCTGCGGTGCTGCGGCAGCGAGCTCTCGTGGAAAAGCTAGAGCAGGAACTCGCGGTGGCCGGTATCTCAAATGATGGCACTCAACCGGACTGGCTCTCCCAGCATCGAAGGCTGACTCTCGAGCGCGAGCGCTTGGAAGCCAACGCGATTGTGCTCGAGGAGAGCCTGAGTGCGCTCGGGACCGATCCCGAGAACGAAGCGGAGGGAGCCCTGGTCACCGAGCACGAACGGACGCTCCGGCAACTCGACATCGACCGAGAGTTGCTCGAGGTGGTGCTGACGCGGCTCAACGAAACGCTGCTCAGTGCCGGGACCGAACACGGAGCCGCCACCATTCTCGATCGAGCGGTTCCGCCGGCCCTCCCCGAGAGCCCGAATCGGCCCCGCGCGATCGGGATCGGCCTGGCCCTCGCCGCCGTGTTCGGTGTTGGTATGGGAATGTTCTTGGAGTTGATCGACCGGAGCGTCTACGACGCGAGCGAGGCAGCCCGGGAACTCGGGGTCGCCTACCTGGGTTCGATTCCGAATGTCTCGGGACTGATCCCGCCCGAAAAACAAGTACTCAGGCAGGACGTGTCACCTGCGGGCGAGAGTTTCCGCAACCTGCGCACCGCCATCCAGTTCCAGGCGGGCAGCCGGGAACTGCGCTCGCTCTTGATCACCAGCGCGGTCATGGGCGAGGGCAAGACAACGCTCGCGGTAAACCTCGCTACCAGCTTCGCCTCCGGCCAACGCCGGGTGGTACTGGTCGACGCCGATCTCCGGCGGGCGCGCGTCGACATCGCGACCGGCGTGAGCCGAGAGCCCGGCCTGGTCGAGGTCCTGCGTGCGAAGACCCCGCTCTCAGAGGTGATTCGGACGCCCGAGGAGTTCCCGTTCTCAGTAGTCCCCGCGGGCGAGTCCCCGGGCAATCCTCCCGAGCTATTGAACTCGGATGCATTCGGCCGAATCCTGACGGACCTGATACAGCAATTCGACATGGTCGTAATCGATGCACCGGTGCTGCTCGCCGTTTCGGATGCACAGCTTCTTTCCTCCCGCGTCGACGGGACCCTGCTGGTTCACAGCCCGGGCGCGACGGACCGACGAGCCTTCCAGAGAATGCGCGTCAACCTGGAGCGAGCCCGGGCACAGGTTCTGGGCCTCGTGTACAACAAAGTCGCTACGACGGATCTGGACCCATACGAAGATTACCTGCGCGAACCGGCCCCGGGCGATGCAGCCAGACCCAGAGACGGTGCGACCAACGCCTGATGCCCAGGACAATCCCCAGCTTCAGCGAAGGATGCGCGCTCCTGCCGCTCGGGACAGCAACTTAGTCATCGAGATCGACCTGCACCGGCATGAATGAATCCCTCCCGCTGCCGAAGTTCGATCCCAGCGTATACAACCAGACCCTGATAGAGCCATTAGGCCTTCTGATGGTGCTCATGATGGGACTGGCAACGCTGATGGCTCCGCGACGCTGGGCCGCG
>JAYZEO010000091.1:0-12806 GCA_036337215.1 Myxococcota bacterium | reverse complement strand
GCTGCTCGTTCCGACCAGAGCGGGCTGTCCCCGATCTCGGGTATCCTAGCTCTCCTCGACGAACGCCTCCCACTTCTCGGCGCGATTCCGTTACACGTGATCCGCGCGGTCATCCCGAATCATTGGCATGTTCGTAGGAATGACGACCACGTCGAGTTTGTAAATCTTGTGAAACTCCTCGGCCTCTGTGTCTGCCGTTCCCGTCATGCCGGAGAGCTTGTCGTACATGCGAAAGTAGTTCTGGAAGGTGATCGAGGCGTATGTCTGAGATTCGTTCTGGATCTTGACCTTCTCCTTGGCCTCGACGGCCTGGTGCAGACCGTCACTCCAGCGGCGCCCCTCCATCAGACGTCCCGTGAACTCGTCCACAATTACGACCTGCCCATCCTTGACCGCGTAGTCGACGTCGCGCTGATAGAGGACATGCGCACGCAGTGAATTCTGGACCACGTGCAGAGTATCGATCTGCTCTGGTGCGTAGAGATTCGGAACTTTGAGGATCTTCTCCATCTCGGCGATCCCGTCGTCGGTCAACATCACTTGACGCGCCTTTTCATCGACGGTGTAGTGGTCCTCGGCTCGAAGTCGTGGGATAAGCCGATCGATTGCCTGGAACTTCTCCGGGTCGTCGCCAACCGGACCGGAGATGATCAGAGGTGTACGCGCTTCGTCGATCAGGATCGAATCGACCTCGTCCACAATCGCAAAATAGTGTCCGCGCTGCGCGTAGATCTCGAGCGACGGCTTCATGTTGTCGCGCAGGTAGTCGAACCCGAACTCGTTGTTCTGCCCGTAGGTAACCGGAGCCGCGTAGGCATTGCGCCGTTCCTGGTCCGAGACCCCGGCAACGATACAGCCGACCTCGAGGCCGAGATAGCGGTGGATCTGGCCCATCCAGTCCGCGTGAAAGCGCGCAAGGTAGTCGTTCACGGTCACCACATGAACGCCCTTGCCGGTGATCGCGTTCAGGAACGAAGGAAGGGTCGCGACCAGGGTCTTCCCTTCCCCGGTCCTCATCTCTGCGATCTTCCCCTCGTGGAGCACGATCCCGCCCACGAGTTGCACGTCGAAGTGTCGCTGGCCGATGGTGCGTTGCGCGGCCTCGCGAACCAGCGCAAAGGCCTCCGGCAGGAGGTCGTCGAGCGATTCGCCCTGCTCGTGGCGACCGCGTAATTCGCCGACCTTGCGCCGCACGCCATCGGCATCCAGCGCCTGCATTTCCGGTTCGAACGAATTGACCCGCTCGACGAGCGGACGCATTCGCTTGAGCAGACGCTCGTTGGCCGAACCGAAGACCTTGCGGGCGAAACTCCGAATAGCGCCCTCCAATCCCGTCGCGCTGCCGCCTCGACGATTCTCGCTAGCGCAGACGGCGCTGGACGGCGCCCCCGGCAATCGTAGCGACGGCACCAGCCAGCGATACAGACCGGCGAGTATAAGAAAGGTCGCCGGGCCGATCCAGATCAGTCCAGAATGTAGTTCCGCGGATTGACCGGCGCGCCATTCACCTCGACCTGGTAGTGAAGGTGAGGTCCGGTGCTCCGGCCGGTACTCCCCAGCGCACCGATCCGTTCACCGCGCCGAACGCGCTGCCCGATCTTCACGGCGACTTCGGAGAGGTGACCGTAGAGGCTCTCGATTCCGTACCCGTGTTCGAGCACGATCGAGTTTCCGAGAGAACGTTTGGATCCCGCGAAGCGGACCCGGCCATCCGCGGGTGAAACGATATCGGTACCCACCCGGCCGGCGATGTCGATCCCACGATGAAATTCGCGGTTGCGCGTAAACGGAGAACTGCGGTAGCCGAACCCGGACGTCACCCAGCCCTTGGTCGGTGTAATCGAGGGGGTCGCCGCCAATTGCGCGGTCTGATTCTCCAGATGGCGGATTAGCTCACCGAGACTCGCTTCTTCGCTTCGGGCCGCCTCGCTCAGCTGGTCGAGGCCCTCGAGCATCCGCTCGTGCCTGCGCTCCCTTCCCAGACTCACGAGTTGGTGTGGTTCGAGGAATTCACCGTCCACGCCCCCGACACCCGGGAGCGGCAACGGATCCGCCGGATCGAGATCCGCAATCACGCGCAGCTTGCGATCGAAGCGGCCGACGCCACGAAGGTACTCGGCCAGGCCGCCCATTCGCTCCGCGTAGGCTTCGATCTGCGCGCGCTGCTCGATCACCTCGCCCTGCAACAACTCCAGGTCCGAGTTCAGGGCGCGCACCCGCACGTAGTCGATGGAGAGGCCGAGACATAGCACAGCGAAGCAGACCAGGGCGCCGCCCGCGATGCGGATCAGTTTCCGACGCAACGTGAACCGGCGCACGTTGCCGGCGTGCCCCGGAATCAGCATCACGGTCAGGACGTCGTCCAGATCCTCGCCGGCGTCACGCGTCACCGGGCTCACCCCTCACCCTGTTGCGCGGGCTGCAGCACCCGCAACTCCAACTCCCCGATTCGGAGCATATCCCCTTCGGCGAGTTCTGTCTGCTCGCAGCGAACGCCGTTCACGAGTATTCCATTCATGCTGCCTAAGTCTCTGACAAACAGGGCCGGACCGTCAAAGCCGAGTTCCGCGTGCCGGCGCGAGAGCGTCGGCTCCGACAGGCAGAGCCCGGCCTCGAAGCCACGCCCGATTACCAGCGGGTGGCCGTCGACCGGCCACTCCAGGCCCCGGTAGAAGCCGTTCGTGACCTGGATTCGGGCGCGACCCGAACTCGAATTTCGTTTGTCTGGGCGGGACTTGGCCAAATCTTTGCACTCTCTCTGCACAGTCGAGCCCGCGGGATGCCTTGAATCTGCGGGTCTCAAAGGGATCGGTGTGCGAGGCCATCAACTTGAAAAATGTGTCATTTCACCCTCGGGCTTCGCCCCTAAGGCCCACCCATCCCTGCTCGCCGTCCTGGGGCCCCGCTACTGCGATTCGAGCAATTCTCGCGCATGCGCACGCGCCGCCGCGGTCACGCGGCCACCGCCCGCCATCCTGGCGATCTCCTGAACGCGGTCTTCGGCTCCGAGGCGCTCGATCCGCGTCACGGTCCGGCCCGCGCGGCGACGCTTCGCAACCCGATGGTGGGTCTCGGCCAGCGCGGCGATCTGGGGCAGGTGCGTGACGCAGAGCACCTGGTGCCGGGTGGCCAGCGCGCGGAGACGCTCGCCCACACGCGTCGCCGCCTTGCCTCCGATGCCCGCGTCGATCTCGTCGAAGATCAGAATCCCGCCGCGGCCGGCGTCCCGCAGCGCATTCCTCAGCGCGAGATAGAGACGCGACAACTCCCCGCCCGACGCGGCTTGCTTGAGCTTCCGGGATCCCTCGCCAGCATTCGCGGCCAAGTGAAAGCGAGCCCGCTCCCGACCCTGGGGGCCACAGAAGGGCTCCGGGCCCGCGGGCAGATCCTGGGGCACGGCCAACGGCTCGAGGCGAACCTCGAAGAGCGCGCCACCCAGGTCGAGGGCCCCGAGCTCTCGCAAGACCGCCTGTTCGAGCCCGGCGGCCGCCTTGCGCCGCAATTCCGAGAGCCGGAGTCCGTCGGACTCGAGCGTATCCGCGATCGAGGCTCTGCGCGCTTCCAGTTCGGCGATCCGCTCCTGGCCTCCCGCCAACTGGTCGAGCTCCCGCCGCGCCGCATCGCGGTGTTGCAGAATCTCGTGCACGGAGTCGCCGTAGCGACTTCGCAGCCGACCGAGATCCTCGAGACGGCGCTCGACGGCTGCGAGCCGACCCGGGTCGGCCTCGAGATCCGTGCCGTAGCGCGCGAGGCTGACGGCGGCCTCCTCGACTTCGAGCGCGGCCCGCTCCAGGCCCTCGAGCAGCGGCCCCAGATCCGGATCTAGACCCACGTTCTGCGCGAGCACCGCACGGGCTTGGCCCAGACGGTCCCGGATTCCAGCGTCGCCGTCGATCGCATCGTGTGCCTGCCGCGCCGCGTGTGCCAGCCGATCGGCGTGGGCCAGCCGGCGGTGCTCTGCCTCGAGTTCGTCGATTTCGCCCGGAGCCGGATCGAGATCTTCGATCTGCCGGATCTCCTGGCTTAGCTGGTCTTCCCTTCGGACCCGCTCCGCGGACCTGGCAACCCGGTCCTCGATCTCGCGCCCCAGGTCCCGCCACTCGCAGTAGCGGGCCTCCAGCGCTTCCCGACTCGGCCCGGTGCCTCCGAAACGGTCGAGTAGCTCCGCCTGCACTTCGGGTCGGATCAGGTGCTGGTAGTCGCCCTGGCTGGCAACCTCGACGGCGGTTCCGACGAGTTCCCCGAGCAGGGACACGGTCGCCAGGGAACCTTGGACGCGCACTCGAGCCCGCCGCGAGCCATCCGCGGGTAGCGTCCGGGCTACCAGCAGCTCAGTATCTGCCGGCCCCGCGAGCCCCCGCGCCCGGGCCACTGCCAGCGGCCCGCCCTCGAGGATCGCCTCTGCCGAGGCTTCGTCGGCTCCTGCGCGGACCGAACTGGAGCCGACCCGGCCGCCCGAGATCAACCGAACCGCCTCCAGGAGTACCGACTTGCCCGCCCCCGTCTCTCCAGTGAGTACGTTCAGGCCCGGGCCGAACTCGAGCTCGAGTTCCTGAATCACGGCCAGGTTCCGCACGTGCAGCGTGCGGATCAAGACGCTCCCCAGCCGAGCTTGTTGCGCAGCGTCTCGAAGTGGTTCTCGTCGGCCCCGAAGACGAGCCGTGCCGGCCGCTCCGAGCGTGCGATCCGGACCCGGTCTCCACCACTAAGCGCCACGCCGACCTGACCATCCAGCGTCAGCGTGACCTCCTCGCTCGAAAGCAGCCGAACCTCCACCCAGTTATTGTCAGGCAACACCAGCGGGCGTTGGCTCAGCGTGTGCGGACAAATCGGGGTCAACAGGATCGCGGACAGGGTCGGATCCAGAAGCGGCCCGCCCGCAGACAGGTTGTACGCGGTCGAACCCGTCGGCGTCGCGACGATCAGGCCGTCGGAGCGGTAGGTCGCGACGCGCTGGTCATCGACACGCACGTGAAGATCGATCATGCGCGCAAGTGCGGTTCCCTTGGTGAGCACCACGTCGTTCAGGACCAACTCGCGGCGGGTCTCGGCCCCGTTTTCGATCACGACGACTTCGAGGCGCGCGCGTTCATCGATCCGGCAGCGGCCCGCCAATACACCCGGCAGAACCTGATCGACGTCCTCGGGGCGGACGGCGGTCAGAAATCCGAGATGCCCCAGACTGATCCCGAAAATCGGGGTCGCCCGTGCTCCGATCTCGCGAGCCACTCCCAGCAAGGTGCCGTCGCCGCCGACCGCAATCACCAGATCCGCGCGCGCCGTGACCTCCTCGCGCGTGACGATCTCAGCCCCGCGGAGGTTTGTAATTTGTGCGGCCGCCTCCGCCTCCATGAGCATGTCGCGCCCGTCTTGGTCGAGCAACGATACGAGTCGCTCGAGTAGCGGGCCCAGCCTCGCATGGCCGGGCTTGGCTACGATTCCGACGCGCTTCCAGGAGTCCATCTCGATCGGAAGATACGGCTCGCGGTGGCGCGACGCGACCCGGCACCCCCCCGCGGGTGCGGGCCGCGATAGACTCGAACCGTGGAACTCTTCCCTCGCGAAAGCCCCGCGCCAGGGGAACCGCCGGCCGACGCACCGCTGGCGGAACGCCAACGGCCACGCGATCTCTCGAATTTCGAGGGACAGGAGCACCTGCTGGGTGCAGACGGACCGCTCGGACCCGTCGTGCGTGGCCAGGGCACACTGCCGTCCCTGGTCCTTTGGGGACCCCCCGGCTCGGGCAAGACCACGCTGGCCCGCCTGCTCGCGGCGCACGCCGGCCTGCGCATGGTCGGCATGTCTGCGGTTCTGGCGACCGTGAAGGACCTGCGCGATGCGGTCGCCACGGCCCGCGTACTGCGCGAGCGAGGGACTCGAACGGCCCTCTTCATCGACGAGATTCACCGCTTCAACAAGGCACAGCAGGACGTGCTGCTGCCTCACGTAGAGACCGGTACCGTGGTCCTGCTGGGCGCCACGACCGAGAACCCGTCATTCGAGGTGATTCCGGCCCTGCGCTCACGCTGCCGCGTCTTCACGCTCCGTCCACTCGAGCCCGAGACCGTGGAACGGATCGTGGCCCGCGCGTTGGCCGATCCTCAGTACGGACTCGGGGAACGGGAACTGGAGATCGAAGCCCCGGCGCTGGACGCCATCGTGCGGCTTGCCGAGGGCGACGCACGGCGGGCACTCGGGCTGCTGGAAACCGCAGCCGAGCGCGTCCGGCACCGAATCGCCCGAAGCGACGTGGAAGCGGCTGTCGAGCAGCGGCTTCCGGACTACGACAAAGGAGGCGAGGCCCACTACGACACGATCTCGGCCTTCATCAAGAGTCTGCGCGGAAGCGATCCCGACGCGGCCGTGTACTGGCTGGTGCGCATGCTCGAAGGCGGAGAGGATCCGCGCTTCGTCTGCCGTCGGATGCTGATCTTCGCCTCCGAGGACGTCGGCAACGCCGATCCCAGGGCGCTCAGCCTCGCGGTCGCGGCCGCGGCCGCCTTCGACCGGGTCGGACTCCCGGAGGGGCGCCTGATCCTCACGCAGGCGGCGAGCTATCTCGCCAGCGCACCCAAGAGCAACGCGAGCCTGAGCGCGCTGAGCCTCGCCTCGGCCGCTGTCGAAGAGCACGGCACGCTTCCCGTCCCCCTGCACTTACGCAATGCACCCACGGAACTGCTGCGCCGCGAGGGCTACGGCGAGGGCTATCGGTATCCCCACGACCACCCCGGCCACTTCGTCGTGGCGCAGTATCTTCCCGACCGCCTGCGGGACGCGCGCTTCTCCCGGCCGAGCGATCAGGGAGACGAGCGCGAGATTCGTGAGCGACTCGCGCGACTCTGGAGCGGGACGAAGCCGGACACCGACTAGCAGCGTCCGCCCGTCGGCCCGATCCACGACGTCTTCCCCTGGATGAACCCGGAACGGTCGGCACTCCGCTCGGCCATTCGCAGCGCACCGGGCTCGATCTGGCGGGGCGGACGGGACTCGAACCCGCAACTTCCGGCGTGACAGGCCGGTGCTCTAGCCAATTGAACTACCGCCCCCCGGCGCCCCTTTCTACAGAAACCCCGACGGCCACGCAAACCCTGCGGACGCTCATGGAAATCTCGGACGAGGACGATGGTGTGCGTGGGCCGAGGGGAGGACACGATGAGGGATTCGCGGGACCAGCAGCGGTCACCCCGAGTCAACCTGGTCGGTGCCGACCCACTCGAGGCCCGAATCCGGGCGGCGCTCGGTCCGGAAATCGAGCTCTCGCTCGATCTGCACGCGGACTGCGACCTGTGGCTGATTTACGGGGACCCGGACTTCGCGGAAGGGTGCTACGCCCCTCGGCAGACGCCGGATCGGGCCTCCCCCATACCGTGGATCGCATTGCTGCCGGCGGGCGCACCGACCGCGGTCGCACGGGAATACCTGCACGCCGGCGCCATCGATGTAATCCCGCTCGAGATCCTGGACGACGCCCTCGAGGCCGCGGTTCGCTCTGCGCTGCTAGACGCCCACCGGGGAGCATTCGCTCCCGACCCGTGGCTCCCGACGGGCAGCGACATCGAAGCGCAGACCCGCGGCCTGGAACTCGCGCTGGACACCGTTCGGGAGGCGTACGATCAGACGCTCGCCGCGCTCGTGGCCGCTCTGGACTGCCGCGAGAAAGAGACCGCCTGTCACTCGCAGCGCGTTGCCACCTACTCGATCCGGATCGCCATCGGCCTAGGGCTGGAACATATCGAGTTGGAGGATCTGTATCGCGGCGCACTGCTCCACGACATCGGGAAGATCGGCATGCCCGACGCGATTCTGCTCAAGGCGGGACCCCTCACACCGGCCGAGTGGGGCATCATGCGACAACATCCCGAACAGGGAGCCCGACTGGTCGAGAAGATCAGGTTTCTTGACCGGGCCCGTAGTGTTCTCGCCTGCCACCACGAGGCCTGGGACGGCAGTGGCTACCCGGCGGGATTGACCGCCGAAGAGATCCCCCTCCCGGCGCGGATCTTTTCGGTCGCCGACACCTACGATGCCGTGCGCTCCGAACGTCCCTATAAATCCGCAGAATCACACACGGCCGCAATCGAGACGATCCGGGCCGACGCCGGTACGCGCCTCGACCCGGTAATCGCTGAATGGTTTAGCCGGCAGGCCTCCGAGACCTGGGAATCTCTGGCCCTCGCGGCCGAGGCCCGGTGGACCTTCGAGGATGCGCTGCGGGCCTGCTGGAGGATCAAGAATACATGAGCCCGGATCTCGCACGGATCGGAAGGGTTCTCCGGCTCGGGCACGATCCCGGACTGAGAGTAGAAGCGCTGCAGGCCGAACTCGAGTCCTGCGCGGGGCTGGCCCCCGAAATCGAGCGCCTCGCCCAGTCGCGCCTCTACGGCATGCCGGGGCAAATGCGAAGACTCGACCGGGCCATCCTGATTCTGGGTTCGCGCACCGTTGCCGAGATTGCCGCAAGCGCGCTGGTAGCTCAGGGTCTGATGCGGCTCCAGATCGGGATTCTGGCGGGGTCGGCGCTGCTGCGACACAGCCTGGAAATCGCCATCGGCGCGCAGTTCGGGGCATACCAGCGCGGAATCGACCTGGAACGGGAGGCGTATCTGGCCGGGCTGGTCCACGATCTAGGCATCTGCGCAATGCACGCCGCACACGGCGAGCGCTACGCCGCGGTGGTCACGCGCGCGATCTGCGAGCGGCGGCCCCTGGCCCAACTCGAACGAGACCACTTCGGAACCACCCACGCGGAATGTCTGGCCGAGACGGTTTCAGGATGGGATCTGCCGCGACCGCTCAGCTTCGGCATCCCCCCTAAACTCGATCGGCCCGCCGAATCGCAGCCCGCCCGGACCCTGGCTGCGCTGATCCAATCCGCGCATCAGAACCTCGCTCCGCCTGCAGCCCGCAGACTCGAAGTCGGGACCTGCGAGACCTGGAAGAGCCAGGTCAAAACCCGCGTCGAAGACCTCGCCGCGCACTTCCGAGTGCCAGCAGCGGCCGCCTCCGTGGGCGGAGCAGGATTCGAACCTGCGACCCGCGCCTTGTAAGGGCGCTGCTCTACCTCTGAGCTACCCGCCCGCGGATCAGTTGACCGTGCCGGGAGCCTCTACCGAGACCTCGAAGATCCCTTCGAGCGGGTATTCCATTGGATCTGAGAGCACGGTCGGATCGACCAACTGGAGTGAATGCTGAAGGACCTCGTCCATGTGCTCGACGAGTACGATCTCGAGCCCTCGTGTCACCTTGGCGGGCACTTCCTTGAGGTCTCGCTCGTTCTCCTTCGGAATCAACACCGTATCGACGCCCCCGCGAAGTGCCGCGATCAGCTTCTCCTTGAGACCTCCGATCGGAAGAACCCGGCCGCGCAGCGTCACCTCGCCCGTCATGGCGATGTTGGCCTTGATCGGGATCCCGGTCAGCGCCGACGTGAGCGCGGTCGCCATCGTGATTCCGGCCGACGGTCCGTCCTTGGGCACACCGCCCTCGGGAATGTGCACGTGAATGTCGACCTTCTGGTAGAAGTCCCTGGCCAGGCCGAGCTGCCTGGCACGCCGCCGCACGTAGGAGACCGCGGCGTGTGCCGATTCCTGCATCGTCTCGCCCAGGCGACCGCTGATCTGAACCTTGCCCTTGCCGGAAGTGACGAGCGCCTCGATGTTGAGCAACTCGCCCCCCACCTCCGTAAAGGCGAGGCCGGTGCAGACGCCGACCTGGTCCGCATCCTCGCGCTTGCCGTAGCGATAACGCGGAATGCCCAGGTACTTTCGCAGGCTCCGCGGCGCAACGCGAACCCGGATCGGCTCCTCGCTCGCGACGACTTCGCGAGCCACCTTGCGGCAGATGGTGCCCAGTTCGCGCTCCAGACTTCGAACGCCCGCCTCCTTGGTGTAGAGGCGGATCATCTGAAGCAGCGCAGCATCGTTCAGACCGAGCACCTCGTCAGAAAGTCCGTGCGTCTTCAGTTGCTTGGGAATCAGAAAGCGCTTGGCGATCTGGAGCTTTTCTTCTTCGATGTAACCCGGCAGATGAATGATCTCCATCCGGTCCTGAAGCGGAAGCGGGATTCCCTGAAGCGTGTTCGCCGTCGTGATGAACAGGATCCGCGAAAGGTCGTAGTCGAGATCCAGGTAGTGATCGTTGAAGGTATGGTTCTGCTCGGGATCGAGGACCTCGAGCAGCGCCGAACTCGGGTCTCCGCGGAAGTCCATCGACAACTTGTCGATCTCGTCGAGCAAGAAGACCGGGTTCCCCGATCCCGCCTTCTTGAGGCCCTGAATGATCTTGCCCGGCATGGCGCCGATGTAGGTGCGCCGATGGCCGCGGATCTCGGCCTCGTCACGCACGCCGCCCAGGCTGATCCGGACGAAGTCTCGATCCGTTGCGCTCGCGATTGAGCGGCCGAGCGAGGTCTTGCCCACGCCAGGAGGGCCCACGAAGCACAGGATCGGGCCCTTCATTTCGTCGACCAGCGCACGAACCGCCAGGTACTCGAGAATCCGTTCCTTGGGCTTCTCCAGGCCGTAGTGGTCGGAATCGAGCACCTCTTCGGCCGCTTTGATGTCCTTGTTTTCCTCGGAGTCTTCGCCCCAGGGCAGAGACAGAATCCAGTCGACGTAGTTGCGCACCACCGTGGCTTCGGCCGAGGTGGGGGTCATCGCCTTGAGCTTCTTGATTTCCTTCTGGCACCTCTCCCGGGCTTCGTCGGACATCTTGAGAGCGGCGAGCTTGTCGGAGAGTTCCTCGATCTCGCTCTTGAACTCGTCGCGCTCCCCGAGTTCCTTCTGGATCGCCCGCATCTGCTCGTTCAGGTAGTACTCCTTCTGGGAGCGCTCCATCTGCTTCTTGACGCGGGACCGGATCCGGTTCTCGACCTGGAGAACGTCCAGTTCCGCCTGCATCAGACTCATGATCTCTTCGAGTCGTTCACGCGGACTCAGGATCTCCAGGAGCCGCTGCTTGTCCTCGACCTTGAGGTTCAGATGCGCCGCCACGGTATCCGCAAGTGCCGAAGCGGACCCGAGGCTGGAAACGCTGGAGAGCATTTCCGGCGGTACCTTCTTGTTGAGCTCCACGTACTTTTTGAAGGCTGCCTTCACACTGCGCGTAAGCGCGACGGTCTCTGCATCCTCCTCCTCGGTCTGCTCGACCTCTTCGGGCGCGACCAGGAAATAGTCGCTCACATTCGGATCGTAGGCCGTCACCCGTGCGCGGGATTTGCCTTCGACCAGAACCTTGACGGTCCCGTCGGGAAGCTGGATCAACTGCACGATCGTACCGAGGGTTCCAATCTCGTGGATGTCCCCTTCTCCTGGATCGTCGGTACGCGCGTCGCACTGCGCCGCAAGCATGAGCCGCTGATCCCGACCCATCGCCTCCTCGAGCGCCTTGACCGACCGCTCCCGACCCACGAAGAGCGGTACCACCATGTGGGGGAAGACCACGATGTCGCGGAGAGGGAGGAGCGGTACCCAGCCCGCGCCGGCCTCGCCTGGATTCTCTGGCTGTTCGCGATCTTCGTCGTCGGTCTTAAAAAAGCCCATGCACTGCTCCCCTACGCACTCTCTGCCTGGTGGTACACGATGATCGGATCCGCATGGTCCCGAATCACCTCTTGACCAATGACCACCTCGGATACGTCGCCGCGGGATGGAATCTCATACATGATGTCGAGCATAGTGTGCTCGAGGATCGAGCGCAGCCCGCGCGCACCCGCCCTTCGTTCCAGTGCGACCTGTGCGAGCGCGGCCAGGGCGGGGTCTGTAAAGCGAAGCGACACGCCCTCGAGTTCCATCAGCTTCTGGTATTGCTTGATCAGGGCGTTCTTGGGTTCGGTCAGGATCTCTACCAGGGCCGCCGCGTCGAGTTCCTCGAGCGTCGCCACGACCGGAAGGCGTCCCACGAACTCCGGAATCATTCCAAACTTTAGTAGATCCTCGGGCTGGTACTCCTTCAGAATCTCGCCGAGCCTGCGCGAATTCTTGGTGTGGAGCTCGGAGCCGAAGCCCATACCCCGAACCCCGACGCGCCGCTCGATGATCTCCTCGATCCCGTGAAAAGCGCCGCCGCAGATGAAGAGAATGTTGGTGGTATCCACCTGCACGAACTCCTGCTGCGGATGCTTGCGGCCTCCCTTTGGAGGGACATTCGCGACCGTCCCCTCGATGATCTTGAGCAGCGCCTGCTGGACCCCTTCGCCGGAAACATCGCGCGTGATCGAGGGGTTCTCGCTCTTGCGCGCCACCTTGTCGATCTCATCGATATACACGATCCCGCGCTGCGCCTTCTCCACGTCGTAGTTCGCGGCCTGCAGCAGGTTGAGGATGATGTTCTCGACGTCTTCGCCGACGTAGCCAGCTTCGGTCAGCGTCGTGGCGTCGGCGATCGTGAACGGAACTTCGAGGATCTTTGCCAGGGTCTGGGCAAGCAAGGTCTTGCCACAGCCTGTCGGACCGAGCAGCAAGATATTGGACTTCTGCAACTCGACGTCGCCGACCACGGAGTGGTTCTCAATGCGCCGGTAGTGGTTGTGCACCGCCACCGAAAGTACCTTCTTGGCCCGCTCCTGCCCGATCACGTATTGATCGAGCGTTTCGCTGATCTCCTTGGGCTTCGGAACCGAAGACTGGGGGGTCTCACCATCGCGGCCAGCTTCCTCTGCGATGATGTCGTTGCAGAGTTCGATGCACTCGTCACAGATGTAGACGGTGGGCCCCGCGATCAGCTTCCTGACCTCCTTCTGGCTCTTGCCGCAGAAGGAGCACGCGAGACTGGTGCCTTCTTCGTTGCGCTTCACGCCGCAGCCTTTC
>JAYZEO010000090.1:0-17527 GCA_036337215.1 Myxococcota bacterium | reverse complement strand
CAGCCTTGCAAAGTTGAAACCGGCCGGGCTCGACCCTCCGGGTGGCCGCAGCCTGTGTGTGGAGATCACGCTCAGTCGGCGATCACTCCCGATCACTCGGCCTAGACTCGCGGGCCTCCTGAAGCCCGGCCAAGTCCGGCGGCATTTCCTTCCAACGCACCTCGCGCCCCGGATAGCCCGCGATGGGCCCATAGCTGAAACGGCGGGATCGCTCCCCCAATCTTCCGAGCAGACCCTCTCCGTAGGCGGACGCCACTTCTGACCGCTCGAAGCCGAACAACTCGAGCAGGGTGGGAAAGATCTCGAAATGAGTCGCGCGGCCGCGATTCCTCGCTGCAGCATCTGTAACTCGGACCGCCAGTTCCTGATCTCCCGTCAGAACCAGCAGCGGTACCAATCCCTCGAGGAAGTGGGGATCACTCGAGTCGCACTGAAACACGACTCCGCGGTCCATGAGATTCTGCCCGTGATCCGAGGTATAGATGACGACCGTATTCGAAAGGTCGTCGCTCAGGAGTTCCCGAAAGAATCCGTCGACGGTCCAACGAATGGAGTTCTTGTACGAGTTGAGCAGCCTCTCCCGACTCCGCCCCAGCGCTTCGCCGGGCTCCATGTCGGGCTCAAAAGGCGCGGCCTGGCGCGGGTAGTTCCGTATGTAGGGGAAGTGCGATCCATTCTTGTTGACGTAAACGAAATGGCGATCTGGTGAACTCGTGATCCGACGCAGTTCACGCGCGGCTTCGTGGTCGCGTTCGGGCCTGGAGAAACCATCGAACTGAACGAATTCATCGATCGTCCCACGCTCGACGGCCGTCATCCCGTTCTGCAGCGCGCCGCCAACATACTGAGCATCGACATAAACCGTCCGAAAGCCGGCCGCGTGAGCATAACTCCAGATCGAGGGCCCGGAGCGGATCGACTCGGAGACGCGCTCGGGTGTACCTCCAAATCGGAGAGTCAGGTTGCTGAACAAGCTGCAGTTACTTGCGGAAACCGCATAGCCGAAATTCGCGATCGACTCCCCACGCGAGCGCAGGAATGGAGTCACCCCCCGCTCCAGGTTCAAGTCGAGAAAATCCGCCCGTACGCTCTCGTCGACGATCAGAATGACGTGGTCGACCGGCGGAGAACCTGCGAGATCGAGGGCAACCGACTCCCGGGAGAACTCAGAATCGAATTGAGAACTCCCGAGTACCAGCACCGCCGTCATCGAGATCGCATTGAACTGTTCCGGAAGCGCCCGGGTTCCCTCACCGCCCTGGTAAATCAGCAGCGCCGAGGTTGCCAGGATTGGCGTGAGCGGAACCGCGCAGAGAAGTCGCACCCGGGGCAGACGGATCGTGACCGGGAGCAGCATCGCCACGATTCCGACCAGGACCAGCAGCAGCGGCTGGTAGAGCCAGGCGGAATAGCTCTCGAGCGCATCTCCCCAATGTGCTCGCTCGCTCCAGTACAGCACGACCTCGAAAAGTGAGAGTTGCACCCTCGCAATCGAGAAGACGACCGCCCCGGCAAGGGTAGAAAGAGCAATCGGTACGGCCCAGCAGAGACGCATCCAGAGCCGCGGCAAGAACGCAGAAATCGTGAGCGCCAGGAGCGCGAGAGACCAGATCCCGAGGAAGACCACGAGCGCGAGCCAGTAGCCGCGAGCCCAGAACTCCAGGATCCGGGCACCGACACCGTGGTTCGTGCTCGCCACAAACAGCACGAGCAGCAAGACCTTGAGCAGGGTCAGAAGCGTCGATGCGCGGCTCACCACGCTCCTCCGATACTTCGTCGAGTCCGCCTTCTCACTATGCACACCCCGGACCTTTCGTCGTCCGGCATTGCAGGAATCCCCGTGGGTTCTGCTCGCGCCTAGGGTCGGGTTCGGACCAGAAGGGAGGGAAGCAGGGAGAGATCCGTAGACATGCAGATGCCCATTGTGATGGATGCCAGGTAGCCGAACTGACGCAGCGTCGCGAAACCCGAGACGGTAATAACCGAGAAGCCGATCATGAGCATGATCGAGGTCACAAAGATCGGGCGACCCACCAGGTGCATTCCGTACATGACCGCTTCATTCGGAGTCGCACCCGCTTCCCGCTGTCTCAAGTAGGACACGACGTAGTGAACCGTGTTGTCGACCGCGATTCCGAGCGTGATGCTCCCGATCAGGCTGGTCGGAACCGAGAGTGGCGCCGCACCGGCGCCCAGAGTCCCGAAGAAGATCAGCACCGGAACGATGTTGGGCGCCATCGAGAGCACCCCGACCTTGACGGAGCGGAAGACCAGGCAGACCAGGGCGAAGATCGTCAGAGCGGCCATCCCGACTGTACTCGCCTGCGAGCCCGCGATCCCGTCCGCGCTCCTGTTGATCAAGATCGTGTTTCCGGTGATGTCGACCCTGACTCCCTGAGGAGTCTCCTCTTCCGCAATGACTCCGAGAATCCGTTTCTCGAGCGCCGCGATCGCGCGCGAACCGAGTTCGCCGGTACGAACCACGAGATTCGTACTCGAGTGGTTGGACACCTGGAAACGGCGGGTATCCTCCTTGGGAAGCATGAACATGATCTCGGCCACCGCCATGCGGCTGTCCGGGATGCGTTCCGCTTCGGGATCATCGTTCCCGAGCGCGCGGTTCGCACGCGTCACGAAGTCGATGGTCGAAAGCACCTGACTCACGCCGCTCTGTTTCTCGAGCTTTTGCTGGACCCGCTGCAGATAGCGGAGCATCTCGGGATCGCGGAAGAAGCCACTGTCCTCCGCGTCGAAGATCACGTAGATCGGAATCGCCCCCGTGAGCAGGCGGTTCACTTCCCGAAAGTCCGTGCGGACCTTCGAGTCCTCGTTGAAGAAGGTGAGAAAATCCGTGTCGATCACGATCCGAGGAATCAGGATCAGCGCGATCACCGTGAGGGTTCCCCAGAGGGTCAGGACCCGTGTCGCGCGGCGCGTCAGCATCTGGCCGAAGGCATCCAGCATCTCGCCGATCCGGCGGCTGAGCCAGGATGAGAGACGTGGCCGGTTGGGGTAGACGACGCCCTCCGGGCCCTGTGTATGCTCCTCGAGGGGCAGACGCGCGAGCGCCGCGGGCAGCCCGGTGAGCGAAAGCAGCGTCACGCAGCTAATCCCGAACGAGCAGAAGGCTCCGAGTTCGTTCGTGGCCCGAACGTCGGCGAGCATCAGCGCGCCGAATCCGACCGTGGTGGTGAAGCCCGCCATCAATACGGGAACTCGCATGTACTCGAGCGTCTTGAGTGCCGCCGTGAGCGGATCGGGCGCCGAACCCGCTTCGTAGTCATAGCGGGACATGACATGTACGCCGTAGACGCTCCCGACGCAGATCAGCGTCGGCGCGAGCACCATCGAGATCAGATTCATGTCCTTGCCAACCAGGACCATCGCCCCGAAGGTCCAGAGCGTCGCGAGCAGGCAGTTGAGCAGCGGCAACATCGTGCCGCGGAGCGAACCCGTGATCAGAAAGACCACGGCCGCGGCAACCAGCACCGCCAGAGGTACCAGACGCAACAGATCGCCGACCATGATGTGGTAGGCCTGGGCCCTCACATGCGGCCGGCCCGCAATGAAGAAGCTCGTCTCCTGATCGGTCTCGGCGTCCAAAATCCGCCGGATTCGGCCGTCGAGATCTCTGCCCACGAACTCCGCATCGTCCATCGCGCTGAAGGTGATGTTGATCGCCGCGGTCTTTCCGTCGCGCGAGACCATCGTCTTCAGGAACAGGGGATCCTGGAGCGCCTCGTCGGAAAGCTTCGAGAGTTCGTTCGGGTCCGAAGGAATGTCCTCGATCAGTTCCTGAATCTCGACCCACTCGTAGTCCGGGTCGTAGCGAAACACCTGGGAGTTCACGAGGCTCTTGGCGCCGCGTACTCCGGGAAGACGCCGGATCTCATCGGTCACACGCCGGAGGGTCGTCAGATTCTCCTCCGTGAACATCCCGTCGGTCTCCATCGCGACCACGTAGATGTCGTCGGAGCCGAAGGACAGCGAAGCCTCCGCATACACCTCCTGCCCCGGATCTGATACCGGAAGCAGGGGCCCCGAGGAGGGATCGATGTCGATCCGCAGCCCGAGCGGCGCGGGCCGAACGATCAGGGCGACTGCACCGAGCGAAACCAGCAGCACGCCGGTCAACACCAGCCGCGCGTGCCGGACGATCCAGGAGGGACGCCAGCAGGCGAAGGAGATGATCAGCGCGATGATCAGGATTGACCCGACCCCGAACCGGATCGGATCGATTGGAATCAGTGCCTCCACCCCACCCTTTCCCCGTCTCGCTTCGTCAGGCGCGAGTCCGACCTCACCCCGGCGCTCGCGCGGCGGCAGTCTAGCAGGGGTTGCGGCCGAGTTGGGTAGTGGGCCCAGCGGCGCGCGGCTCCCCGGACCGGGATCCGGGTCCCGAGACGGCAGACGAAACCGCTCGGCGCCGCTGCCCGTGAGGGGCAGCCCGAGGTGGCGGGCACAGACCTCCGGAAACCCGGGGCCAAAAACCCGGAGCGGGGCCGGGCCCGCGATCAGCGGAGCGCCGAATCAACCGCCCGAGCGTCGCGCGGGAGCCCTCGGGACCCCGGCGCGAAGCCCGGTTTGCCCGGAGGGCCGGCATGGCCTTCCGCGTCTAGACCGGAGGCGACCACGAGGATGTTATGGTGGCGCCCACCTAGCCCAGAAAATCCGCGCCCGCTCGGTGAGGCGCGCGCCTTGCCCGGGTCACTCGGGCCCGCCGAGGGCAGACGCTTCTCAAGGACACATCGGACGTGAAGGATCTCGGAGTTGCCGGCGCCGGCTACCCGGACAGGAGTCTCGCGGGTACGCGGCGCGATCCCGGGCGTCTCGGTCCGATCCCTGAGGCGCGCCGCTACGCGCTCGGACTCGCGTCCGTGCGCGGCAGACGCGGCCTCGTCGCGCTCGCAGCGGCACCCGAGCTGCGCGAACTCCGATGAGCCGGATTCCGTTCGTCGATCTGGGGTCACAGTACCGCCGGCTCAAGTCCGCAATCGATGCTCGCATCGAGACGGTTCTCGACCACGGGCGCTACGTGATGGGCCCCGAGGTCGACGAGTTCGAACGACGGCTCGGGGACTTCGTCGGGGCGCAGACGATCGGCTGTTCGAGCGGGACCGATGCACTCTTGCTTGGGTTGATGACACACGAGGTCGGCCCCGGTGACGCGGTCTTTCTACCCGCGTTCACCTTTCCGGCGACCGCAGAGGTCGTACTGCTGCTGAGGGCGGAACCGGTCTTCGTCGAAGTGGATCGCCGGACCTTCAACATCGATCCCGACGACCTGGAGCAACGGGTCGAGCGCGTCGAGCGAGAAGGGCGGCTCCGGGCCCGCGCCGTGATCCCGGTGGACCTGTTCGGCCTGCCGGCCGACCATCTGCGCATCGCGCAGGTTGCCGAGCGGCACGACCTCGCCGTGATCGACGACGCTGCGCAAGCTCTGGGGGCGAGAACCCCCGAGGGCAAGGTCGGGTCGCTCGCACCGCTGACCGCCACGAGCTTCTTCCCGGCCAAGCCGCTCGGCTGCTACGGGGACGGGGGGGCGGTCTTCACCACCGATCCCGAACTGGCCGCGCGGATTCGCTCGCTGCGCGTCCATGGCCAGGGATCCGAGAAATACGAACTGGCCCGCATCGGAATCAATGGGCGACTGGACACGCTCCAGGCAGCGATTCTGCTGGCCAAGCTCGACGTCTTCCCGGACGAGCTTCGGGCGCGCGAGGAACTGGCGGGGCGCTACGATCGAGACCTGGCGGAAGCGGTGACGGTTCCGTCGCGGAGCGAGGGAGTCACGAGCGCCTGGGCCCAGTACTCGATCCTGGTCGAAAAACGCGAACCGGTGCTCGAATCGCTGAGGGATGCGGGCATCCCGTTCGGCATCTACTACCCGATGCCGCTCCACCTGCAGGCGCCCTACCGGTCCGCGGGCCAAGGCCCCGGATCGCTCCCGGTCACCGAGTACCTGTGCGAACACATCCTGAGCCTACCGATGCACCCGTACCTCGCGCCCGAAACTGCCCGGGAGGTGGCCGAGGCCGTGTGCGTGGGAACCCGGCGCTCCTGAACCGGGCCCGGGAAGCCGCCTGCGCGGGCCACAGGCTCGTGCCCGCCGGAACGGAAACCACGCAGGGGTGTCGCGCGAGCCTCCGCCGGGGAGTGAGATAGACGGGAGCCGCTCAGTCCCCGAGCAGGCCGCGCAGTACGTAGTCGAGGATTCCGCCGTGCCGGTAGTACGCGAGTTCGTCGGGGGTATCGATCCGGACACGGACCCGGAAGCGGCGTTCGGCACCCGCTTCGCCACGCGCCACGGCAGCGAGTTCCAGGCCCGGCTCGAGTGTCTCGAGCCCGTCGATCGAGTAGCGCTCGTGGCCCGTGAGGCCCAGGCGTTCGGCGCCCTCGCCGTGCTTGAACTCGAGCGGCAAGACGCCCATCCCGATCAGGTTACTGCGGTGGATGCGCTCGAAGCTCTCTGCGATCACTGCGCGAACGCCGAGCAACTTGGTGCCCTTCGCAGCCCAGTCGCGGGACGAGCCCGTACCGTATTCGCTCCCGCCGATCACGATCAGCGGCACGCCGGCCTCCGCGTAGCGCCGCGCGGCAGCGTAGATCGTGGTCTGCTCGCCATCGAGCAGGCAGGTCGTGAAGCCGCCCTCGGTACCGGGAGCGAGCCGGTTCCGGAGCCGAATGTTCCCGAAGGTACCGCGCACCATCACCTCGTGGTTCCCGCGGCGCGATCCGAAAGAATTGAAGTCGGCGGGCGCGACCCCGCGTTCGATCAGGTACTCGGCCGCCGGACTGTCGGGCGGAATCGCCCCGGCCGGCGAGATGTGATCCGTCGTCACGGAATCCCCGAGCAACGCCAGCACCCGCGCGCCCTCGATCGAGGTCAGCGGGGGCGGTTCGCGGCGCATGCCCTCGAAGTAGGGAGGTTTGAGAATGTAGGTCGAGTCGGGTGACCAGGCGTAGCGTTCGCCACGCGGGACCTCGATCTGGTTCCAGACCGGGCTGCCATCGAACACCTCTCCGTAGCGGCTCTCGAAGAGTTCCGGCGTAAGCGAGTGCTGAACCGTCGCCGCCACCTCCTGCGCGGAGGGCCAGAGATCGCGCAGGAACACCTCCTTGCCGTCGGAGCCGGTCCCGAGCGGCTCGGAACGCAGATCCAGATCCATGCGGCCCGCGAGCGCGTAGGCCACGACCAGGGGCGGCGACATCAGATAGTTGCCGCGGACCGAGGGGTTGATGCGCCCCTCGAAGTTGCGGTTTCCCGAGAGCACCGAGACCGCGACCAGGCCCGCCTGCTCGATCGCCTCGGCCACCGGACGCGGCAGAGGTCCACTGTTTCCGATACAGGTCGTGCAGCCGTAGCCGACCACGTGGAAGCCGAGTTGCTCGAGCGGCGCGAGCAGTTCCGCACGTTCCAGGTAGTCGGCCACCACCCGCGAGCCGGGCGCGAGGCTCGTCTTGACCCACGCCGGCACCTCGAGGCCGCGCTCGACCGCACGTCGCGCGAGTAATCCGGCCGCCACCATCACCGATGGATTCGAGGTATTGGTACAACTCGTAATCGCGGCGATCACCACCGAGCCGTGACCGAGTTCGAACTCGGTGCCGGCGTGTCGCACCCGAACCCGGGGAAACGACTCGGACGTCGCCTCGCCGCGCAAGGCAGGCAACTCCTCGAGAAAACGCTCTTTGGCTCGACCGAGCGGAACCCGATCCTGCGGACGCCGGGGTCCAGACAGACTGGGCTCGACGCTGCTCAGATCCAACTCGAGCAGCTCCGAGTACTCGGGGTCAAGTTCGTCTTCGGAATGAAACAGCCCCTGGGCACGCGCGTAGATCTCGACCAGGCGTACCTGGTCTTCGCCGCGGCCCGTGAGCCTCAGGTAGTCGAGTGTCAGGACATCGATCGGGAAAAACCCGATCGTGGCCCCGTACTCGGGCGCCATGTTCGCAACGGTGGCGCGATCCGCGAGCGAGAGCGACAGGAGCCCGGGACCGAAGAACTCCACGAACTTGCCCACCACCCCGTGCTCGCGAAGTCGTTGCGTCACCGTCAACACCAGGTCCGTCGCGGTGGTGCCCTCCGGAAGCGTCCCGAAGAATCGGAATCCCACCACCTCGGGGATCAGCATCGAGACAGGCTGACCCAGCAGGGCCGCTTCCGCCTCGATCCCGCCCACGCCCCATCCGAGCACACCGAGCCCATTGATCATCGTCGTGTGGGAGTCGGTACCCACGAGCGTGTCCGGAAACGCGACCCGCTCCCCGTCCTCACCTTCGGCGCAGACCACCGGGGCCAGGAATTCGAGATTGACCTGATGCACGATCCCGGTGTCCGGGGGCACGACGCGAAAACGCCGGAACGCGAACTGCCCCCACTTGAGGAATTCATAGCGCTCCCGGTTGCGCTCGAACTCGATCTCGGCGTTGCGGCGCTCCGCATCGGGCGTTCCGAAGAAGTCGACCTGGACCGAATGGTCGATCACCAGGTCGGCCGGACGCAGCGGGTTGATCCTCGACGCATCGCCACCCATCTCGGCGAGCGCATCGCGCATCGCGGCCAGGTCGACGACGGCCGGAATACCCGTAAAGTCCTGGAGCAGCACCCGGGCCGGACGGAACGCGATCTCCCGGTCCTTCGCGGCAGAGGGCGACCAGCCGGCGAGCGCGGCAATGTCGGAACGCGTCACGGTCACGCCATCCTCGTGTCGAAGCAGGTTCTCGAGCAGCACCCGAATAGAGCGCGGCAGCCTGGCCAGTTCTCCGATCCCGGCCTCCTCGATCGCCGCGAGGCGCCAGATCTGGTGGGCCCGTCCGCCGACTTCCAGTGAACCGCGGCTCCAGGAGGCATCCAGCGACGACATTCGGACTCTCCTTGTGACCTCGAGCAGCGGAGGGGCGTGGTCTTGCCGTCACGGCCGCAGAGCCGGGGCCCCGGCCGTTCCGAAACGGAACATACCGGATCCCGGGACCCGGCGGGAACGGCTCCGGGCCGGCCGCCGACGAAACGACTTGACCTCCCCGGCGATTGGGCCGATAGACTCCGCGGCGGCCGCGTCCCATCGCGACCGGGGCCGATCAATCATCGAGGGGGAGGTATCGAGGGACCACCGGCTCGGCGCGATCCGGAAGACCGGCGTGATCGACCACCGACCCCTTGTGTCGACCCGACTGAGCCGCGGGCTCAGTCCAAGTTCGACCCTTCCACCCAACGCGTGTCCGACAGGCGCCCGGGACGCGGTCGCCACCAGCCCCGGGGCGGGCGTCCGCGCCCAGCACAGCCGCCTCAGGCGGGACCGATCTTGCTCCAGGCCCTGCGCAGCAGCCAGACTCCGATCAGCAGCCCGATCCCGGGAAGGATCCAACCGATCGGGGTGCGCGGAACGCCCACGACCGCGTCCCCGAACTGGCGCTCGAGCCCCGCCCGAACCTGTTCGGAGGTCTCACCCGCAGCCAGACGCGTCCGGATCTCCTGGCGGAGCGCGGCGGCGTCCGGACTGGGGCAATCCGCCAGCGTCCGGCCCGGGCAGTAAGGGCTCATCAGGTCACTCGAGAGGGCGTGCGCCTCGCGCGAGAGCCCGCGATCCGACAATTCCCCGGCGTCTGCCGCGACGCGACCGGGCCCTACACCCACCAGCAGCGCCAGGACGAGCCACAAAGAGCCTGACACGCGCATCGAAGCAAACCATAGCAACTCTCTAGAAGGCACGGACTTTGCGCCCGCACTGCGTAGAAGTACGGCCGTCTCCTGTACCCTGTGCTCGGGGACCGAGGGCATGCACTCTCGCAGCATCTGTTCAGCAATTCGGCGTGGAGCAAGCCCCGGTCAGCCGCGAGGTCCCGAGCTTTGAAGACCCACCCACACCTACTGGTGCGCGACGCGTTCGCGGACCTGTTCGTCGAAGCCTCCACCGGCGAAAAGGAAGCGGACCGGGCACTCGCCGAACTCGAACGTTTCGCGCAGGGTGCGGCGCCGGGACCGGCGCTTCGACGTTTGCGCAGCGAGGACGGAGCGAGCCTATTCGGGCCCGATGGGCTCGAGGCTCGCTTCGCGCCACTCCGGGCGTACATAGAAGACCGGGCGCCGCGCTTCGCGGCCGCACGCAACTGGATTCGCGAATACGGCGCAGAGCAGGAACCGCTGGAGCGGGCCCGGGCCGCGTGGGACGCGGGCCTGTTCTTCGAGGTCCACGAGATCCTGGAGCCGGTCTGGTTGGCGGCCACGGGAATCGAGCGCCAGAAACTGCAGGGCATGATCATGGCCGGCGCAGCCCTGCACCATCTCGCAAACGGGAATCTCGCAGGTGCGCGAGGTCTACTACGGGATGCGGCGGCCAAACTCGAGGGGTCCCGATCGGGCGAATCCTACCGCTTCGGGAGCTTCGGCCGGGAACTCGCGCGACTGGCCGAACGGCTTGAAAAGGGGTCAAACCGCTCGATCGAGGAACTCGGGGAACTCCCGGCTCTCGAGCGCCGCGCCTGAGCCGGGGCGTCGGGGCGAAGGGCGGCCCGACCCGGTGCATTCGCGACGCGGCTAGGTTCGGGAGGCCCGCCACGGCGGCCGCGCAGGTTTGCCGGGCACGGCCCGCTCGGGGTAGCCTCCCGGCCATGCCCGACCGTCCCTGGATCTTTCGGACCTACAGCGGACACTCGACCGCGCAGGCCTCGAATCAGCTCTACCGCTCCAACATGGAGAAGGGGCAGACCGGCCTCTCGATCGCGTTCGACCTTCCCACGCAGACCGGCTACGACCCGGACCACGCGCTCGCCTCGGGCGAGGTCGGCCGGGTGGGAGTGCCGGTCTCCTCGATCGATGACATGGAGCAGTTGCTCGAAGCCATCCCGCTCGACCGGATGAACACCTCGATGACGATCAACGCGACCGCCGCGTGGCTGCTGGCCCTCTACCTCGCGGTTGCGGAGCGGCGCGGCGTCGATTTTGCCAGCCTCCGGGGGACCACCCAGAACGACATCTTCAAGGAGTACCTCTCGCGCGGGACCTACATCTTCCCGCCTGCGGCGTCGTTGCGCCTGACGACCGACATCATCGAGTACACGGTAGACCAGGTCCCCAACTGGAACCCGATCAACATCTGCTCCTACCACCTGCAGGAAGTGGGCGCGACTCCGGTCCAGGAAGTCGCATTCGGGCTCGCAAACGCGATCTCGGTGCTCGATGCGATCGAGGTTCCAGCAGAAAAGATGCCGACCGTGTTCGGGCGCATCTCGTTCTTTTGCAACTCCGGCATCCGCTTCATCGAGGAAACCTGCAAGATGCGCGCGTTCACGCGTATGTGGGATCGGCTCGGGCGGGAACGCTACAACGTCGAGGACCCGAAGCTCCGCCGCTTCCGCTACGGCGTGCAGGTGAACTCGCTCGGTCTCACCGAGAGCCAACCCGAAAACAACGTGCCCCGAATCGTGCTCGAGGCACTTGGCGTGGCGCTCTCGAAGGACGCGCGCACGCGTTCGCTGCAACTTCCCGCCTGGAACGAGGCGCTCGGGCTACCACGTCCCTGGGACCAGCAGTGGTCGCTCCGGATCCAGCAGATCCTGGCTTTCGAGACCGACCTGCTCGAGTACCCGGACATCTTCGAGGGCTCCCACGTGATCGAGGAGAAGACCCGCGAAATCGAGGAGGCGGCCTGGGACGAGATTCGCCGGATCGAAAAGCAGGGGGGCGCGGTCGCGGCCGTCGAGTCGGGCTACATCAAGCGCGCACTGGTCGAGTCGAATGCGCGCCGACTCGAACAGATCGAGAATGGCGAGCGCGTCGTGGTCGGCATGAACCGTTTTGTCGAGAGCGACCCTTCCCCGCTCGTGCTGGGAGAGGCGGCGGGCGTGCTCACGGTCAATCGGGAGGCCGCCGAACTCCAACTGGAACGGCTTCGCGCCATCCGCAGCAAGCGCAACGACGGCGAGGCAGAGACCGCCCTCACAGCACTTCGCGACGCGGTGCGAAACGGCGGCAACGTGATGCCTCCCTCGATCCGCTGTGCCCATGCGGGCGTAACCACGGGCGAGTGGTCGGATGTGCTCCGCGAGAATTTTGGCGAATACCGCGCCCCGACCGGTATCGACGCGCCCATCAAGCTCCGCAGCGATGGCCCGATCAACGAGATCCGCGAACGGGTGACCGCGGTCTCCGCTCAACTGGGCCGGCGCCTCAAGGCCCTCGTCGGAAAGCCGGGACTCGACGGCCACTCCAGTGGCGCGGAGCAAATCGCGATCTTCGCGCGGGACGCCGGGATCGAGGTCGTGTATCAGGGGATTCGCCTGACCCCCGAAGAGATCGTGCGCTCGGCGCAGCAGGAGGGCGTGCACCTGATCGGACTCTCGATCCTGTCCGGCGCACACCGCGCACTGGTACCGGAGGTGTTGAAGGAGGTAGAGGTCCCGGTCGTGGTCGGCGGCATCATCCCCGCTGAAGACGCCGCCTGGCTCGAAGCGCGCGGCGTCGCCGCCGTATACACCCCGAAGGACTACGACCTCTACCGGATCGTAGGAGATATGGTCGAGATCGCGGCCCGCGCACACGGCGTTGGCTGAACCCGGGATCGACGCCGAACTCGACGCGGTCCTGCGGGGCGAAGACCCGGCCATCGCCCGGGTACTCGCCCAGGTCGAGGACGTGCGCCCCGACCAACTCGAATTGCAGCGGTACACCCTGCGAACGCTCGAATCCCGCACGCCTGACGCGAACAGCGTGATCGGCCTGACCGGACCTCCCGGTGCCGGGAAGTCGAGCCTGGCTGGGGCCCTGATTCGCCACTGGCTCGAAACCGATCGCGTGGACGACACGCCCGGGGTAGGCATGGTCGCGGTCGATCCTTCCAGCCGTCGCTCGGGAGGCGCGCTGCTCGGCGATCGCGCGCGACTTCGCTTCGAGTCGGGCGAGCGCGTCTTCGTCCGCTCGATGGCGAGCCGCGATCAGCTCGGGGGCCTCGCGCCCGCTACCCGGGCGGCCGTGGCCGTGCTGCGCGCTGCGTTCCCGCGCACGCTGGTCGAGACCGTCGGGGTCGGCCAGTCAGAAGTCGACGTCGAGACCGTGGCCGATAGTGTGGTCATCGTGTTGCAGCCCGGCTCGGGCGACACGCTCCAATTCATGAAGGCCGGACTGCTCGAGATTCCGGACGTACTGGTCGTACACAAGTGGGACCTGGGCGAGATCGCCGAACGGACCCGCTCCGACCTGCTGGCTCTGCTTCCGCTGTTGACCATGCCCGGAGATGGGCACTGGGATCCGCCCGTAATCGGGGTCAGCTCGCGAAGCGGGGCGGGCCTGAGCGAGTTGGCGGAAGCGCTCGCGTCGCACCGCGGCTGGCTCCAACAGAGCGGAGAACTCACGCGGCGCCGCCGGAACGGCCGCACGGAATGGATCCTGGAGCTATTTTCGCGCCGTTACGGCACGCGCGGCATCGAACGGCTCGGTGGCCCCAAGCACGCGCGCGAACTCGCCGAGTCCTGCCCGGGCACCGCGCTGGACGGATTCAGTGCCCTCGCCAGTCGAGCAGGACTCGAGTCTGCTCCGGACTGAGGTCGAGGATCTCGAGCAGCGCGTCGTAGTCGGAGAGCGATCGGGCCGAAACCCCGGACTCTTCGAAGCGGCGCTTTGCCTCCGGAAAGCCGTAGCTGAAGATCGCCTGTACGCCGAGTACGCGGCCCCCCTCCCCGCGCACGCCCTCGACGGCTGCGAGCGAGCTGCCGCCGAACGAGATCAGGTCCTCGAGAACCACGACCGACTTTCCGTCGAGCCTGCACCCTTCGACCCGGCGACCGCGCCCGTGTTCCTTGGCAGCGCCGCGCACGTAAGCCATGGGCAGGCCGCTGCGCTCGGCCACCCAGGCGGCATGCGGGATTCCGGCGGTCGCGGTTCCCGCGATCACCTGCGCTCCGGGAAAGTCGCGCGCGATCGCGGCTGAGAGCGCGTCCGCGATGCGCTCGCGCTCCGCTGGAAACGCCATCAGGATCCGGTTGTCGCAGTAGATCGGGGCCTGCTTGCCCGAGGACCAGGTGAACCAGTCGGCCGGGTCGACACGTAACTCTACGGCCCCTGCAGCAACGAGCAGCCGGGCAACCTCGGACCGGCCGAGCTCACCCACCCCGTCGCGACTCATCGCCGCTTTGCCTCCCAGACCGGCTCGTCGACCGAACTCCGGTGGTTGGCCACCCGCGCGAGCACGAACAGCAGGTCCGAGAGCCGGTTCAGGTAGCGCAGCACGCAGTCGGAGACCGGGGCCGTCGCCGCGAGCGAGACCGTGCGGCGCTCCGCCCTGCGGCAAACCGTGCGCGCAAGGTGGAACAGCCCCGCCGCTCGGGTCCCTCCCGGAAGGATGAAGTTTCGAAGCGGCTCCAGCTCCCCCTGGAGCTGGTCGATCCACGACTCGAGCGCCTCGACGTCCGCGTCCACCACGCGGGCCTGCTTCTTCCCCTCCTGCGTCCGGGCCTGGCTTTCCGGCGTAGCCAGCTCACCGCCGAGATCGAAGAGCGAGTGCTGGATCCGGAACACTCCCTCGCTCAGATCCGGATCGGAGAGTTCGGCCCGCACCAGACCGAGCACGGCATTGAGTTCGTCGACGCTCCCGTAAGCCTCGACCCGGAGGTCGTCCTTGCGAACCCTCGGGCCGAAGAACAGCGCGGTCTCGCCGCCGTCTCCTCCTTTGGTGTAGATCTTCACGCTGCCGAGTATACCGGGGGGGTTGAGAAATCCTCTTCGATGCCCGAACAAATGGCGGTGGGCGAAGCGGAGATTAGGGTGCCGGTCTCGGGCAGTTGCGGGCGCTGCGGCTGTCCGTTCGGGTACGCGGCCTCCGCGAACGGCGATGCCTGGTACTGCTGCGGGGCATGCGCCGGGAGTGATCGCTGCGTATGCGGCTGCAAGCCGGAGTTTGCTCGGCCCCAGGACTCCAGCTTCTACGTACCCACGCGCCGTATGTTCGCCTCCCGGCAGCCCGACGACCTGAAGCGAGTTCCGAACACGCGAGGTGGGCCTCGGGCGTTCCCGTTTACGGACCCGGATCCGAGTCAGGATCCGGGCCCCGCGAGTTCGGCCGCCGACCCGGATCCGGGCCCGGATTCGGCCGCCGACCCGGAATCGGGCGAATAGCTTCAGCGACCCGGAGGTCGGAGCCACACGTGGTGGCACGACGCGGTCTACAATGCGGCGTTCCGACGATTATTCGGGGAGGCGCATCGATGTCCGGAAGACTCGAGGGCAAGGTGGCCGTGATCACGGGGGGCGCGAGCGGGATAGGCCGGGCCTCGGTTCTGCGCTTTCTCGAAGAGGGCGCCCGGGTCGTGGTCGCGGACATGAACCAGGGCACCGCCAAGGAGACGCTCGACCTTGCGGCCAGCGCCGGTCACGCGTCTGCGGTGCGATTCGCCCGCACCGATGTGTCAGAGGAGGCCGACGTAGAGGCCATGATCGCTTGCGCGCTCCGCGAGTTCGGGGGCCTGGACTGCGTGTTCAACAACGCCGGCGTCGGGGGCGCGGTGGGGCCCATCACCGAGATCTCGGCCGAGGACTGGGACTACAGCTTCGCGGTCCTGATGCGCGGTGTCTTCCTCGGAACCAAGCACGCTGCCCGCGCGATGAAGTCCGGAGGAAGCGGGGGCACGATCATCAATACCGCCTCGGTCGCGGCCCTCTCCGGGGGAGCCGGACCCCAGGCCTACTCGGCCGCCAAAGCCGGCGTGGTCAACTTCACGCGCGTGACTGCAGTCGAGTTGGCGCCCGACCGGATCCGCGTGAACGCAATCTGCCCCGGCGGGATCCTGACGCCCCTGGTCGCGCGCGGCGCCGTCTCTCAAGAGGTGATCGGCAGCCTGATGGACCAGATGCAGCCCTGGCCCGAGCACGGCCGCGGCGAGGACATCGCGGGGGCGGCGCTTTTCCTGGCGAGTGAGGACTCGCGCTTCGTGACCGGGGAGACACTCGTCGTCGACGGCGGCCTCGAGGCGGCCGGCCCCAACCTCGGGCGCGACCGGCAAGCCGAACGACCGACCCAGGCCGGCGTTGACCGGGGCAACACGGGACTGCCGTCGACCATCGACCTGGGTTTCGGATCCGACGTTTCGGACTAGCGAACAGGGATCCGGTCAACCGCCGCGCCCGCAGGCGCTCCCCGGCCCCCGCGACGCTGCGCCTTCGCGCGTCCGGGTGCGGCGTATAATGCGCCCCGAAGGAGTCCGACATGGCCAAGATCCTGGGGAACCTCGTACCCGAAGACGACTTCACGCACCCACTCGGGCCCGAGGAAAATTTCAACGAGTCGATGTACTTCAACTTCTTCGACCGCGCGCGCGGCGTTGGCGGATTCCTGCGGCTCGGGAACCGGGCCAACGAGGGTCATGCCGAGATGACCGTCACCCTGTACCTGCCCGACGGACGCGTGCTCTTCATGTTCAAGCGACCCGAGATTTCGAACAATGACAGCTTCGATGCTGGCGGCTGCCGCTTCGAGGTACTCGAGCCGTCGCAAAGGCTCAGGACCAGTTACCAGGGCTCGGTCGTCGAACTCGAAGACGCGCGCTCGCTCTCCGATCCGAGTCGCGCGTTTCGGGAAAGCCCGCGCAAGAGGGTGCAGGTCGATCTGGTACACGACGCGGCCGGCCCCATGTACGGAGGCGCGCGAAGCCACGAACAGTCGGAGCTCCCGGCCGAGCAGCAGTTCGCGTCCGCCCACTACGAGCAACACATGCAGGTGTCGGGAACCATCGAAATCGACGACGAAACTCTGGCGATCGACGGCTTCGGGCTGCGCGACCACAGCTGGGGGCCGCGCTACTGGCAGGCGATCGAGTCCTACGAGTGGCTCACCATGAACTTCGGCCCCGACTTTCACGCGATGGTTTCGATCGTCCGCCGCGACGCGGAGAACGTGCGCGCGGGCGGAGTCATCGTGCGCGGAGACGAGATCGAGAATCTCGTCTCTGCCCAGATTACGGCCGACTACGAGCCCAACGGCCTCTACCACCGCAAGGTCCATGCGGAGATCGAGACCGAGAAGGGCGAGCGACTCAAGATCGATGGAATCGTGCGCGGCTTCATCCCGCTCCGCAATCGCCGCGGTGGCCAGACCACCCACATCGGGGAAGGCATGACCGAGTGGCACTGCGGGGACAGCGTCGGCTACGGCCTCTCGGAATTCCTCAAACAGGTCCCCTAGCCCAGGGGCAAACCCAGGAGGTCACAGAACGAGAGACGATCCGCCGATTCTGGTGGTCTCGAACCGCCTTCCTATCACGCTTCAGCGCGGACCGCGGGGACTGGAGTCGAAGCGTTCGGTCGGCGGGTTGGTCTCGGCGCTCGACCCGCTGCTCGCGCGACGAGGCGGTTCCTGGGTGGGCTGGCCGGGCACACGGCTCCGAGAAGACGAGACCCTCGCAGAAACAGACTCCGAGTACGGGCTCCACGCCGTCGCGCTCACCGACACCGAGGTCACCCGCTATTACCACGGCTTCTCGAACCGTACCCTCTGGCCACTCTTTCACTCACTCCCCGAACGCGCGCGCTTCGATCAAC
>JAYZEO010000089.1:0-30702 GCA_036337215.1 Myxococcota bacterium | reverse complement strand
CGCATGCTCCACTTGAGCGCCACCATGTGGCCACCGTTGTCACGGACCACGCCTTTCGGAACTCCGGTGGTTCCCGAGGTATAGAGGATGTACAGAGGGTCGGTGGCCGCCACTGGAACGCAGTCCACCGGACGCGCTGCGGCGATCCAGCTCTCCCAGTCCAAATCGCGCTCCGGGTCGAGAGTTGCGCGCAGTTCCGGGCGCTGCAGGAGCACGCAGCGCTCGGGCTTCGAGGAGGCCAACTCGATCGCTCCATCCAGCAACGGCTTGTAGGGAATCACGCGCTCTCCCTCGATCCCACAGGAGGCAGAGAGAATCACGCGAGGCTTCGCGTCGTCGATCCGCGTCGCGAGTTCCTTCGACGCAAAGCCCCCGAAAACCACCGAGTGAATTGCCCCGATCCTCGCGCAGGCAAGCATGGCGATGACGGCCTCGGGCACCATCGGCATATACACGAGTACCCGATCTCCACGGCCGACCCCGAGCCGCGCGAGCGCGCCCGCGCAACGGGCGACGCGGGCGAGCAACTCGGCGTAGCTCAGTGTCGAAACCGTGCCCGTGACCGGACTGTCGTGCACGAGTGCCGGCTGATCGGCGCGCCCTTCCTCTACATGACGGTCGAGCGCGTTGTAACAGGTATTGGTAAGCGCACCCGGGAACCAGCGATAGAGCGGCGCAGAACTGGTGTCCAGCACCTGGTCGCAGGCCCTGAACCAGCGTACGTCCTCTGCGGCCTTGCTCCAGAAGCCCTCGGGATCCTGGCAGGCACTGGCATAGATCTCGTCGAAGCTCCGGGCCATGGCTCCCCTCCTGCGGTTCCCCGAACTACGGTTCCCCAGCTCGCGCCCCAGATTCTAGCGGTCCTGCGCTCCATGATCTGCTGGGCTCGGTTACGAGGGGAGCGCAATGGCCGAGAACGAGAGCAGCCAGGGACACCAGGAGGGGCGCACCGGCTTCGAGCCCTACTCTGCATTCGAGATCCCGGAGGATCTCCGAGAACTGCACGGACGCTACGACGTCGTCACGACGGCCCGCCGCATCCGCAACTACCGCTACGCGGAGGAGTGGATGATGATGATCATGGCAGGCTGGGTCGCCACAATCCCCGAGCTACCGGTCAAGACCGGGCTCGGAAAGATCATCTACCAGGATTCGATCCACGCGGACTGGCTGGGAAATCGGCTGCCCGAACTGCGTGGCGGCCGCAGCCTGCGCAACGCCTCGGTTTCGGGAAACGAGGGCTTTGCGGAGCTGATCCAGGAAATCGCCGGGCCCGAGGACGCCGAGCTCACGATCGAGAAGCTGGTGGGGATTTTTCGAGTGCTCAAGCCCCATCTGATCGAGGTGTTCGAGACGAACATCCGCGAGACGGACCAGATCTCGGACGCGCCGACGATCGAGCTCCTACAAGACACCAGTCGCAGAACTCGCGAGCACATCGAGTGGGGCGAGCAGGTTTTCGAGAAGCTCATCAACTCGCCCGAGAAGCGCGAGCGCGCCCAGAATCGAGAACAAGAACTTAGGCTGCTGCTCGAAAAGTGTGGGGGCGTCTGCGGCGACCTCGCCCGGGCTGGCTGAAGCCCGCAGCCGCAGTGACCCGGGTCGCGACCAGGAGGCCGCGCTCCGCCCGGCAGCCGCGAACCATCCGCCACACGGCCTGACGTAGGCACCCGCACGAACGGAGCCCCGATGACGGAGAGCCAGGTCGCTGACGCTCGAGCCCTCCGCCTCGATCGCCTTGGCCTCGGAGGCGCGCGCGACCGACTCGGGTTCCGGCAGGTGCTTCAGATCCTGCTCCGCTGCATGCCACTGCTGCGCGAGGTTCGGGGTCGACTGGTGGGGCTCGTGCTGGCGTGGACGCTGGTCGGAGCCGTCGGACTCGCGCTGCTGGCGGGCTTTTTGCTGATTCTCTGGGAGCCGATCCTGCTGGGACGGCCCTTCTCCTCGTTCCAGGCAAGCCTGCTGGGTCTCGACGCTGGGCAGACCGTGGGCGTCTCCGAACTCGATGCGGAAACTCGCAAGCAGGCCGCCTATCAACTGCTTCTGCGCTCCGCGATCCTCACCCCCTTCCTACTGTCGGGCGTGATGGCGGTCTGGTACTTCCAGGTCTGGATCCTGCAGCGCGTCAACCAAGTGCTCCGGCTGCGGCTGATGGATCGGCTGCAGGCGCTTTCGCTCCGGTACCACGCCGAGAGCCGCACCGGAGACGCCATCTACCGCGTCTACCAGGACAGCGCGATGGTCACCCAACTGATCGACGTGCTCGTCCTCACGCCGCTTCGCTGCACCGGCACCTACCTGACCGGCATGGTATTCGCGTTCCTCGTCGATCCCTGGCTCGCGCTGCTACTGGCGGTCGCCTGGCCGTTCACGCTCGTGGTCGGCTACTGGATCTCGCAGCGGCTGCGAGTTCGTTTCCGGGCCGCAAGGGAAACCAACAGCGCGCTCACCTCCCGCATCCAGGAGAGCATGCTCGGGATCAAGGTAATCAAGGCGTTCGGTCTCGAACGTTTCGAGCAGACCCGCTTCGAACAGGACTCCCGCAGCGCCTTCGCGGCCGCCTACCTCGGTCGGCGCCTGTTTGCATCACTCGGCGTCTCGGTGTTTTGGATCGTTTCGACCCTCACACTGATCGGGATCTGGCGAGCGACCCGACTCACCGTCGAGGGAGCCCCGCTCTTCGGATTCGAACTGACCCAGAATCTGGGCGGAGGGCTGGAGCAACTCCTGGTCGGAGCCGGCCTCACCACCTGGGTCCTCGGCTCTTACAACATCTACAAGAGCATGTTCGGCCAGGGGACGGGATCGATCGAGCGGCTCTACCGGGTCTGGGGACGAACCCAGGACATCGCGATCGGGATCGATCGAGTATTCGAAGTTCTCGACCTGGAACCCGATATCCAGGATGCAACCGACGCCATCGGACTTCCGCCGTTCGAGCGCGCCATTGCGTTCGAGGGCGTCAGCTTCCGCTACGAACCGGAACGCCCGGTTTTGGAAGACATCGAGTTCGAGGCATACCCCGGAGCCATCACGGCCATCGTCGGACCCACGGGCTCGGGCAAGAGCACACTGATGGCACTCTTGCTCCGTCTCTTCGACCCGGACGCGGGCCGAATATTGATCGACGGCCGGGATCTACGCAGCTTCCAGATCGCCAGCGTACGCGAACGGATCGCGATCGCGCTTCAGGAAAATCAACTCTTCGGCACCACGATTCGCGAGAACATCCGCTACGCGGTACCCGAGGCGCCGGATTCCGCGGTACGCGAAGCCGCCCGCATCGCCTGCGCAGACCCCTTCATCGAGTCTCTTCCCGAGGGCTACGACACACTGCTCGGGGAACGCGGCAGCAAGCTCTCCAGCGGGCAGCGCCAGCGGCTCTCGATTGCGCGCGCAGTCCTGAAGGACACCTCGATCCTGATTCTCGACGAGCCGACCGCGTCGCTCGACGCGGAGACCGAACTCTCGCTGCTGCGAAACCTCGCGGACTGGGGCAAAGGGCGCGCGATCTTTCTGATCACGCATCGGCTCTCGACGATTCAGCGCGCCGACCTGATTCTGTACCTGGAAGGTGGACGGCTTCGCGAAAGGGGAACGCACGCGGAGTTGATGGGGAGTCCGGACGGCGCCTACCGGGCGCTTGTGGAAAACGAGAGCCTGAGCTCCGAACCTCCCGAGGCGCGCGAAGCGGCGGGCGAGAATCTCTCGTGACGACGAAGGGCGTCGAGTCGAACCAGGTCTCGAATCTGGAAACTCTGCGCATCTTCGGCCGCGCGTTACGCTATGTGACTCCGTTCAAACGTAATTTCGCCTGGAAGATCCTGCTCACCTTAGCGAGCCTATCGCCCTTCCTGGTTCTTCCCTGGCCCGTCAAGATCCTGATCGACAACGTGATCGGAGGGATCCCGATCTCGGCCGACCACTATCCCTTTTACTTCTTTCCGGACTGGCTGGTTTCGATGCTGGCCCAGGCGACACCGCTTACGGTGCTGCTCTGGACCCTGATCGTACAGTTCGTGCTCGTGCTTGCGGTCGGCGCGATGGGAACCACGGGACGCGAGCGAGATCAGACCGACGCGGCACTCGGCGGCGGACACGATTCGGCGACTCGCACCGAGAACCAGGCAAATTCCGGCTGGAGTCTCGCCGGCGGACTCCTGGGTCTCTACGACTTCGCGTTCACGCTGCGCCTCTCGCAGGACATCAACCACCACTATCGCTCGCGCCTCTTCGAACGGATCCAGGAACTTCCGATGACGGCCTTCGACGACGAGAAGATCGGCGACGCGGTCTACCGTGTGATGTACGACACGCCCGCGATCACGAGTGCCGTCTATCGCCTGCTGATCACGCCGATCGCGGTGCCGATCTCGATGGTGGCCATCGCGTTCGTGCTACCACGCGAGGGAGCAGATCAGTACGGTCTGCTGTTCTGGACCGCACTCGTGCTGATCCCGGGGACCCTGTTGGTGACGCTGCCATTCGCGGGCTGGATCCGCGCCCAGAGCGGGGAGAGCCGCCAGACGGGTGCCACGGCGACTGCGTCCGTCGAGGAGGGCATCAGCAACATCCTCGCGGTACAGAGCCTGGGCGGAGAGGAACGCGAACGGAAACGCTTCGATCGCGATAGCTGGGTGGCATTCAGTCGCTATCGGGCGCTGGTCCTAGCCGGGATGGTCACCTTCGTGGCGGCGCTGATGATCGCGATTCCGCTTCTCGGCTACGTGTTTCTGCACCTCGTGGGCCTGGTCATCGATGGCGGACTCACGCCCGGCGACTTCACCGCGGTACTCGCCTACTTCTTCACCCTCGCCTCCTTCGCGACCCAACTCGGATCCGTCTGGATCATCTCGCAGGACGCGGCCGCCGGGCTCCGGCGCGTCTTCTTCCTGATGGACCTGCCTGCCGAACGCGACCCGCCCGGTGCCAGGCCGCTGCCCCGGCTCCGGAAGACGCTCCGCGTCGAGGACATCTCATTTTCCTATCTTCCTGGGACCCCTGCGCTCCAGAACCTGAGCTTCGAGAGCCAGGTCGGGAAGATCACGGCAGTCGTCGGCCCGGCGGGCGCAGGGAAGACGACCCTGCTCTACATGATTCCGCGCTTCCTTTCACCGGAGTCGGGCCGCGTCACCATCGACGGCATAGACATTGCCGGTGTAACCCGCGAGTCGCTTCGCGAACAGGTGGCTTTTCTGTTTCAGGAGAATGTGCTTTTCGATGGCACCATCGAAGAGAACATCCGGATGGGAAATCTCAATGCGAGCATGCTGGAGCTTCGGCGCGCGGCCGAGATCGCCGGCGCCGACGAGTTCGTGCAGTTGCTGCCCCAGAAATACCAGACACCGCTGGGCAGCGCGGGTGCGAAGCTCTCGGTGGGTCAGAAGCAGCGCATCTCGATCGCGCGCGCTCTCGTGCGCGACTCGCGCATCCTGATCCTCGACGAGCCGACCTCGGCGCTCGATCCGGAGACTGAGCGTCGACTCGTCGCCGCGATCCGGGAGGCCTCCCGCTCCCGAATCGTGCTGGTGATCGCTCACCGGCTTTCGACGATCCGGGGGGCCGACGAGATCCTGTTCCTCGAGAACGGCAGGATCCTCGAGCGCGGCACGCACGCAGAGCTGGTCGCGAAGCCCGACGGCAGCTACCGACGCTACGTGAGCCTCCAGACGCGGGGAGCCGCGTAGACGACAAGGCGCCGGGTGCCTCGAGGGAGCGGCTGCGCTCAGGCCTTCGCGTAGTGGCTGCGCCGCTTCACCGCAAGCTCGCGCTCGAGCGAGAAGATCTCGATCCGCTCCTCTTCGCCGTCCGAGCGTTGGACCTTGTGGCCCCGGAGCGTTACCTCGAGGATCCCGAGGTCGTCGCGGCCGGGATAGTCCCGCCCCCCGCGGATCTCGGTCGAGGCGAAGACCGTGTCGCCCGCAAAGATCGGCGCGGTATGACGCCCCGTCGTGTAGCTGATGTCGAAGAGACTGTTGTCTCCGATGTCGGGGCAGGAGAGACCGAGACAAAGCGCGAACGGAATTCCGCCGTAAATGACGAGCCGTCCGCCAAGAAAGCGATCCGGGTCGCGGTCGATCATGGTCTGGTTGCAGTGGACCTGGGAGGTGTTGTCGAGCATTCCGGTCAGGAAGATGTGCTCCTCGGTCATGGTGCGCCCACGCGCATGCTCGTAAATATCGCCCGGTGTGTAGTCCTCGAAGTAGGTGTCCTCGTTGGTGAGGTGGGTCAGCTCCACGTAGCCGGAACTCGGGTCGTAGGGCGGAAGCAGCGGCGAGATGTCGACGCGGTGCGGCTCGATCTCACCCTCCTGCAGCTCGGCTGCGACATCGCTCTTGAAGACCTGCACCTTGCGCTGATATGACAGCACCAGATCCCCTGCCTGTTTGCGCGCGAGACTTTGCACGTGGACCACGCCACGGTCGGGATTCCGCGACGAGCCTCGAACCCCGAGCACCGTCGTCTCGACCTCGATCGTGTCTCCGATATAGACAGGCGCCCCGAAGCGCATGTCGATGTATTCGAGATTGGCGCGCGCATTCTCTGAGACGTCCTCGACGGTCTGGCTGAAGGCCACCGCCATGACCAGACCCGGAGGCACGACCATGTCTTCGAATCCGTAGGCCAGCGCGTAGCGAAGATTCTTGTGAAGCGGGTTCGTGGTCATCGAGAAGTCCGTGAAGTGAGCGTGGAGCCCGGCAGTGAGGGTCCGGCCCCCCTTGTGCCGAAACACCTGCCCGACGCGAAAATCCTCGAGATAGTTCCCTGATTGCTTGCGGATCAGTGCCAACGGAGATCTCCTTCGGGGCGAGTCTAGCCTGCGGCGAGCCGCGTTCTCAATACTCCGGCCAGGTACATAGAGCCCGTGATGACCAGCAACTCGCCCGGCTGAAGCAGGCCCAGGGCGCGTTTCAGCGCCGCCACGGGCAGCTCGTCAGTCTCGATGCACTCAATCCCGGCCGCCCGGGCGAAGGGCTCCAACTCCTCGGGCGGGGCCGAGCGTGTCGGCTCGGCACGGGTCAACACGCACGCGCGCGTGTCCCCTGCGAGTTCGGCGAAGAAGCCCGCGGCATCTTTGTCGCGCGCGAGAGAGACCAGCAGGACCAGGCGCCGGTCGGGCCAGGCCTGAGCGAGCGCGCGCCGAAGCGCTCGAGCCGAGTCGGGCGTGTGCGCACAGTCAAGCACCGCCCCCTCTGCGAACCCGGGAAATACTTCGATCCGCGCCGGAAGCCTCAGCGATCGCAGAACCTCGAGTTCGCGTCGGGTCAGGGTCTTCTGTAGAAAGTGCTCGACCGCCCGGATCGCGAGCGCCAGGTTGACGGCTTGGTGCTCACCGAGGATTCCGGCTTCGACCTGGGTGCCGGAGCCCGTGACAAAACGCAGCCCCCGCGGCGCGGGGACGACGTCGAACGCCCGAACTTCCTCGAGCAAGAAGTCATCGATCACCGCGCGCGCGGCGACCACTCCGTGCGCATCGGGAGAGAGCGGACCGTGCAGGAACGGCATGCCGGGCCGCGCAATCCCAACCTTCTCACGCGCGATCAACTCCCGCGTCTCGCCCAGCGTTTCCGTGTGCTCGAGTTGAACCGCGGTGAGCACCGAGACGCGCGATGCAACCACGTTCGTCGAATCGATCCGGCCCCCGAGTCCGACCTCGATCACGGCGGCGTCGACGCCCGCATCTCGAAAAAGGGCGAGCGCAAGCCCGGTAGACACGTCGAAGAAACTCGGAGCCAGTTCGCGATCGCGGCGGAGCTCCTCGAGGGCCGGGAGCATCGATCCGAGCACGGAGACCAGCCGCTGCTCCTCGACCCAGCTTCCGTCGATCCGAAAGCGTTCCCGCCAGGACTCCAGATGCGGCGAGGTGTAGGTCCCGGTCCGAAGCCCGGACGCGATCAACAAGGCCTCGCTGGCAAGCGCCGTCGTGCCCTTCCCCTTGGAACCCGTGATGTGGATGCAGGGTAGTTGTCGTTCGGGGTTCCCGATCCGGTCCAGCAGGGCACGAATCCGAGCGAGCCCGAAGCGCTCGTAGTCGAACGAAACCGCGCGCTCCTGATTGACGAATCCGTCGAGGTAGCGCTCGGCATCCGCAAGTGTCTCGAGCCGTGCCACCGATCTAGTTCCCGCTTCCCAGGGCCGCCGAGCAGGCTACCAGGACTGCAATTCCGGCAGGACCTGCTCGGAAAACAGACGCAGACTAGCTTCGGCGTCGGTGAGTGGCATGCCGCCGTAACGCGGAATCACCAGGGTCTCGAAGCCGCCGAGCAGCCGCTTGCGCTGCTCGAGCTTCTCCAGGATCTGTTGCGGCGTACCCCAGGTCTGGATCGTGTAGTAGGTCTGGAGCGAGAGATCGAGACCGACCTGCCGAAACAGGTCCGCCGCGTCTTTGTAGAGTTCGTACCCCTTCAGGTCCTTGAAGTGCTCGCTCATCAACTCGTAGTGCTTCACGATCGTAAGGAAGTAGTTGGCCATGTACTCCCTGGCCAGCTCCTCGGCCCGCTCGGCACTCGCGTCACAGAACATCAGGTCTCCCGTGAGCGGGAAGGGAGCGTCGCTCTCGTGGTGCTTATGCCAGGCAGCCCGGTAGTCAGCGAGCGCGCCGCTCGCGTACATCTCCCAGGGCTGCTGGGTAAAGGTCATCAGGCGAGCTCCGAGCCGCGCCGCCTGTTCTACGGACTCCGGGGAAAGGCCGACGGCGTAAAGGCGATCGCGGAAGCCCCGACTCGGCCGGGGCCGGATCGGCGTGCGCAGCTGTGGGTAGTAGGGGCCCTCGCCTTCGATGAAGCCGGTCTCGAGCGCCCGGATGATCATCTGCGAAGCCTCGTCGAAGCGGTCTCGCGACTCCGACATGTCGATCTGGAAGTGCGCGTACTCGGTGCGCGAGAGGCCCCTGCCGAGCCCGAGCAGGGTTCGTCCCGCGGACAGGTGATCGAGCAGCGCGACCTTCTCGACCACACGCAGCGGGTCGTTCCAGGGAACGATCACTGCACCGGTACCCAGGCGAAGCGTCGAGCTTCGCCCCGCGAGCCACGACAGCCACTGCAGGTTGTCCGGACAGGCCGAGTAGTCGGTAAAGTGGTGCTCGGGGGGCCAGTAGCTCGCGTAGCCGAGCGGCTCCGCGAGTTCAGCCAGGTGCATCTCGGACCGGACCATCGCTTCGTCGGTCTCGCGGCCCTGATAGTTCTGGAAGATCCCGAGAATCCCGACCTGCACGCCGTTTTCTCCCCGCTTGATCCGGGCCACTCTACTACGCGGACAGCCCGGGTATGATGGCAGCTCGATTTCCAAGGAACAGGAGCCACGGATGAGCACGATCGTTGAAACCCGCCAGGGCAGGCTGGAAGGAACCCGAGCCGGCGCGCAGACCGTTTTTCGAGGGGTACCCTTCGCAGCGCCGCCCGTCGGGCCACGCCGCTGGGCGGCTCCCGCCCCACCGGAATCCTGGAGCGGGGTCCGGAGCGCGAGCGAGTTCGCGGCCGCGGCGCCGCAGATCGAGGTCGCCCTGGAGACCTTGCCGATCCTGGAGATCGGCGTGCCGACGAGCGAGGACTGTCTGTATCTGAACGTCTGGACCCCGGCTTGCGACGCTGCTCGCCGCCCCGTCATGGTCTGGATTCACGGGGGCGGGTTCACCATCGGAACCGGGGCTCAGCTGATGCAAGACCACATGCCGCTCGTCGATCGCGGCGACGTTGTCGTCGTTTCGATCAACTACCGCCTGGGCATGCTCGGCTTCCTGCGGCTCGACGAAGCCACGGGTGGCGCCATTCCGTCGAGCGGCAACGAGGGCCTCCTCGATCAGGTTGCGGCCCTGCGCTGGGTGCGCGAGAACCTCGCCGCGTTTGGCGGCGATCCGAACAGCGTGACCATCTTTGGTGAATCCGCGGGAGGCATGAGCGTCGGTGCCCTGCTGGCATTGCCCGAAGCCGACGGACTCTTTCACCGCGCGATCCCACAGAGTGGGGCGGCGAGCACCGCGAATACGCGCGACTTAGCAGAGCGAGTGGCCGGCGGCGTGCTCACGGAACTCGGTACACGCGATCCCGAGGCGCTGCGGGCCCTCTCTGTCGAACATCTACTCGAGGCGCAGGCGAAACTGCTCCCCGCCGCTCCAGGGGGCCCCGAGCCCGAATTCGGCACGATGCCGCTCCAGCCGGTCGTCGACGGCCGGGTACTTCCGGCCCCGCCCCTCGAGCGGATCGCGGCCGGTGCTGCGGCCGGGATCCCGATCCTGGTGGGCTCGACCCTCGACGAGTGGAAGCTCTTCGGCATGCTCGATCCGGCGGTGCAGTCGCTCGACGAGCAGGGCCTGTTGCAGAAGCTCGAAGGCTTACCGAACCCGAAGCAACTCGTGGAGACCTATCGCGAAGCACTCGGCCGGCGCGATCAAAAGGCTACGCCGTCCGAGTTGCTGATGGCAATCGAGACGGATCGGGTGTTCCGCATCCCGGGCCTTCGTCTCGCGGAGACGCAGCGACCGCACGAGCCGCGGGTCTACAGCTACCTGGTGACCTGGCCGTCTCCGCTGATGGGTGGAATCCTCGGATCTCCGCATGCGGTCGAGCTCGGCCCGCTCTTCGGCATCCATGACGCAGGCGAAACGTCGGCCGCGTTCTTTGGCCAGGGACCGGCCGCCGACCAACTCGCACGCGGGATGCAGGAAGCCTGGACGCGTTTCGCACGAAGCGGCGATCCGAGTTCGGACGCGCTCGGGGATTGGCCCGCGTACGAGCCCGAATCTCGCGCGACGATGATTTTGGGAGAGAAGAGCCGTCTCGAGCAACGCCCCTACGAAGAGGAGCGGCGCGCCTGGGACGAGGTTCCGGATTCGGGAGTCGGCACGCTGTAGGCGAGTTTCCCGCGACCCTGTGCTTCGCCGCTCTTCCCGCGCGCGATCGGCCCTGCCACGAGTACGGCCAGCAGCGCAAAGCCGTGTCCGCTGAGTTCCATCAACTCTTCCGTCGCCCCGAACACCCCGTGGCCCTTTTTGAAGGTGTCGATGTCGAGGGTCTGGGTGATCACGTACGACAGGCACATCAGCATGAGCGCGGTCATGAAGCGTCGATTCTGCAGGTATTCGGCGAAGGTCGGGTAGGCGCGCCATGCGACGAGCCAGAGGACGACCAGAGTTGCGTACACGATCGAGGTCGAGGCCTTGAGCAGGTGGTACTCACGGAATAGCAATGCCGCCATCAACAGCGAGAGCCACAACCAGAACGGGGCCCGCGTTCGCGCCGCCCGCCAGAGACCCACCAAAACGACGCCCCACAACACGACGAGCGAAGTCGTTTCGAGCAGTACCTTCCCTTGCGAGACATTTTCGAGGAACCAGAAGTACGTAAGGCCTAACTCAACCCCAAACAGGACCGGAGGCAGCCAGACCCAACGCCAGTCGATAGCGGCCAATAGCCCAACCGCAAAGCGGAAGAAAGTCGGACGCACCCGGGCGGCACCCGGACCAGGCGAGCCCGGAACTCGATTCGACCCTCCGTTCTCCGGCTCTGGCTCCATTCCACCCCGCACCAGCCGAGTATACTGCCACCGGCGAGTCACGCGATCTCGCGCCATGCCGCGTTCGCCGAAACCGGAGTGCAGATTGGGACGAGAGATCGACGCCATCCTGTTTGATTTCGGCGGCGTATTCACACCCTCGCCATTTGCGGCCGTCGAGAGCATGGGGCGAGAACTCGGACTCGGGCCGGGTGAACTCTTCGAAATCATCTTCGGCTCCTACCACGTCGATACAGACCATCCGTGGCACCGACTCGAGCGCGGGGAGATTTCACTCGCGAAGGCACGGGACGAGATCCTGGAACTGGGCGCCCGACGTGGGGTTGACGCCGACCCGTTCAAACTCTTTGCGCGAATGGGAGGCGGGGACGGAACGCGACAGGCGCTGGTGGACCGAACGCTCGCGCTCCGGGGTCGCGGCTACCGGACAGCTCTGATCACCAACAACGCGCGCGAGTTCCGGCCGCGCTGGATGGAACTGGTACCGACCTCCGAGATGTTCGAGGTCATCGTGGATTCGAGCGAAGTCGGGATGCGCAAGCCTGATCCACGAATCTTCGAACTGACCCTCGAGCGTCTCTCGGGGATCGAGCCGACTCGAACTCTGTTCCTGGACGACTACCAGGCCAATCTGGATGCTGCCGCGCGCCTGGGAATTCGGGGCGTACTCGTCGAAGAAGATCCGGCCGCCGCGGTCGCGGCCCTCGATGACTTGATTGCACTCCGGAGACCCAGCCGCTAGGGATCAGAGCCGCCGCGATCGGCCGGACCGGCTCAGGCTAGGGTGCCCGAGTCGACGCGAATCGACTCGCCATTGACGTGCGCGCCGTCTTCCGACGCCAGCATCGCGACGACGCTGGCCACGACCTCGGGCCCTCGCGGCTTATCGAGGGGCATGGCCCGCCGGAGCAACTCAAAGTCGGCATCGCCCGGCAGGTTGGCGCGCTTCGTCATCGCAGTCTTGATCGAACCAGGGCAGACGCTGTTTGCACGCAGCCCCTGTTTTCCGTACTCGACCGCAAGCGTTCGCGTGAGCGCAAGCACACCGGCCTTGCTGGCTCCGTAGGCCGCACCATACGGCATCCCGCCGAGCGCCGAGGTCGAAGACGTGTTGACGATGTTTCCCTTCGACTCGAGTAGGTGCGGAAGCGCCGCCTTGCAGCAGAGGAAGGTGCCCGTGAGATTCACGGACAGGACTCGCTCGAACTGCTCGAGCGAGATCTTGTGTGTGTGTTCCAAAAGCAGAATCCCGGCGATGTTCACCAGCACATCGAGGCGCCCGAAGCGCGCCACACACGCCTCCACTGCAACGTTCACCTCGGCTTCACAACTCACGTCGCAGATCCGCGCCTCGACGTCGCCGCCGAGTTCACGGCACTGCTTGGCGGTCGTCTCGAGCGGCTCCTGCACCACGTCGAGGAGCATGGCAGCGGCTCCCTCACCGACCAGCCGTTCGGCCGTCGCCCGGCCGATGCCGGCGGACGCGCCCGTGATCAGTACAACCTTGCCCTCGAAGCGTCTCATCGAGAAGTTTCCTTTCTGCGGAGCTCACGCCGGATCGAGAAATTCCTTGAAGCCATAGCGCGCATGCGGCCCAAGATGAATCTGCTCGAGCACCCCGACCCCTTCGGCGTCCCCCGAGCGGGCCCGCATCACCTGTTGAATGTGCTGGTTCTCGAGCGCCATCTCGTCGAGATCCGCAAGCTTCCAGCTCTCGCCGGCGACGGCGAGTTCTCCCTTCCAACGGCCGTGACCCCACTCGGGATGCATGTAACCAATGCCCTTCATGCGAAAGCAGAGCAGCGGCTCGAGCGAGATCTCGTGGCGCGTGCCATCGCGCTCCGACAGCACCAGTTCCGCTCCCGCCGCGCGCCGGGTTCCCGGCACGAATTCGAGCCGGTGCTCGATCGACGCCAGTTCGCGCACGCCGGGATCGTCGACGCCCGGAATCTCGTCTGGCGTCGCGTAGGTCGGACAGACCATGCCGTCCCAGTGCCAGGGCTCTCCGTGTTCATTTTCGAAGACCCCCATGTGGGTACAGCGGTCCTCCCAGTGCAGGGGCGCCCACAGGAAGAAGACCTGGGGCACGCGCCGGGGAGGCGCGCCGGGAGGCGCCGGATCTCCGACCGGGCGGATTCCCCAGGAGCGGTCCTTGGTCCCGCACACGCGGCTCGACTCGATGCGCACGCACTTGCCGTCGTAGCGGAGTTCCCCTTTCCAGAAACCGAACTGGTTGAAGCGCGTCGCCTCCATCCGACCTACGCGATTCGCCGCCCGCTGGTAGCCCTCCTCGATGCTGGCGGTTCGCGCGATCCATTCGAGCTCTCCCGAAATGCCCGTCTCGTTGTCATCCAGGATCACGCGCAGGTGCTTCATGGGCTCGATGATGTCGATCGAAAAGGGACCGATCTCGAGATCGGAGGGTTCGCGGGGCGCGCGGCGCGAGGCATGGAATGCGTGCTGCTCGCCATCACGCACGATGGAAAGGCCACAGTCCATGATTTCGAGATTCGGGTAGAGCGCCGCCCCGATCCCGAAGTAGAACTCTCCATCTCTCGCGTAGCCGTTGAACCAGTAGCGGTCGTAGACATGCCGGTCGCTCGATGCGGGAACCGCAACCGGCTCCGGAGTCTGGTGGATCGGATAGTCGTCGAACTTGGAGAGCATGCCGGTCGATCCTTTCTTGGACGCCCAGGAGCGCATGGCCTCGTGCGCGTACGGAAGAGGCAGTGTTGAAACCAGCGGTCTCAATCCTCGCCCGGGCTCCGGGCGGATTGTAACCCCGAAAACCAGTGCACGAACATCGGCGAGCAAGGCACCGGTTTGGACCGTGCCTGGCTCTCATGCCTTCCGCGATGCCCATCGCGGCCGAATGGACGCGAGATCAATCGGAATGACCCGCACCCAGTTCCATGCGGCGGAATCTCAGCCAGGTCAGGCAGCACGCCCCTACCGCCCAGAGCCCGAGTCGCAGCAGAGCGGCGCCGGCCTCCGTCTCCTCGACATACGGGTTCCAGACAGCGACCGGCCCCAGGATCCCGAACCCCACGGGTGGCCCGAAGTACAGCATCGCCCCGGAGATTCCAGCGATCTCGGCCTGGGGATCGATCAGCATCGAGAACAGGGCCCAGGCGTTTGCGGCGGCGACGAACGGCACCCCCACCACCACCAGCAGCAGTACCGCGGTGCGGCCCAGGCTCAGCGAGGCCAGCATCGCGAGCGCGGCAACCACGACGCAGCCGAGTCCCGTACCCAGCATTCCGAGCAAGGCCGGTCCGACGGCCAGACCCTGGCGTACAACGAGCATGGCGCCTGTTCCCAGGAGCAGGACCAGGCCGGCACCCAGCGCAACGCCGAGCGCGCCTGCGAGGCGCGCCGCCGCGAAGACCCCGCGGTCGATCGGCCGCGCGAGCCAAAGCAGCGCAGTTCCCTCTGCCAGCGGGCGGGCAAGATGATCCGACGCCAGTACGCCCGCCATCACAACGACGATCAAGGCTTGCGCCGTGAACAGGAAGGGCGCGAGAAAACCCGAGACTGTGTGGGCATCCAGCGTCCGGTCGTTGACGGAGACGGCGCCGATCTCGAGCGTCGTGCAACTCTCGGTCGCCCCCAGCCCCAGCAACAGCACGACCGCCACCACGAAGGCAAAGCGGCGGCGCAACCCGTCGCGGCAGGCCTCGGCCCCCAGGATCAGGAACCCGCGCAGCGCGCCGCTCATACCGAAGGCTCCGGCTCGGTTCGGACGATGCGAACGAAGGCGTCTTCGAGGCTTTCGCCGGACCGCACCAACCGCTCCAGGGGTCCGCTTTCCGCGACCCGGCCCTGGTCGAGAATCGCGACGTGGTCGCAGAGTCGCTCTACCTCTGAGAGGATGTGGGAACTCACGAGCAGCGTGGCGCCGCGCTCACGCGCGGCTTCGAGCCAGGCGCGCGCCTCCCGGACCCCAAGGGGGTCGAGACCGGTAGTGGGCTCGTCAAGGATCAGGAGTCGCGGATTTCCCAGCAGCGCCTGCGCGAAGCCAACGCGCTGTGCGAGCCCCTTGGACAACTGGTCCAGCCGCTCCCCCAGGCGGCTGCGAAGTCCCGTCAGTTCCGCGATCGCGTCGATCTCGCGCTCGAGTTCCGAACCCGCTCGATCCGCGAGCCGGCCCTGAAGGCGAAGAAAGCGACGCAGCGAGAGCGCGCCCGGCAAGCGCAGCCGCTCGGGCAGAAAGCCGACACCGCGCCGGGAACTGGGATCGAGCGGATCGCGGCCCTGAAGTTCGACCCGGCCGCTGTCCGCGCGCGCGAACCCGAGCAGCAGCCGCAGCACCGTGGTCTTTCCGGCGCCATTGGGACCCAACAAGCCCAGGGCCGTTCCGGCCCGGACCGAAATAGAGACTTCCTCGAGCGCAGCGCGGCGCCCGTAGCGCTTGGTCACCGAGTCCAGTTCGAGAACGGACATGCCCGCGCAAGGCTAGCACTCCGAGCACTAGAGGCGCGAAGAAGCTCGGGCGCTCGTCTCGCCCTGATAGATCCGGTGCATCGCAATCGCGCCCGCCGTCGCCACGTTCAACGAATCCGCCCCCGGCGCCATCGGAATACGCAGTTCGAGATCGACGCTGGATCGCGCCCGCACGCTGAGACCCGCGCCTTCAGTTCCAAGCACGAGTGCCAGCGGCCGCGCCGGAAAGAACTGCTCCAGATCGAGCGCGTCCGCATCCGGCGTCAGGCCGAGCAACTCGAAGCCCCGGCCACGGAGGTCGATGAGCTCTTCCAGATCTTGCGAGAGTCGCGCGAATGGAAGCCTCAGAATCGCGCCCATCGAGGTACGGATCGCCTTCCGGTAGAACGGCGGTGCACAATTCGGTGTAAGCAGCACGGCATCGAAGCCGAAGGCCAGCGCATTGCGGAAGCAGGCTCCGACGTTGTCCGGATCCGTCAGGTCCTCTAGCACCAGCAGCTTTCGCGCACCCGCCTCCAGGAGTTCCTCCACCGGGACCGTGGGCGGAACGCGCACCGCTGCGATGCAGCCTTGATGGAAACGAACACCCGCGAGCTGGTCCATCGTGACGCGCGACAGTACGAAGGCCGGGCACAGCTCGCTTCGGTTGCCTCGCTTCGCCGCGGCCTCCCAGTCCGGCTCGATCTCGGTCCGCGCCGATTCGGTCAGCAGCAGCGAGCGAAGCTCGAAGCCCGGGGCACGCAACAACGTCCGCACCGCCGTCCGCCCTTCGACAAGGAACACGCCGCGTTCGCGCAGCCAGCGCGACTCTTTCACGTCGCGGTAGTCCTCGAGGCGGGGATCGCGCTCGTCGTGCAGGTACTCGGCCTTCACGACACCATCCTACGACCCATGGCCGAGGTCAGGGCCTCACCACGAGTTTCCCGAAGCGGCACCCTGCTCGGGAGACCTCTACTGAGTGAGGTAGCGCTTGAAGGCGCGATACTCGCGCACGGTATTGTCGTTGGTCTTGACTGCGGGGTAGAAGTAGCGGACCGCGTGTCCGCACTTCTTGCAGATCTTGTAACAGAACTTGAAGCCGTCGATCTCCCGGATGTTCCCGACCAACTCTCGGTTCTGGTCCGAACAGCACTTCTTGGGCAGCGTCGGCGAGATGATCCGCTTGGGATAGTCGTTGCGCGGCTTCTCGTCATCGGAGTAGCGGATGATGTTCCGCAGGTTCCGCTGCGGCTTTTGCTCTGCCGGACGTAGATTGCTCCCGATTCTTCTCAAGATCGTCCCCTCGATTCATCCATGAATTTCGCTCGCCCGATGCGGCTGCTCTCAGGCTGCACGCAGGTCCTCCAGCAGACTTGAACAATCTCGGTAGTCGGTGTCACACGGGGCACCGTCCGCAAACCGGTAGCGCCAGCGTCCCGGCCCGATCTCGAGTACGGAGGAGGAGCGGGTCCCGTAGTCCGCGGTATGGACACAGACGCTCTCCAGCGGAGAGGCCCCGGTTGCATGCGTCCCCAGCAACTTCTGTAGCGCCTCCAGGATGCCTGCGGAGCCGCCGGAAAGCTCAAATTCCGCCAGTCGCTCGCGGATCGAGGCGACCTTGGGCACCGAGAGATCGTTGATGTCGCGGTTGCAAAGCACGTGAATTCCGGGCGGCAGTTCGGCAGTTTCCAGGCGATCCTCGCGCTGGCTCGTGATAAAGGTCCTGCGCCCATCGGCGTACACCAGATTGAACGGGCTGTAGGATCCCTCGACCTCACGGCTCATCCTGATTGCAACGGCCTCCGGATCCGAGTCCCTGAGCGCGTCGGCCACCAGAAGCCCACGCGAGCGGCGACCCGGATCAGGCCGTTCAGTCGGCCGATTCGTCACACCCACAAACAGTCCGTAGCTGTTTACCCCCATCCAAGTACCGCCTGCCTTAAGGTCCCTCGGCGCAACGAAGGCGGGCTTCCCCTCAACGAGGCTCGGGGGGGATGCCGCACGGTCCAGAAACTCGTCCCGGTTTGCGGCCACGAAGAAGCCGCCCCCGGGGACAACCCGATCCAGGAGAATCAGCGTACACAAAGTCTCAGGGTTCGGGCCCAAACTCCTCGCGAGCGGCCTGAGAGGCAGCAACGGACCGACACGGGGCATATTAGCGTATCCGGGGCCCGGACTCAAGTCCTCGGGACCCGAGCGGCGACGGAAACCTCAAGCAATCCGAGGGCTTCCCCGATCTGCCACAGTTCTAACCGGGCGCCTCAGCCCGCCTCGGCGAGGCTCTCGCGGCCCTGCCGCCGCGCACTGAGAGCCAATTCCAGCCGGCTCTGGCACCGCGAAGTCGAGCCCGTAGCGCGCGAGTAGCGGAGTGAGTTCCTCTGCGTGCTCACGGAGCGTCTGTGAGACCGACTCGAAGCCGTGGCGCACCGCGTCGGACCGGCGCCAGAAATTCATGGGCTTGAGGTCGAAGAAGCTCTCGTCCGTCTCATTTGCCTCGATCACCACGATGTCGCCGCGGAAGTGCTGGTCCTTGAGGTACGCCTTGAGGCTGAGCTTGAGCCGGGTGTGGAGGAGCGTGCGAAATACCTGATTCATGACCGTGGTGAGCCCGCGCTCCGCGAGGTACCGGCCCCGGATTCCGTCCGTCTGGGGGTGGATCTCGTTCACGAAAGGGCGGAACGGGTTGTAGCAGATCACCAGATCCGCCCCCTGCTCGATCGCCACGTCGATGTTGGCGGTGTGGCCCACGCCGCCGTCCACGTAGTCCACGCCGCAGAGCCGCGCCGGGCGGAAAAAGCCCGGGATCGCGCTCGAGGCCTGGACCGCCTGGGAGATGCTCAAGCCGTGGCTCGTGTCGGGCCCGAAGACGACGCGCTCGGAACTGTCGAGGTTGGTGGCGGTCAGAAACAGCTTCTTGGCCGTCGTGCGGTAGAGTTCCGAGAAATCGTTGGGGGCGCCGATCCGCCGCATGTTCTGGGCGAGCCAGTGCTCCAGCGGCGCGTTGTCGAACAGCCCGGAGGGCAGCAGCGACCCCAGCTTCGGAACCTCCCGCTTGGGCGCGATCTCCTCGAACAACTGGAGCAGAAAGCGCTCGAGCGACGTGTATCCGGGATTCGCGCAGAACCGGCGCGCGGTCGGGCCCAGCTTCCGAGGCAGATCGGGGATCGCCGACGCCAGATCCAGCAGCAGACCCGGCACGTATGCCGCCATGCGCGCGCCGAAACGAGCGGGCCGCACGAGCAATTCAGAGATGTTGGGCCGGTAGAAATCCAGGGGTCGAAGCTGGCGCATGCGCGAAGACGTCCCGTGCAGCACCTCGACCATCTCGTCTGGAGTCACCCCTCCCGCCAGCGAGGTCGCCAGGAATGCCCCGGCCGACAGCCCCACGTAGAGATCGAAGTCATTGACCTTGCGTCCGACCAGGAACCGGTCGAGCGCCGTGAGACCTCCGACCTTGAAGCCCCCGCCCGAAACCGCGCCGCCCGCCAACACGAGCGCAATCTTCGGGTCAGCCGGGAGCTCGGTTCCGGCGGCCCGCTGGATCAGTGTCAGTCCCACTCATCGTCTCCCGGCCCGAGGCCTCCGGGACCGCAATCTCGCAGGCCCCTGGGCAGACGATCGGCTCCATGCGCCGGTGGGTTGAAGCCCCCGATCAGTTCGGGGCATAAACGGTCGCACACGAATACTCCGTGCGCGGCCGGCCGCCTTGCTCTGCGCGCCACGTACGGAAACCTGGCGACGCGGCCGGAAATCTCAGTAAGTCCTCGCCAATGACTGAAATCTACTGCCACATCAGGCACTTACCGGGTTCTTTGGATTGACAGACAGACACTCCGGGCCATACTCTGAGAGGTGCGCGCGCCGGCCTCCCAGACTTGCGCGCGCCGGCCCCCCACGCGTCCGCCCGGCCGGTTGCTCGCACTCTCTGGGAGGGCAGCCGGCGCTTTGGTAGGCGCAGGGACCGGCCGAATATGCTTCTCAGGGCGGAGGGTCTAAACCAGGCATGGGCAAATTGGGGGGCGGCGAAATCGGAATCGCGCTGGAAAGGTCCATGGCGGCTCTGCCAGCCTACGACCCGCTCGCCCCCAGGAAGCAAGATCGGGCCTTCCGAAACCTGTTCCTGATTTCACTGCTGTTCCATCTCTCGCTGCTGGTGATTTTCTGGGACAGCTTCATCGGCGTGCTTTCCGAGAAGGAAGACGCCGCGATCGTAAAAGTCCTGGAACCCCAGGTGAAGATCGAGCCGAAAGTCCTGAAGCAACGCCGGATCGATACCAGCGTGAAGGATTTCAAGAAGATCGTGCAGCCCGAGATCAAGAAGCACGAGGTCCACAAACTCGATCAACTGAACCGGCAGGAAGTCAGCGAAATCGAGATCCTCGAAGCGCCGAAGTTCGTTGAGCAACGCGAGTTCGCCCAGGTCGACGTCCGCGTATTCGCCGATCGGCCGACGGTCCGTCGGCCGATCGCGGTGCCCACGACAGCACCGAGCGTGCGCCGGATCCAGCGGTCGCGGGCGAACACCGGTCCGCGCGAGCTTCGCGCGGCTTCGCCGCAGAACAATCCTCGTGCCGCCAGGATCGAAGGCCCGGTCCTGACCGACGGCACGATCTCGCAGAACGTCGTGGACGGGGCCAACACCGGAGCCAAGATCGCGGCGCTCCGCTCGGGGACCTCGGACCAGTTCCTCCGGGGAGCGGGCGATCGCGGCCTGCTCGGCGGGGTCGACAAGGACTGCAACCACGATCCGACGTGTCTGGCGTACCTCGATGAAATCCGCCGGCGCGTCTATGCCCGCTGGCACATCCCACCCGACGTGACATCCGGCAACATACAACTCCGCTTCGTGATCGACCGCGGCGGGTCGGCCCACGGGATCGAACTCGTGCAGAGCGACGACCGGAAGCTGGGGACGACCTGCGTCGGAGCATTCCGGGCTGCCAGTCCCTTCCGCCCCCCCCCGCCGGAACTCCAGTACATCGTGGGAAGGAAGATCCGGGCCACCTTCGACTACGGGAAGTGATGTTCGCTCGCTGGCTCGCGATCCTGCTGCTCGCTTTACCGCTCGGGTTACACGCCGCGGGCAGCGGCAAGACCGTGCTCCATTACGACCCGGACACGGGAACCCTCGAGCGAATCGAGCGGGACACCAACGGAGACGGACAGCCGGACCAGTGGGACCACTTCGCGGGTGGGAGAAAACCCGTCCGGATCGAAAAGGATCGGGACTACGACAGCAGGATCGACCTCTGGCAGTTCTTCGAGGCGGGAAGAATGATCCGGCAGGAGGAAGACACCGACTCGAGTGGCAGCATCGATCTCTGGATCGAACTCGACGCACAGGAGCGACCCACGGTCGAACGCCGGGACGAAGACGCCGATGGTCACGCAGAAATCGTTCTCAGCTACCGCAACGGTGAGAAGTTCCAGCGTCAGGAGGATCCGGACGGGGACGGGAGGCCGAATCGGATACTGCACTACCGAAACGACGAACTCTCGGAGCTGTTGATCGACGAGAACGGAGACGGACGGCCGGAAAGCCGGGCCGAATTTGCATCCGGCGGCGCCAAGATGCTCGAAGACCAGGACACGAACCTCGATGGACACTACGACGTCCGGATCTTCTTCGAGAATGGCCGACGCGTGCGAACCGAATCCGACACCGATCACGACGGAGTCAAGGACCGCGATGCCTTTTTTCGAGGAGACGAACTCGAGCGCGAGGCGATCGACACGGACTTCGACGGCCGCCGCGAAACCAAGGTGTTCTACGCCGGCGGCCGCCGACTACGCCAGGAGCGTGACGCCGATGGTGATGGGAACGTCGAACTCAAGGAGTTTTACGACGAAACCGGAGCCCGCGAGCGGTCCGAGATCGATGGCGACGCAGACGGCAAGGTCGATACGCTGCGGATCTACAGCGGCGACGTGCTCCAGATCGAAACCCGGGACATGGACGAGGATGGGAATCCCGAGATCAAGGAGAGCTTCGACAAGGACGGGCTCTTGGATCTCCGAGAGGTCGACACCAACGGGGATTCTCGGACCGACACCTGGGTCCGGTTCAGCGACGGCGTTCGAAGCCGCCAGGATGAAGATCGCGACTTCGACGGCCGCATCGATGCGGAGTACGACTTCGAGGGCGAGTTGCTGATCGAGGCCCGCGAAGACACGACCGGCGACGGCAAGCTCGAATCCCGGGCCGAGTACCGGGAAGCGAAAGTGTTCCGACGAACCCGCGACCGCAACGCGGACGGGAGCACCGACTTTACGGAATTGATCGAGAACGAGCTGCCCGTCCGCCAGGAACTTGACGAGAACTTCGATGGAAAGGTCGACGAGTGGAACTACTTCGTCGACGGGAAGCTGGAAAAGCAGGAACGAGACACCTCGGAGGACGGCAAGGCGGACGTATTCCTGACCCTCGACCCCGACACAGGCGAACAGCTCCGCGCACTAGACGACACGAACGCCGACGGGAAAATCGACTCGTGGAGCGAATTCGAAGGCGGAATCAAGACGGCACAGGAGACGGACACCAACTTCGATGGCAAGCCGGACCGCTTTCTGGGCCTCGGAGGCGGGCATCCCAAGGGGCTTCGTGAAGATCGCAACCAGGATGGCAAGATCGACTACCTGGCCCGTTACGACGAGGCGGGCGAAATCGTCGAGGACGAGAGCGACGACGATCACGACGGTAACTACGAGATCCTGGTTCGGTACAGAAATGGCCAGCGCTCGATCGTCGAAATCGATCGCGACCGGCAAGGTCGCGCTGCCGGGCGCGTGATCTACGACGACACAGGCGAGTTGCGCAAGGTCGAGCAGCGGGACGAGAACCGGGACGGTACCACCGAAGTCTTTACGTTCTTCTCCGAAGGCCGCAGCGTCCGCCGAGAACACGATAGCAACGAAGACGGCAGCATCGACCAGTGGTTCGAACTGGACTCCCAGGAGCGCCCGACCGAAGACAGACGCGACAGCAATTTCGACGGAAAGTCCGATATCGTGAAATTGTTCGAGCAGGGAGTGCAGACCGAGCAACGCGAGGATCTCGACTTCGACGGCCGCGATGATCAGCTGACCTTCTACGCCGAGGGGAAGCGGGTCAGGACCGAGGTCGATTCGAATCGCGACGGGCGCTTCGACACCTTCACCCGCCTGGAGAACAAGGCCCGCCTGGACCAGGAAGAAGACACCAACTTCGACGGAAACGTCGATACCCGGAGCTTCTTCGAGGCGGACGTGATAGCTCGCCAGGAAGCCGACACCGACGCAAACGGCTTCTTCGAGACGCGCTCGTTCTTCGAGGCAGGAGAACTCGAGCGCGTGGAAAAGGATGCAAATTCGGACGGCGTACCGGACCAGATCGCACGCTACAAGGCCGGGTCGGAGGTCCCTTTCGAGATCCAGCAGGACACCGACCTGGACGGCATCATCGACACCATCTCTCTGCGCGAGGGAGAGCGCGAAATCGCTCAGCATCTAGACACAGATGCCGACGGGCGGATCGATCAGGAACTCGAGATCGGGTCGGGTGGCGAGGTTGTAAAGAAGCGGGAGGATCGCGACGGGGACGGAGTCTTCGATCTGGTCGTGCGCTACCAGAACGGCGAGCCCATCGAGCAGATCGAATCCGGCGAGAACGGGCCGATTCGAATCGTAAAGTTCCGGGCCGGCGTCCCGAGGGACGTCGAGGAAGACGCGGATGGAGTTGGATGTCTCAACCGCCGCCAACTCCTCGACGAGAACGGTGCCCTCAAGGAGGACATTCGGGACACCGATGGGGACTGCAGGTACGACACCTGGTCGTATCTGGAGGGAGATCGGGTGGTCCGTCGCGAGATCGACACCAACGCCAACGAGATCATCGATCTCTGGGAACTTTCCGGTCCCGACGGCCGGCGGGTCCTGCGGGCAGAGTCGCGCGGTCGCTGCGCACTCCCCAACATCCTGTTCCTGTTCGGGGCGGATGGCGAAGCCGTCGCAGAACAGCAGGAGGACCGGAACTGCAACGGACGGCCCGATCGACTCACGCGCTTCGCATCGGACGGAAATGTCGAATTCCGCTGCACGATTCGGCAGGAGATCCGCTTCGAAATGGGTACGCCCGTCGAGGTCTGGGAAGATTCGGAAGAGCCCTACTCGGGCTTCGCCGACCAGCATCAAATCTTCGAGGACGGAACGCTGCTGCGCGTCGAGGCCGACACCAACGAAGATCGAAGGCCCGACGTCTGGATCAGCTACGAAGGCGATCGCGCGACCGTGCAGGACGAGGATTCGGACTTCGACGGCAAGATCGACCGGCGCTTCGACCTAGCCACGAACAAACCGGTTCCACTCGCCGAGCCTTTGGAGGCACCCGCCAGCGAGCGGTTCCGAAGAATCCGCTGCAGCGGCTTCAACTCGTTCTGGAAGGACTTCCGACAGAATGGTTCCCGGGCCAGCGCCTCGCGCTAGCCACCCGGAACCCATGGGAAAAACATACAGATCCGGACAGGTTAGAATGTGGATGCAGCAACCCCCCGATACACGATGACACGGCGACCCGATCTCTCGACACCGACCGCCCAGAGAGCACCCCGATGGGGCCTCCGCACGCTGCTGGCGGCCTGTCTCGCGATTTCACTGGCGTGTGCCTCGACCGCTCCGCCGGGCGGACCGAACCCGGCCAGCGCGGGACCGCCACCGGTCCCGACCGGATCCAGCGTGGGCGCACGCGCCGAAAATGCCGTGGAGTCGATGATCATCGGCACCGTCGTGGGCGGCCAGATGGGTGGAATGTACGGGGCCGCGGCCGGCGCCGTGCTCTTCGCGGTGTACGGCTTCATCACGGGTGATATTCCCTTCGACCCGGGCAGCCGTTCCACCTCCAGACGCCGCCCCTCGACCGTGCAGGCGGATCCGCTCGAGGACGAGATCGAGGAGGAGATCACGCGGCAGGCCGCCCTCGAGGACGAGATCGAAGAGGAACTCCGCAGACAAGAGCAACTCCTCGAACAGATCAACCGCCAGGAGACGTTGAACTCGGCGATCGAAGAGGAGCAGGCCGCGCGGATTCAGACCGAGCAGAGTGACGATCCGCACGCTGCGCCGCGCGCACCGTTTGAGAGAGACCTCCCCGACTCGATCTTCGACATGCGACAACGCGAGGGAGAGAGCGGACCGATTCTCTCGAAAACTCTCGACGCCGATCGGGACGGCCGGCCCGAGATCGACATCGTCGAAGATGCGCGTACCGGACTGGTTCTGAGCCGGTCCGAGGACACGAACTACGACGGAAGGCTCGATACAGTGAACTCCTACGACGGGGGCGAGATCGTCGCGCGGTCCGAGGATACGAACCACGACGGCCAACCGGACCGCTGGGTCGCATTCGAAGAGGGGGCCGGTTCTCGGATCGAGGTCGACCGGAACTTCGACGGACAGCCAGACGGATTCATGATCTTCGAGGAATCCGTGCTCGCTTACGAGGAGCACGACACGGACTTTGATGGCCGGGTCGATCGGAAGGTCGAGTACACGGGCAGGAAGCGAACGATCGAAGCCGAGGATCGCAGCGGCAACGGCAAGATGGACGCATGGACCTACTACGACGCTCGGGAAATCCCGGTTCGCGTCGAACTGGATACCAACGGCGACGACAAGCCCGACGTCTTCGAATACTACGAGGGACGAGACGCCTCTCGCCTGGAGCTCGTCCGCAAGGAGGAAGACGCCACTCACAATGGCGAGATCGACATCACCTCCTATTACAAGAAGGGCAAGCTCGTGCGTAAGGAAGTCAGCAACCCCGATCTCCTGCTCTGAGAAGAGCGGCCAGCCGCCCGAGGGCGCGGAGTCTCCTACGAGACCTGCTTGACGGCGATTCCCACGTTGTCGACCCCGTGCTTCTTGACGATCCCCAGGATCTCGATCACGCGGCCGTGAACCACTCGCCGATCCGCCCGGATCTCGACCGCCCGGATCGCATCGGCCGCGGCTTCCTGTCCGATGAACTCGTCGAGCACCGGAACCGTGATCGGGTCCCCGTTGAGCGCCAGAGCCCCTCCGATCCCGAGTTCAACCGTGTATTTCTTCTTCTCGTCGATCACCTGAGAAGACTGTGAGTCGGGAAGTTGCAACTCGATCTCGCGGTCCACGAAAGCCGTCGTCACGATATAGAAGACGAGAAGCAGCAGAACGACGTCGATCAGAGGGGTAAGGCTGAGCGACGCCTCTTCTTCCTCGGTGTGCCGACCGCCCATCTCAGGCGCTCGACTCGGCCAGTTCGTTTCCACCGGGCGCGGGGCCAGATTCAGGGACCTCGCTCCCCGAGACCGTGAGTTCCTCTACCCAACGAAAGGAGATCTCTTCGAGGTCGATCACGAGCACATCGATCTTTCGTCGCAGGTAGGAGTGCATGGCCACCGCGAAGATCCCGACCCCGAGGCCCGCGGCCGTAGTCACCAGTGCCTGAAAAATTCCGCCGGCGACCACGCGCGCATCGCCCGTTCCGGTCTGTGCGATCAGGTCGAAGGACTCGATCATGCCGAGCACGGTGCCGAGGAGCCCGAGCATCGTCGCAATGTTTCCGAGTGCCGCCAGGAGAGGCATGTTGCGACGCAGCAGAGTCGCCTCGTGATCGCCCGCGGTATCGATCGCGTCCTCCATGCGGGCGAGCCCGTCTTCGAAATGTAGCAGTCCGGCGCGCAGGGTCCTGGCGATCGCCGTCTCCGATGCCGCGCAGAGACGCAGCAATTCGGAGATTTCACGCCGCTCCCAGTGGGCGCGAACCTGCTGCAAGAACTTCCGCGGGATCACCGCCCCCCTGCGAAGACGCCAACTCCGCTCCAGCACGAGCGTGACGGAAAAAGCCGAGACGATCACGAGCAGCCACATGACGTTTCCGCCATAGTCGAACCACTCACGAAGGGTGCGACGCTCGTCGCTCGCTTCAACACCGTCCTGCAGTTCTTCGAGTTCGATCGATTCCTCTACCACGACGGCCTCTACCCCGCCGGGTGCCGAGCCCTCTTGGGCGGCTGTGGGCAAGGTCAAGCCGAGGCCCAGCGTCAACGACAGCGCGAACACCAAAAAACTCACGAGTCCCTTCTTCATGGCTTTCTCTCCTCGTTCTCTTCGACCTCGATCTGGAGGGAGCGCTCTCGTACCTGCCGACGGAAAACTTCCTGGCGTTTCCGCTCCATCAGAAGCTGAATCTCCCGGTTCCGATTGCGGATGCGCTCGAGTTCTTCTGCCAGTTCAGCATCCGTCAACTCCTGGCGCTTGAACTCGACCTCGAATTCGGTCGACCCACGGGTACCATCCGACGCGAGGGCAGATACGCGGATCCGGTTGCGGCCGGGCCGGACCGGCACGAAGCCCCGGAAGGAGCCGTCCGGGTGCAGGAAGATATCGTCGGGTCCGGACATCTCTCCGAGCGTAAGGTTTACGGCGACCACGTCCTCTACGTTCGCAAAGGTGACGCCCGAGAGCAGCGCAACGATATCACCGGGACGCCGCACCGGCGTGTACAGGCCTCCGGTCACCCGCGCCATCTCGGTGGCCGCGATCGGATAGTCGATCGCAACGGGCCCGAGGCCGTAGACATTGACCGTCACTCCCCCCGCCTTTGCGAGGCGGGCGGCCGCAATTGCTGACTCGATGTCTTCCTTGTCCTCCTGGTTCCCCTGCCCGAACGGCAAGGAAGGCTTCCCATCGGTCAGGAACAGAATCACCTTCTTGGTGTCGGCCCGGTGCGTCGAGCGGGAGCCCGAGAGCCCCGCGAGTTCACGGAGTGCCACCTTGATCCCGGCCTCCATGTTGGTTCCGCCACTGGCTCCGCGCAGATGGATCGCCTCGAGGGCCGCCCGAACCTGATCGAAGTCTCCAGTCAGGGGCTGCTCGACGATGGAGTCCAGTTGATCGGCTTTGCGGCGGCGCCCGGTCGAAGGATCGATTTCACCGGCAAAGCTCACGACCCCGACCCGGACCCTGCGCGGGTCGAGGCTACCGAGCAACGATGCGCCCGCGTGCACTTCGGCGGCCAGCACCGAGTCGTCGGGATCGGTGTTCGCAACATCCACCGAGAGCGCAGAAAGCGCGCGGCGCGTCTCGCCGATCTCGCCGTCCTCATCCAGGTCGATGCCACTCGGGTACTTCGTGGAACCCGAGACATCCACGACCAGCATGACGTCGAAGCGTGAAGGGCGTTTGCCGTCGGCACTCGCGAGTCCCGCGAGTGGGAGCATGTCGGTCCGGCTCCGGACCACGGAACCTGGCTTGGGAACCTCGATCACGATTCGCACGCCAAGTGCATCATCCTGCGTCTCTACCGCCAGTAGGCCGGCGGTGAGCACCAGATTCACGACCAGGGTGAGCGCGACGGACTTGAGTATCTGCATTCAGAAAAGCTATTCGGCGCCAGAGTTCCGCGGCCTTAGAGCGCGGAACTGCTAGCGGCCTTACCGTCCCTGCATCACCTCTCGCGTCGGCCGGATCTCGATCTCGACGCGCCGATTCTGGGCCCGTCCCTCAGGCGTGGCGTTTGTAGAGAGGGGAAGCGACGCTCCAAAGCCGATCGCAGTAATTCGGGTCGGACTCACGCCCTCGGAGACCATGAAGGCGCGGACTCGGTCCGAGCGCTTCTCCGAGAGACTCTGGTTGTAGGCAGCCGCTCCGGTGCTGTCGGTGTGGCCCTTGATGATGACGTGACTCTTCGGGTAGTTGTTGAGCGTACGCGACAGCGAACGCAGCCGATCGTAAGCACCGGGCGCGAGCTGCGAGGAGCCGACGTCGAAGAGAATCCCGCTCTGGAAGTTCACCAGGATCGAATCGTCGCGCTTCTCGACATCGGCACCCGGAATCGCGTCTAGCTCGGCCGCCTGTTTATCGAGGTAGTTTCCGATCAGGCCGCCCGCGAGCGCACCCGTCGCCGCCCCGATCAGGGCGCCGCCCCCGCGGTGGTGTTTTCCGCCGATCGCAGCGCCGGCCGCAGCACCCGCCAGCGTGCCAAGGAGCGCGCCCTGCGTGGACTTCCTATCCAGGATCGTGCCGGTGTTGCTCTGACAGCCTGCGAGGATCAGCATGCAGCAGGCGGTCAGCACAACCTTCCACCACGCGGATCTAGTCGACATCCGAACCTCCTCTCCCGAGACTTTGTGACCTCCGGCGCAGCCACACGGTCTGCGGAGAGCCGTGGACTATAGCGCAGGCGCTAGCGGCCGGGAGCCGGTTCCTCCGCGATAAAGCTCTCGATCCGTTCAAGAATTAAGACACAGAGTTTACCCACAGTATTCAAGCTCTCCGCCGACACCGAGGTCAGGTCGTCTCGGGCGGTGTGCCAGTACGGCCCCGGAGCCCAGCGACCTCCGAAACGGAAGTCCATCAGCAGCAGCACTTCTTCTACGCCGCGTTCGCGGAACGGCATGTGGTCATCGATGACCGCGAGCCGCGGGCCGCGGGCGAGGACCTCCTGAATGCCCATGCGAGCCGCGGCCTCGTTCAGGTAGGATCGTAGCCGCGGCGAAGAATAGCTGTCGGTGACCAGATCGAGGTCGCGATCCCCGACCATGTCGACAACGATCACGGCGCGGACACGTTCCAGGTCACCGTCCTGAAGCATACGTTCGGCCAGCGCCTGGCTCCCGAACAGCCCGTCCTCGGGCGTGATGTCGCTGCCAAAGGCTTCCTCTCCATCGAAGAAGGCGAGCCAGACCGGAAATTCTCCAGGACCCGGCCCGAGCGCACGGGCAAGTTCCAGTAGAACGGCGACCCCTGAGGCGCCATCGTTCGCACCCAGGAAACGGATCCCGTCGATCCGCTTGGTGTCGTAGTGGGCGCCGAGCAGAATGATCTTCGACTGCCTCCCGGGGCGTTTCGCAACGACGTTCTCCAACTCGACCGTCGCACCGTTTCCCCGGTCAACCCGAAACGCGTGGGTGGACGAAGCCCATCCGGCCTGGCGCAGCCTTTCACGGATCAGTTCGCGGGTCCGGGCAGCTCCCGCGGAGCCCGCGGGCCGCTCGCCGATTGCCACGAGATCTCGAAGATCCGCAAAAGCCCGGGCGCCCTCGAAGCGATCCGCCCCCGAGGCGCGGACCGACTCTGCCGCGTTCTCTCCGGAACGCCCGGGACACCCCAACCAAAACCCGCAGACCAGCGTGCTGAGCCAGATCCTGATCGACACCTTTCTCTCCCCCTGGCAACCCTGTGATCGGGATCCCGAGGCCACGCTCCTGACGATAGACGACCTCGCCGATTCGGCCCGCCCTCACCCACAGACACCGGTCCCGATCAGGGGAATGCGATGTTGGTGCGCACCTTCGGGGCGACGCTGCTCGGGGTGGAGGGTGTCCTGGTTTCTGTGGAGGTCGACGCAGGCCGGGGGTTGCCGGCCTTCCACATCGTCGGACAGGCTGACCGGGTCGTCGCCGAGAGCCGCGACCGGATCCGGGCCGCCTTCCGCCAGGCGAGGCTCGAGTTCCCGCCCGGGCGCGTCACGGTCAACCTCGCCCCCACCGACCTGCCCAAGACCGGCTCCGCGCTCGACCTGCCGATCGCGCTCGGAATCGCGGCGACCCGGATTCGACTCCCGGACGGAGCGCAAGCCGATACGCTCTACCTGGGTGAACTTGGGCTGGATGGTCGCCTGGGCCGGATCCGGGGGGCGCTCTCGCTGGTCGCAGCCGCGCCCCCGGCCGGGATCCGACGCGCAATCGTGCCCCTTTCGAACCTGGACGAGGCGAGTTTCTGCCCGGATCTCGAGGTGATGGGCGCGGCCGACCT
>JAYZEO010000088.1:0-12670 GCA_036337215.1 Myxococcota bacterium | reverse complement strand
GCCGTGAAGAAGAAGGTCCAATCGATGTAGGGCACGAGCTCCGCGAGCGGGATCTCGTCCAGCAATCGAACCCCCGTGAACTCGGGGCTCGCGATGTCTTCGGGCCTCCACTCGATCGTGAAGGGGTGGTCCTTGGCCTTGGAGTAAGGCGTCAGAGGGTTGCTCTGCTTGGAACTGTAGATCCCGCGCAGCTGTTCCTGCTTCGCGCGATTCTCCTGGTCGAGACGCGAGCGCTGCTCCGGATCGAGTAGGCTCGCGACGACCCCGACTGCGCGTGAAGCGTCGAGTACGTGAATCGTGGGATCCGAGAATTCCGGCGCGATCTTTACGGCCGTGTGCTGTCTGCTCGTGGTGGCGCCTCCGATCAGCAGCGGAATTTCGATCTTTCGACGTTCCATCTCACGCGCGACGTTAACCATCTCGTCGAGCGATGGCGTGATCAGGCCCGAGAGTCCGATCAGGTCGCAATTCTCGTCGATCGCGGTCTGCAGGATCTTCTCACAGGGGACCATCACCCCGAGGTCGATCACCTCGTAGTTGTTGCAGCGCAGCACCACCGCAACGATGTTCTTCCCGATGTCATGAACGTCCCCCTTGACGGTCGCGACGACGATCCGGCCCTGCGTGAGACTCTCGCCGAGGGCCTCCTTCTCGGCCTCCAGGAACGGGGTCAGGTGGGCGACCGCGCGCTTCATGACCCGGGCACTCTTGACGACCTGGGGCAGAAACATCTTCCCGGCACCGAACAGGTCTCCCACGACCTTCATGCCGTCCATGAGGGGGCCCTCGATCACGTGGATCGGTCGCTCGAGTTTCAGCCGGGCCTCTTCGGTGTCGGCCTCGATCCAGTCCACGATTCCGGCGACCAGCGAGTGCGAAAGTCGCTCCTCGACCGGAGCCTCGCGCCACGAAAGGTCCAATTCGCGTTGTTTTCCGGGTCCGCTGACGGTCTGCGCAAAGTCGACCAAGCGCTCTGTCGAATCGGGTCGACGATCGAAGAGTACGTCTTCGACACGCTCGAGTAGGTCCTTGGGAATTTCGTCGTACACGGCCAACTGCCCGGCGTTCACGATCCCCATGTCCATCCCGGCCGCAATCGCGTGATACAGAAAGGCCGCGTGCATGGCCTCACGGACTACGTCGTTGCCGCGGAACGAGAAGGAGAGATTGCTCACCCCACCAGAGACCCGCGCGCCCGGACAGCGCTCTTTGATCAGTCGTGTCGCCTCGATGAAGTTGAGTGCAAAGCGGGCGTGCTCCTCGATGCCCGTGGCGACCGCAAGGATGTTCGGGTCGAAGACAATGTCGCTCGGGTGGAACCCGGCTTCTTCGATCAACAGTTTGTACGCGCGTTCACAGATCGAAACCTTGCGCTCGACGGTCTCCGCCTGGCCGACCTCGTCGAAGGCCATGACGATCACGCCAAAGCCGTAGCGCTTGACCGTCTTTGCCGCTTTGAGGAAGTCCTCGGGACCCTCCTTGAGGCTGATCGAATTCACGATGCCCTTGCCCTGGACGCAGCGCAGCCCGGCCTCGATCACGGACCACTTCGAGGAGTCGACCAGGAATGGGACCCGGGCCACGTCGGGCTCGGTGGCGAGGAGATTGAGAAAGGTGGTCATCTCCTGTTCGGAATCGAGCATGCCCTCGTCGAAGTTGACGTCGAGCAGGTTCGCGCCGCCCCGGACCTGCTCGAGCGCGACGGCGACCGCGCTGGTGTAGTCCTGCTGCTTGATCAGCCGGGCGAACTTACGCGAACCCGTGACGTTGGTCCGTTCGCCGATCATCATGAAGTTCGAGTCGGGTCGGATTGTGAGCCGTTCGAGTCCGCTGAAGCTCGCCTCCGTCTTGGAACGACTACCGAAGCGGCGCGGTTCGATCCCGCTGACCGCTTCGCGGATCGCCCGCAGGTGTTCGGGCGTCGTGCCGCAGCAACCGCCGACGGCGTTCACAAGACCGGCCTGAGCGAACTCTGCGAGTAGGCCTGCCGTCGTCTCGGGGGTTTCGTCGAACTCGCCGAACGCATTTGGCAGCCCCGCGTTCGGGTAGCAACTCACGGGCGCGGTCGCGATCTCTGCGAGATCGGCCAGGAAGGGGCGCATCTCGGTGGCGCCGAGCGAGCAGTTCACGCCCACCATGAGTGGGTTCGCGTGTGCGACCGAAGTCCAGAATGCGTCGATGGTCTGGCCCGAGAGCACCCGTCCCGAGAGGTCGGAGATCGCGAGCGAGAGGACCATCGGCAGGGTACGGCCACCCTGTTCGAACTCTTCCAGCGCTGCCACGATGGCAGCCTTGGCATTCAGTGTGTCGAAGACCGTCTCGATCAACAGGATATCGGCGCCGCCTTCGATCAGGGCCCGCACTTGCTCCGCATAAGAATCCCGGACCTGATCGAAGCTCACGGCTCGATACGCGGGGTCGTTGACGTCGGGCGAAATCGACAGGGTTCGGTTCAGTGGGCCCAGCGAGCCGCAGACGAAACGCGGCTGGTCCGGGGTCTTCTCGGACCACTCTTCGCAGGCGCGCTTCGCGAGCTCGGCCCCGGCCCGCGTGATCTCGTAAGCCAGGTTCTCGAGTCCGTAGTCCGCCTGGGAAATCGAACTGGCCGTGAAGGTGTTGGTGGTGATCAGGTCTGCGCCCGCCTCCAGGTAGCTTTGATGGACGCCTGCGATCGTCTCGGGCTGCGTGAGACAGAGCACGTCTCCGTCGCCCTTCAGGTCCTTGGGGTGGTCCCGAAAGCGCTCGCCACGGTAGTCTGCTTCCTCGAAGCCCCGGGCCTGGGTCTGGGTCCCGATCGCCCCATCGAAGAGCAGGATTCGGCGCTCCAGCAGAGCCTCTAACTGTTCTCGGTCACTGGGGGTACTCAAGACGAGATCCTCGAGTTCTGTGGCTCGCGGACGGGACCGCGGCCGGAGCGGCGGACAGGCCCCGCAAGATAGCACTCGCGAGGCCGTGGTCCGGGTGGCGGAAGCTTCTCAATCGATTCGGCCCAGACTCCGATGCTAGACCTCGTGCGCGATCTCGCCAGCCCCGCGGAAGGCTCTCCCGCAGCCGAGCTGGCCCGGGCACCGCTTCGGAGCCTGGGAGAAGCGGCCGCCGAGATCGAGGAGCGTTTCGAAGCGGCCGGGGCGGCCGCCCTGGTGCTGATCCAGAGTCCCGATCTGGCGCAGGTCGAAATCCGCGAGGGCCGTGAGGCCGCGCTCTGTTGTTTCGAGGAACTCCTGGGGCTCGTCAGGCGCGCCGCCGCGCCCGTACTGGAGGTGGGCGATCTCCTGCTCGCGGGAGAGGCGGGGCATCCGGAACTCCTGATCCTGCTGTTTCGTTCGCGCCGGGACGGAGCGTTCTTCGGTCGCGCGGTGCCCGCCCTCGTAGCCGCGATCCGGGAGGGTTGCGAGCGCAGGGGCCGCCCGATCTTCTACCCCTGGCTGCGCCGCGCCTCCCCGATGGCGCTGGGTTCGGGTACGGCGCTGCGAAACCCGCGACTCCAGACCTCGACCCAGCTGCGACGAGCGATCGAAGAGGCTCGCTCGGACGCGGAACTCGAATCCAGGCTGACCGCGCGCAAGCAGCGTCAGGAACTGCTCGGTATCGTGATCGATGAGCAGGTCCACTGCGTCTACGAGCCGATCGTCGCAACCGGAAGCCTGGCTGCATTTGGCTACGAGGCCCTGTCCCGGGGCCCGGTGGGAACCGATCTCGAGTCGCCGATTAACCTGTTTCACCGGGCCGAGCGAGAGGACCTGATCTTCGACCTCGATTGCCTGTGCCGCAAGCAGGCGCTCGAGGGCGCGATCGACTTTCCCGAAGGTGCCAAGCTCTTTCTCAACATCCGTCCCTCGTCGTTCCACGATCCGGGCTTTCAGCCCGACGCGATCTGCGAGACGCTGTCCCGCTGTCAGCTTTCTCCAAGTGACGTGGTTTTCGAGATCTCGGAACAGGAGTCGATTCACAACTTCCCGTTGTTCCGTGGCATGCGCGACGACTACGGTCGGCTGGGCTTCGAGTTCGCGCTCGACGATACCGGGACCGGGTATGCGAGCTTTCAGACACTGTTGGAACTTTCGCCCGAATTCGTGAAGGTGGACCGCGCGCTCGTCTCCGGGGTCGACGAGGATCCGGCGAAGCGCGCGATTCTTCAAGGGTTCCAGTCGATCGGGGACCGGATCGGTGCGCGCTTGATAGGCGAGGGCCTGGATACCCTGGAGGAACTCAGGACCCTCGGAAAGCTAGGGATCCCTTTCGGCCAGGGCTGGCTCTTTGGAAAGCCGGCGCCGCTGCGAGCGCCGAAGTAAGTGGCCGGGCCCGGGAGCATGGCGGCACGGGTGTGTTGAGCTTTCGGACTCGGGCTGGCTTCGGTCTGGCTGGGCCCGGTACGGATTCCGTGAGCGGATTTCTGCCCGTGCAGACGGTAGGATGAGACTCGGATGATGGCCGCCGCCGATCGGGATGAGTCCCATCCGAGCCAGCGCGTGCACTGGGTCTGGTTGCTCCCCCTATGTCTTGCGTTCGGGCCGACGGTGGTCTGGCTCGTGGAGCGCTGGACCCAGAGCGTCTGGAACCTCGGCCCGGGCCTGATCCCGCTGATCGTTATCTACCTGGTTCGGGAGAGCCTCAAGGAGGATCCGCCCCGCGAACCGCAAGCATCGGCCCGGGGCTTCCTCTTCGTAGTTCCGGCGCTGCTGCTGCTGATCGCCGATACGGCGATCGAAACACGACTGATATCGGTCGTGGCGCTGATCCTGATGCTACCGGGCCTGTCGCTCTTGCTCTTCGGCACTGGCTACACCCGCAAACTGCTGTTCCCGCTTGTGCTCTCCTGGCTGGCCGTGCCGATTCCGGCCGGGTTCGCGACGCCCCTCTACGGCCTGCTTCGCTCCCTGAGTTCGGTGGGTGCGGAGGCCCTGGTCCGCCTGACGGATCTGCCGGTGCTCCGGGACGGTACGGCTTTCTACGTACCCGCGGGGGCCCTGGTCGTATCGGATGCGTGCAGCGGGTTCTCGGCGCTGTTCGGCATCGTCACCGTCGCGCTGATTCTGTGTCACCGAGAGCCCTCCGTCGCGCGCCGGGTTGCGCTGCTGGTGCTGGCGCCGATCGTGTCGGTTGCCAGCAACACGCTGCGCGTGGCCGCCCTGATCTTGCTGGCAGAGTGGAGTGACATGCGGATTCTGAGCACGCCCGTACACGAGGTCTCGGGGCTGCTCTCGTTTGCGCTCGCGTTTGCAGTCATGGCCGCGGTCGCGTGGTTTCCCCCGCGCTCCGGGAGGACGGCGTGATCCAGGTGTCGTTCCGCTATGCGCGTCCCCTGGGGCTGCTGCTCGCACTTGCGGCGGTTCCCGCGATCGCGCACTCCGTGATCGGGGTCACTACCGAGACCTGCGCCGACCCGGAGACCCTGATCGCCGGATTCGCTGTAAGCGAGCCGATCGCGGCGCGCGCCGAGTTCCTGCGCTCCGCAATGCACGCGAGTGCGATCGCCGAGGGATCGGTCAACCAGGACGGAGAGACGGTGGCCCTCGAGTACCTGGTGCTGCGATCCTGGGACCCGAAGCGGCTCTACCACCGCCCGGAACAGCGCCTGCTCAAGGGCGCTATTACGAAGGGGACGAACTGGGAGTGGCTCGAGGCCGGTGACGGCAAGCTGCCGATTCAGAGCGTCGAGTACGACGAGTTGCTGATTGAGCACCACAAACCGGCTGCGGCCTACTTACTCGTCTACGACGGCGAGCCCGTCTCGAATCCGTATTGGGCGCAGATCAGGTCTTCGTTGCGGCAGCTTTTGCAGGGGAGGCAGCCCATGACCCTCTACTTCGTGTACGGTACCGGGGGACGCGATCCCGCGGCGACGGAGGCGCGTATGCGATCCTGGCTCGTCGACGCATGGCGGAGACACCGCAGTGTGTGTGCATCGTGAGCGTATGGCGGACGCCCGCCGCCTGCGGGGGACTGTTGGTCGCGTGCCTCGTGAGTGTCGCTTCGGGCGCGTTCGCGGCCGACCGTGAGAGACACGACCCGCGCCCCGAGATCCAGCTCTCGGCCGCCGCGGAGCGAGAGGTCGCGAACGACTTGATGCGCGTGACGCTCGCGGTGGAATCGGAAGACCGAGATCCCGCCGGGCTCGCAAGGCAGACGAACGCGGCGATGCAGTGGGCGCTCGAGCGGGCCCGCGGCGTCGACGGGATCGAGGTCCAGAGCGGCGGCTACCAGAGCTTCCCCGTCTACCAGAAGGGTGAGTTGCTGCACTGGCGGGCGCGCCAGGACCTCAAGCTCGAGAGCCGCGACACGGATCGCCTGGGCGAACTCGTGGGGGAGTTGCAGACGCGACTCGCGGTCAAGTCAATGTCGCTTTCGGTTTCGACCGAGACCCGGCGAAAGGTCGAGAACCAGCTGATCGACGTCGCCCTCGCTCGGTTCAAGGAACGCGCTGAGATCGTGCGCCGGAATCTCGATGCCCCGAGCTACGAACTCGGCAGGCTCACGATCCATACCGCGGGCGCGCCGCCTCCGGTTCCGCTGCGGGGCGGTGGCATGCGCGCTCAGGCCTCGCTCCTGGCTGCCCCGGTCGCGGTCGAGGCCGGTACCAGCAGCATCGTGGTGCGCGTGAGCGGGTCGATCAGGCTCCCCTGACCGGTCTGAGGGCTTGCCCCTAGGCCAGCCCGACCTGTTTCAGGCTCAACTCCCAGAGCCGGCGCTGCAGGGAGCGGTCGTGGGAGCGTCGTGACGACGGGTGTTCCCGGCAGTCCTGAAAATAGCGTCCAGTCGTGTGCTCGACCTCGGCGGCGCTCGCGAGCCACACGGAGGTGCGTGCGCCGTGGGGTGCTTTGCGCAGAAGCGGCGAGGTCAGGCGCATCAACCATGGCCACACGCCCGGGTTGTTGCGTCCGAGGCCTGTGGCGACCGCGCCCGGATTCAGGCAGTTCACGGTCACCCGCGTGCCCGAGAGACGCCGCGCCAGTTGGTAGCTGAAGAGCAGGTTGGCAAGTTTCGACTGCGCGTAGACGGCAAGCCCGCGGTAGGGCCTCTCCGAAAAACCTGGATCGTCCAGGTCGATTCGTGCCACTCGGTGGGTGTCCGAGGTCACGTTCACGATCCGCGCGGGTGCGCTTTCCCGCATCCGTTCGAGCAGCCGCAGCGTCAGGTGGAAGCAGGCGAGGTGATTCACGGCCCAGACTTCTTCGATTCCGTCCGGGGTCTCGCGCCGGCGCGTGTTCATGATTCCGGCGTTGTTGATCAGAACGTGGAGCGGCCGCGCCTCGAGCAAGAACTCGTGGGCGAGATTTCGGATCGCACGCGCTGAAGCGAGGTCGGCGATCCGGAGGTCGACCGAGGTGTTCTGGGTCCGGCGGACGATCTCGCGAACGGTCGCCTCCCCCCGCAGCAGGTCGCGGCAGACCAGGATCAGTTCGTAGCCCCGAGTTGCGAGTTCGAACGCGGTCTCGCGCCCGATTCCCGAACTCGCGCCCGTGATCATGCAGACCCGCTTCGTCCCGGTCGTTTCCACCCGCCTGTACCCGCCTCGACCCGCCCGGTCCGGGTCACGGGTCCTCGGGTCGACCCGGGCGCTTCGCGGGGACCCTCACCGCAAAGGCCCGGACGATTGTAGACTGCAGGTTCGCCACGGAGGGAGCGTTGTCGATCGAACTTCGGGGTGCCCGGGTCTGGGATGGGCGGGCGCGGGAGACTTCGCCGGGCCCCGCCAACAACGAGATCGACCCGGAACCGATGCTGAGTATACGCTACGCGGGCGGTAGCGGCGGGGGGGGCTTCGATCTGGCCGGATGTACGGTGATCCCGGGCCTGATCGACGCGCACGTCCACATGACCCTGGATCCGGAACTGCGCTCACCCGGTGAGCAACTGCGGACCCCCCAGGGCCGGCTGGAGGAACAGATGCGAGCACGGGCGCTCGCGATGGTGCGGGCCGGGATCACGACCGCGCGCGATCTCGGCGGTGGGGCCTGGCTCGAGATCGCGCTTCGCGATCGCATCGCGCGCGGGGAACTTCCGGGCCCCCGGCTGCTCTGCGCCGGACAGCCTGTGACCTCACCCGGCGGCCACTGCTTCTTCTGGGGCGGCGAGGCCCGCTCGGAGCGCGAGATCGAGCGCGTCGTGAAGCGCCAGACCGATCACGGGGCGGACTGGATCAAGGTGATGGCGACCGGCGGAATGCTCACGCGTGGGACCCGCGTGCGCGAAGCCCAGTTCGACCTGGACGGCCTCCGGGCCGCGGTGGCGGCGGCCCGCGCGCGTGGGCGCGAGGTCGCCGCGCACTGTCACGGAACCCGCGGGATCGCGCTCGCGGCCGAGGCGGGCGTGCGGACCATCGAACACTGCTCCTGGGTCGGCGATGCAGGCTTTGGAAGTGCCTTCGATCCCGACGTGGCCGAGGTTCTTGCGAAGGCAGGGAGCTTCGTGTCTCCCACCATCAACGCGGGCTGGAAACGTTTTCTCTCGGGAAAAGGGGGTAAGCCCAGCGAGCGAGCTGCGCGCATGCGCGCGTGCTTTGCCGGGCTGCGCTCGGCCGGAGTCGAATTGATCGCATCGACGGATGCCGGAATTCCCAACGTCGCGCACCATCGACTGCCTGCGGCGCTCGCGGTGTTTGCAGAGATTGCGGAGCTCGAGCCCGTCGAGGCATTGCGCGCCGCGACCTCGAACGCGGCGCGCGCGCTCGGACTGGAAGGTCGCACGGGACAGCTGCTTCCGGGGTATGAGGCCGATCTACTCGTGGTCGAGGGAGATCCGCTTCACGATCTCGCGGCACTCGAGCGACCGCGCTTGGTGGTCGCCCGCGGCCGGGTCTTCGAGCTGGACTAACGCTCGCTTCTGAAGGCCGGGAGCACCTTTTCGGCAAAGAGTCGCGCGGGCTCGCGTGTGTCGCGGCCGAAGAACTCGACGAGAAAGCTGGTACAACCCAGTGCGCGGTGTCGCTCGATGCACTCGATGACCCGGTCCGGTGTTCCCCAAATCCCGTGTTCCTCGATGCCGGCTCCCATGTGCCCGCCGTAGATCCGCTGCGCCTTTTCGAGTGCGGACTTCGCGGCCGCTTCGTCGGCGCCGATCACGACCACACACTGCTGCGAAATCTCGATCGAGTCGGGGTCGCGTCCGAGTTCGTCACAGCGACGGCGCAGGGCCTCGATCTTGGTGCCCAGCTGGGGCTGGAACACGGCGAGATTGTTCCAGATGTCTGCCACCCGGGCGGCAATGCCCATCAGTACGCGTTCGCCTCCGCCTCCGATCAGAATTGGCGGGGTCCGGAGTGGCTTCGGTTCGCTGATCAGGTCCCGGACCTGGAAGTGTTCGCCTTCGAAGTCCAGCCGCTCCTTGCTGAACGCGCCTTTTAGAATCAACGCGGTCTCTTCGAGCGCCCGCATGCGCGCGCCGAGCTTCGGAAAGCGCGACCCGGTGCCCTCGAACTCGGGCTGGAACCAGCCCGCCCCGAGTCCCACGATCGCGCGCCCGCCCGAGATGTGGTCTAGCGTCGCGACCTGCTTGGCCAGCACGGCCGGGTTCCGGAAGAATGGCGGCGTGACCAGGGTCCCGAGCTCCACGTGCTCGGTGATCGCGGCGACTGCGGCCAGTTCGGTCCAGGCCTCGAAGATCGGGAGAGTCGGGTTCGGGACACCGTAGAGGTGATCGCAGACCCAGACGGAGTCGAAGCGGAGCGCGTCGAACTCGAGCGCGCTCGCGCGGGTCTCCTCCCAGGTCCGCTTGATCTGGGGAAGTGTCACACCGAAACGGACGGGACGAGATGTGCCCAACAGCGCCTCCCGCGCCAGTCTACCCGCTGGGGGGGCCGCAACAAAGCGGGCCGGGCGGCCGATGAGAGTTCGGGCCCTTTGGCGCCAAAGAGAGGCACGACCCGTGAACTCCGGATCCGCTTGTGGCGCCTCGCGCCGGAAATCGTTCCCCAGCGCGGCTGGCTCCCCGGGACGGGCTCGAACCGCCGACCTAGTGGTTAACAGCCACCCGCTCTACCAACTGAGCTACCGAGGAAGAAGGCCGAAGTCTAGAGATACCTTGGGGCATCGACAAGCTTGCCCGAGAACTGTACGAGGGCCTACTCTTCAGCGAATGGATTCACAGGGCCCCGCGCGCCTGGTCGTATTCGACTTCGATGGGACGGTCGCCGACACCTGGCGAGACATTGCTACCGCCCTCAACCAAACGCTCGCGGACGCGAAGCTGCCCGAAGCCCGGGGTCCCGAGGTGCGCAGCATGATCGGGGACGGTGCGCGCAAGTTGCTCGAGCGGGCGGTCCCGCCCGATTGCCGCAGCGAGGTCGACGCGCTCTACGAGGTGTTCAGCCGGCACTATCACCGCTGTTGTCTCGAAACCACCGAACTCTACCCCGGGGTCGAGGCGGCGCTCGACGAACTGTCCCCGGAGGGTCTCGCGATCTGCAGCAACAAGCCCGGACCCTTTCTCGACAAGATCGTGGAAGGCCTCGGCCTCAAGGGACGCTTCCGAGTCGTGCTGGGCGGGGACGCGCTTCCGGGCGTCCGCAAACCCGACCGTCGGGTCCTGGAACATCTGATTTCGCGCGCGGGCTTCGAGCCTGACGAAGTCTGGATGGTCGGGGACTCCGGCGTGGACGTTCAGACCGGGAAGGCGGTGGCCGCACGAACAGTCGGATGCAGTTGGGGCTTGCGCGGGCGTGAGGAACTTCGTGCCGCGGGTCCCGACTTTCTGATCGACCACCCCCGCGAGATCGTGCCGGTCGTCCTCGGACGCCGCTAGCGCCGGGGTGCCCGGCGGGCCGGTATGATGACGGCCCCCCCCAAGGTTCGGGAGGAGAACGCATGGACGTGACCGAGCGAGTGGCCGCCTTTGCGCTCGAGTTTCAGCCCCGGGACCTCCCTGAAGGCGTTCGCGGGATCGCCCGGGCCGCCATCCTCGATACCCTCGCCTGCGCGATCGGGGGCCGGGACGAAGCGGTTGCCCGCATCCTGCGCGAAGAGGTCGTGGCCGAGGGCGCGCGGCCTGCAGCCTCGATCTGGGGTTCGCGGGTGCGGAGTTCTCCGGCTCGCGCCGCACTCGTGAACGGCGCCAGCGCGCACGCGCTCGACTTCGACGACGTCAACTGGGCGCTCCAGGGGCACCCGAGTGTTCCCTTGCTGCCCGCGGTGCTGGCATCGGCCGAAGTCTCGGGTGCCTCGGGCGAAGCGACCCTGCTCGCGTTCGTGGTCGGCTTCGAAGTCGAGGCCCGGCTCGGCCAGGCGTTCGGCCGCGGCCACTACGAGCGGGGCTGGCACCCGACCGCGACGCTGGGGGCGATCGGGGCGAGCGTCGCGGCGGGCCGGCTGTTGGGCCTCGACGCGGGCGCGCTGCGGCGGGCAATCGGAATCGCGTGTTCTCGCGTGGCCGGAAGTCGCATGAACTTCGGGACCGACACCAAGCCGCTACATGCCGGGCTCGCGGCCGAGACCGGTGTGTGGGCTGCGAGCCTCGCGCTTCGCGGTCTGACCGCGCGGGAGGACGGGCTCGAGGCCGACATGGGGCTTGCCGATCTCTACCACGGGATCCGTCCGCTCGAGCTTCCCCCGCTCGGCCGCCCATTCGCGCTCGAGGATCCGGGCCTCGAACTCAAGCCGTATCCGTGCTGCCGCTTCACCCACCGGATCATCGACGCGGTACTGGCGCTGCGGGATCGCAATCCGGAGTGCGAGCTCGCGGCGCTCGAGTGCGAGGTCGATCCCTTCGCACAGAAGATCCTGATCTACCCCGGGCCGAGGACCGGGCTCGAGGCGAAGTTCAGTCTTCCCTACTGCGCGGCCATCAGCTGGCTCGACGGCCCGCCGCAGTTGCGTGCCTTTTCCGACTCGAACCTGGCGCGTCCAGAGCTTCGGTTGCTACTCGGCCGTGTCAGCGTGCGGGACTCGAACGACGCGTGCGAACGCGCGACCGCAGTTTTCGCGGACGGCGCCCGCGACAGCGAGACCGTTCGGCATGCGCGCGGCACGCCCGCGGCCCCGCTTTCGGATGCGGAGCGCTTTCGTAAGGCCCGCGGTCTGCTCGAGCCCGTACTCGGTGCTGCGAAGAGCGAGGCTCTGATTGCGGCCGTTGAGGGCCTCGACGGACTTCCCCGTTTGGACGAGCTGATCGCGCTGCTCGCGCCCTCCGGAGATGACTGAGATCGGGAGCGGGCGCGTGCGTCACCGGGTCGCGTTCGAGTCACGGCGCTCCCCTCTGCTTGCGACCGCGGGCTGTGTCGCGACCAGCCATCCGCTCGCGGCGCAGGCGGGTCTCGAACTGCTGCGCTCGGGCGGAAACGCTGCGGATGCGGCCGTCGCCGCCGCGGCGGCACTCAACGTGGTCGAGCCGACCTCGACGGGAATCGGGGGCGACTGCTTTGCGCTGTTCTACGAGGCCGCGCCGCGACGCGTGCACGCGCTCACCGGGAGTGGGCGCGCGCCCGCTGCCCTCTCCGTCGAGGCGCTCGAAGGGTGCGGGTTCACACGCGAGATGCCGGGACTCGGCGTACACACGGTCACGGTGCCGGGCGCGGCGGCGGGCTGGGCCGACACACTCCGCCGACACGGCCGGCGCTCGCTCGCCGATGTGCTGGCGCCCGCGATCCGGATCGCGACAGACGGTCATGCGGTGGCCCCGATCGTGGCCCATGCGTGGCGCGGTAGCGAGGCGTTGCTGAGTGAGGCCAGTCCCCACG
>JAYZEO010000087.1:0-4495 GCA_036337215.1 Myxococcota bacterium | reverse complement strand
CTCGGGCCATCTGCTCAAGTGGCCGCTCGATTGGCCGCCCGAGGGCTACTCGCGCTTCTCCTCGAAAGTGCCCGCCCCGGTCGAGCGGGCGCTCCGCAAGGCCGCGGAATTCGAGCCGGCGCGGCGCTTCTCGGATGCGGTCGAGTTTCAGCGTGCGCTCGAGTCGGCCTTCCGGCGCGCCGAGCAACAGCGCTCGCGGCCCCGACGAAGGTCCCGCCGCCCCACTCCGGTTCCAACCGCACTCGAGGTCGAGGCCGAACTGTTTCGGCGCAGACACGGCCGCCGGCTCGAGATGCGGTTCGCGTGTCACCGCTGCGACGGGCCGATCTCCGAAGCCATGGTGTGGTGTCCGTGGTGCGGCTCGAAGGAGAATTCCTTCCGCGAGATCACCCCGTATCCGCTCGTCTGCCCCGATTGCGAACGTGGCGTGCGCGCGGAGTGGACGGCCTGTCCCTGGTGCGCGTCGGGCCGTCTCGCTGGCAACGGTCGCAGGCCTCGCCCGGACTCGGCTGCCCTGCGCCGCTGTGCGCGCAGAGACTGCGACGGCGAACTGCGGTCCTTCATGCGCTACTGCCCGCGCTGTAAGCAGCGCCCCAGGCGTCCCTGGGTCGACCGCGAACTCGAAGACCGCTGCCCGCGCTGTCACTGGTCGGTGTCACGCCAGTCCTGGCGCCACTGCCCCTGGTGCGGACGGCGGGAACCGGCAGCCGGAAAGTTCTCGCGAAGCTAGCGGGCGTCTGGGCCGCCGGCGCCACTTATGGGGGCGGGCGTCCCGCGGGTTCGCTCGGGATCGTAGACCTCCCAGTGGAGACAGCGGTCGACGGATTTTCGCGGTGGGCGGCCGTAGCGACCGAGCGGCCAGCCGATCGGGAGCAGTGCGATGCTCGGGCAAGCTTCGGGCAGCCCCAGCATCCGGTCGAGTTCCGGACCGAAGGCGCGGTGAGCCGTCGTCAGCGATGCGCCGAGGCCCACGGCGCGGCACGCCAGCAGAATGTTCTGAATCGCCGGGAACAGCGCCTGTGCCTGGGGCTGGCCCCTTCGCGTCCAGCCGGCGACCACGAGGTGGACGGGCACCTGGTGCAGATGCTCGGCGAGCCAGATCGCGGCCCGTTGCATGCGCCGCTTGTCTTCAGGGAAGTCTCCGGACTCGGCCGCCTCGCGGGCCGGTGCGAGATAGCGCTCGAAGGCGTCCCGGTAGCGCGCCGCGATCCACGCGCGCTTCTCGGGGTCCGTGACCGCGATGAAACTCCAGGGCTGCCGGTTCCCGCCGCTCGGCGCGAAGGTGCCGGCCTCGCACACCTTGCGAATCAATTCCGGCGGAACCGGGTCCGGGCGCAGTCGGCGGATCGCGCGCGTGGTCCGGATGCCCTCGAGCAAGGGCAACTCTTCGCCGGCCTGGTCGATCTCTCGGCCGCTCACCTCGACCGGCCCGGCTGCGGGCGTGGCTCCGAGGTCGGGCTGCGTGCCGCTCGCGAAGGGTCGCGCAACGCTCACTCCCCCCGGCTGCGACCCGGGGTCGGCAGGCCCTTCAGTATCTCGAGGTGTTCCCGAAACGAGCCCCGAACCCCTGTGATCTGCTCCCGCGTGAGCCCGAGTTCCGCGCCGATCTGGCTGATCTGATCGTTCTCGATCGACGAAATGCTCTGATCCGCGGCAGCCACCGCAAACAGGCTCCGCAGGATCGCCAGCCGTTGCTCGGGCGTCGATAGCTCTCGGAATTGACGCGTGACCAGATAGTTCTCGGTGGCCCCGAATTCGATGGCCGACGCGCCGGCGAGTTCCACGACCAGGTTCGCCTGGTCGGAGGGCAGGCCGCTCGCTTGCTTCACGATCGTCTGCATCGCGCGCTGCTCGTCGTCAGAGATCTCGCGGTCCGCGTGCGCGACCCGCGCGAGCACGTACGCGAACGCTGCGAGATAGCGCGCGAGATCGGGTTCCATGCGGTCCAGTTCCGCGGCGATTCGCGTCACGGTTTGGGTGTCGGCATCGGTACCAGGGCCTGACGGCTTGATGTCGCGGGACTCGAGTCCCAGAAGTCGGGTTAGTGATCTCATCGCGGGTATAAGACCGAAATCCGCCACCCTCGACAAGGGGCCGACCAACTGCCACGATACCGCCGCCCGCGGGCCCGTGCCCGCAGAGGCCGGGCGTCTGTGACCTCGGAGGAGAGAGTTTTGTCCAATCTTGAAGCTTTTCGAACGGAGACCCGAGCTTGGCTCGAGGAGAACGCTCCGCCCCTGATCCGCCAGCCGATGGGGGGCGACAGGGATACCGTTTGGGGCGGCCGGAACGCGACTTTCGACCATCCAGACCAGAAACTCTGGCTGGAACGCATGGGAGAGAAGGGTTGGACCTGCCCCACCTGGCCGAAGGAGTACGGTGGAGGCGGCCTCTCGCAGGACGAATCCCGGGTGCTGGGCGAAGAACTGGCGCGCCTCGGTTGTCGGCCAGCCCTGATCAGCTTCGGCATCACGATGCTGGGCCCGGTGTTGCTCGAGTTTGCTTCCGAGGAACAGAAGAAGAAGTTCCTGCCTCCGATCGTGCGCGGCGAGATCCGCTGGTGCCAGGGGTACAGCGAGCCGGGCGCCGGCTCCGACCTCGCGGGTCTGCAGACCCGGGCCGTCCTCGACGGGGACGAGTACGTGGTCACCGGGCAGAAAGTCTGGACCTCGTACGCGGACCATTCGGACTGGATCTTCTGCCTGGTGCGCACGGATCCCGACGCGACCAAGCATGATGGCATCAGCTTCCTCTTGTTCGACATGGCCTCTCCGGGCGTGGAGGCTGCGCCGATTCGGCTGATCAGCGGCTCGTCGCCCTTCTGTCAGACCTTCTTCGAGGACGTCCGGGTTCCCAAGGACCACTTGATCGGAAAGGTGAATGGTGGTTGGACGATCGCGAAGCGGCTGCTCCAGCACGAGCGCAGCATGATCTCGCAGATGGGGACCGGAGGCGGGCCTCGTTCGGCCGGGCTGCCCGAGTTGGGACGCGAGTACCTGGGGGGCAAGGAAGGGGAGCCGCTTCCCGACCCGGTGCTGCGCGACCGGATCGCGCAGGTCGGAATGGATCGTCTCTGCTTCGCGGTGACCACCGGGCGTTCCCTGGCTGCGGCGAAGGCGGGCCGGGCTGCGGGTGCCGAGACCTCGATGTTCAAGTACTACGGTACGGAAATGAACAAGCGCCGCGCCGAACTGTCGGTCGAGATCGCGGGTGCGCAGGGTCTGGGCTGGGAAGGTGAAGGTTTCTCGGATGCCGAGGTCGGGCTTTCCCGAGGCTGGCTTCGTTCGAAGGGGAACTCGATCGAGGGTGGGACCTCGGAGATCCAGCTGAATATCATCGCGAAGCGGGTGCTCGGGCTCCCGGACTAACGGAGGCGGAGGAAGATCGATGTCGCTGATTCTCACCGAAGAGCAGGAGTTCTTGCGCGATACCGCACGGGAATTCGTTCAGGAAAATGCGCCGGTCACGGCGCTTCGCGCGCTTCGCGATAGCAACGATGCCGACGGCTTCTCGCGTGAGCTGTGGAAGGAGATGGCGGAGCTCGGCTGGGTTGGGGCTGCACTTCCCGAAGACTTCGGCGGGAGTGGTCTCGGCTTTGCTGAACTCGGGATCGTGCTCGAGGAGTGCGGACGGACCCTGGTCGCTTCTCCGTTCCTGTCGACCTCGGTGCTCGGCGCGAGTGCGATGGAATTGGCTGGGACCGAAGCCCAAAGGAAGGAGTTGATTCCCGAGATTTGCTCCGGGGATCGAGTCCTGGCATTGGCGTTTCAGGAGAGCGCCCGTTTCCGACCCTTCGAGTGCGCGACCGTCGCGGAATCTGCCGGAGACGGCTTCCGTCTTTCTGGAGAGAAGATCTTCGTCCTCGACGGACACGTTGCCGATACCTTGATCGTGACCGCGCGTACCGGGGGCGGCGTCTCCGAGCGCGACGGGCTGAGCCTGTTCTTGGTGGACCCGAAGGCCGCGGGCGTCGAGATCACGCGGAGTCTGATGGTCGATAGTCGCAATGCTGCGCGGGTTCGGCTCGATGGGGTCGAGGTCGATCGCAGCGCGGCGCTCGGCGAGATCGGGACCGGCGCCGCGACGCTCGAGTCCGTGCTCGACCGGGCCGCGATCTGTCTCTCGGCCGAGATGCTGGGGTCGCTTCAGGAGGTGTTCGATCGCACGCTCCAGTACCTGAAGGACCGGCAGCAGTTCGGCCAGCCGATCGGTTCTTTCCAGGCACTCAAGCACCGGGCCGCGTTTCTGTTTTGCGAAGTGGAACTCTCGAAGTCGATCGTGCTCGACGCGCTGCGTGCGATCGATGAAGGGCGCCCGGATCTGTCGCTGCTCGCGAGTGCTTGTAAGGCGCGCTGCTCCGACACCCTCGTGCTTGCCGCGAATGAGGGCGTACAGATATTCGGCGGGATCGGGATGACCGACGAAGAGGAGATCGGGCTGTTTCTCAAGCGCGCCAAGGTCGCCGCACACTGCTTCGGGGACGGCGGGTACCATC
>JAYZEO010000086.1:0-19458 GCA_036337215.1 Myxococcota bacterium | reverse complement strand
GCTCGCCCGTCACCCCCTGGGCCCGGACGACGCCCTCGAGCCATTCGAGCATACGCTTCCTCCCCACGCCCCTGCCTCACGCCCGGAGCGTGAGCCTGGGACGGCGGGTACCTTATAGTATCCTTGCAGTCGGGTGCGCTCTGTAGTTGCCCGGAGGAGAGTTTGTGGCCGTTCCCTTGATCCACCTCACCGAGGACGCAGTGTCCAAAGCTCGGAGCCTGGCCGAAGCCGGAAGCCGGGAAGGCATGGCGATTCGCGTGACGGCCACGACCGATGGGCCGGCGGCCTTTCGCTACGCGCTCCAATTCGTAGAGGCAGACGAGCGGGTGTCCGAGGACACCGTGGTGGATCAGGCCGGCGTCGTGCTCTATATCGATCCGGAGAGTGCACAGTTCCTGAGCGGCGCCACGATCGACTTTGTCGACGATCTCTCGGGAGCGGGCTTCAAGTTCGAGAATCCGAACCAACCGCCGCTGCTCGAAGACCCGGTCGCTGCGCGCGTGCACCAGTTGATCGAGGAGCGGATCAATCCCACGGTTGCATCACACGGGGGCCATGTCACGCTGATCGACGTCAAGGATGGGAAGGTCTTCGTGCGGCTGGGCGGCGGCTGCCAGGGCTGCGGTCAGGCAGACGCGACGCTCAAGCAGGGCATCGAGGCGATGATCCGGGATGAGATCCCCGAGATCACCAGTGTGCTCGATACCACCGATCACGCGGCGGGCGAGAATCCCTACTACGAGCGCTAAGCGGGTCGGCCCGGAGCCGGCGCGGGGCGCTCGGGTCGTCGTTTCGGCGCGAGGCGGCCCCGCTCCGCTCGCGCGGCTGGCTCTCCGGTGGCTCCCGAAAGGGCGGCTGGTGGCTTACTCCCGGCCTACGGCGCGAGATCCCGGGCTGCCTGACGCGGATCCACGCCGAGCGGCATGATCGAGAGCGCGGGCGTATCGACGCCGTTGTCTACGTAACGCTGGATGTGCGCCCGGCACTCTTCGGGTGACCCGTGAACGATGAGTTCGTCTACGACCTCGTCCGGAATCGCGGCGGCGGCCCCGCGCCGATCGCCACCACTCCACTTGTCCCACATCTCGCGCAGTGCGCCCGTGCGTCCGAGCCACTCGTGATAGGCGGCGTAGACGGGCACGTTCAGGTACGCGTTGATCGCGAAGCGCGCCATCTGCAGGACCTGTTCGCGGTCGGGATTCGGGCACACGAAGATGCGTGCCACGATCTCCTTGTCGTCCCCGGATTCCTTGACCAGGGGCACTACGCGCTTCACGTCATCGGCCGAGAGCCAGTTCAGGATCGCGCCGTCGGCCTCGCGGCCCGCGAGGCGCAGCATGCCCTGGCGCAGCGCCGCCACCAGGATCTTCGGCGGCGCATCGAGCTTGACGCCGAGCCGGAAGTTCTTGACCTCGAAGGTCTCGTACGCTTCGCTGACCTTCTCCCCCGTGAACGCGCGGCGCAGGAAGCGGACCAGGTCGCGCGTTTTCTGGTAGGGCTGTTCGAACGCGATCCCATTCCAGTTTTCGACGATCACGTTCGACGAGCTTCCGATTCCGAGTACGAAGCGTCCCGGAGCGGCCTGCTCCAAGGACGCGGCGCTCATCGCCATCAAAGCCGGGCCGCGGGTATAGGCGGGGAAGATCGCGCAACCGAGACGCTGTGCCGGCGCCCAGGTCGAGGCCAGTGCGAGCGGTGTGAAGCCGTCGGTTCCCCCGGCCTCGCTGGTCCAGATGTCCGTGTAGCCGAGCGCGGCGAGTTCTTCGATGTATTCGCGCTGCGCGTGAAGCGGAACGCCGTCGAGCGGAATCGTCATGCCGTAACGCTGCATCGAGTTCTCCTGAGTGGAGCCTCCGGACCGGCGCGTCCGCCGCCCCGGCCGGAGGCTCGGGTTCCGCGCGCATGGTACAAGGATGGGACAGTATCCAGGAAGGGAAGGAGCAGCGATGTCGCTCGAGGGACGGGTTGCGCTGGTGACGGGTGGGAGCCGCGGGATCGGGCGCGCGATTGCGCTGGGACTCGCCGAGGACGGGGCCGACGTGGCGGTCAACTATCACCGCGACGAGTCCGCGGCCAAGGAGACGGTCGGCGCGATCGAGGCCCTCGGCCGCCGGGCCCGGGCCTACCGAGCCTCGGTCGAGAACTTCGAAGAGGACCGCGAGATGGTCGAAGCGGCGAGCCGTGAGCTCGGCACGGTCGATATCCTGGTCAACAACGCGGGGATTGCGAGCCTCGGCCGGACTGTGGCGAAGACCGAACCCGAGGAACTCGAGCGCGTCGTCGCCACGCACGCGTTTGGAGCGCACTATCTCTCGAAGCTCGTGGTGCCGGGCATGCGCGAATGCGGGCGTGGCGACATCGTGATGATCTCGAGCGCCGCTACTCAATCCATGGCCGGGGGCGGTGCGCCCTACAACATGGGCAAGGCGGCGCTGGAAGCGCTCGCGGTCACGCTTTCCAAGGAGGTGCGGAAATTCGGCATTCGCGTGAACGTGGCGGCACCGGGCCTGGTCGAGACCGAGATGGGCCGGCGGCTGATGAAGGCGACTGCTGGCGTGGACGACCTGCGCCAACTCGATGCACACATGCCCTTCGGGCGCGTCTGCCAGCCCGAAGACGTGGCCAGCGTTGTGCGTTTCTTCGTATCCGATGCCGCCTCCTACCTGACCGGCGAGAAGCTCTACGTTCACGGAGGCGGACAGGGCTAGTGGCCGCGGCGCTGCGGGGTTGAAGTTCGACACCCGAGATGCCGTCTCAACTCTCATGTCGGGTGCGTCGAGTGGGCAGGGAGCCGGGCGGCGGCCGGGAGTGAGCGAGGTAGACTCTGCCGGGGTGAGCGAGCGCGGGATCTTTCGGGCCCGCGACGGGCTTGCGATCGGGGTCGCTCTCGGGTGGCTCTGGGCATCGGGCCCGGCGCTGGCGGCGCTGTCGGTTCCTGATGGGGCCTACGGCGAGACGGTCTTCGAGCGGGTTGATCGAGGCGACCCGAAGGTCGAACTGCGGCTGCTCGCGGACGTGTCGGAAGCCCGCGCGGGCGAGCCATTTCGCGCCGGGGTACTGATCGACCTCGACCGGGGCTGGCACATCTACTGGCGGAACTCGGGCGAGTCGGGGATTCCGACCCGGCTCGACTGGCAGGTCCCGGGCGCCGAGCTGGGCCCGGTCGAGTGGCCGGCGCCCGAGGTGTTCGGCGAGTCGGACGGCATCGTTACGACCTACGGCTACGAGGGACAGGTGCTGCTCGCGAACGAGGTGGTGCTCGACCCCGCCGGGTACGCGCCCGGTGACACGGCCGAACTCCGGGTCGAGGTTGAACTCCTTGCGTGCCTGGTGCAGTGCATCCCCGGACGCGCGACCCTGCAGCGAACGCTCCGGGTCGGTGAGCGTTCGCAGCTGGCCGGGCCCGAAACGCTCTCCTTCTTCGAGCGCTTTTCGGAGCTGCTTCCGCAGCCACCGGAGAGGTTCGGGATCGAACTCGAGTCGCTCTACTCGCAGAGCGCGGTGCGTCCGGGCGATCGCTTTCAGGCCGCGCTCGCGGTCGTGGGCCGGGACCAACTCGGACGCTTCGACGCTGCCACGGCCTTCGTTCCGGATCGGATCTCGGGAGTCCAGCTCGAGATCACGGGCAGCCGTCCCCATCCCTTCTCGGAGGACGGCCTGCTGGTCACGCTCGCGGGTACGGCGAGCGATCTCGATCCGGGAGAGCACCAGCGGCTCCGCGGCGTGCTGGCATTGCTGGGAACCGGCTTCCGACCGGACTGGGTCGAGGTCGATCTGCCGCTGCCTCGCGCGCGGGTAGGTGCCGAGGTCTCGGCCTATCCGGCACGGTGGTTCGAGCCCGCCGCCCCTGCTGGAATGGGAATCGGCCTGGGGCAGGCCGTGCTGTTCGCGCTACTCGGTGGATTGATTCTGAACTTGATGCCGTGTGTGTTGCCCGTGCTCGCGATCAAGGTGTTCAGCCTCACGGAACTGGCACAGCGCGGGCGGCGAGAACTGCTCGCGAACGGCTTTGCCTACACGGCGGGAATCCTCGCCACTTTTGGGTTGTTCGCAGTCTGCGTCGTGGGCCTGCGCGCCGCCGGGATCTCGGTCGGCTGGGGTTTTCACTTTCAGGAACCGCTCTTCATCGTCGCGATCAGCGCGGTGTTCGTGGTGTTCGCGCTGAATCTGTTCGGCGTGTTCGAGATCACCATCGATGCGACACGACTGAGCCAGGTCGGCGCTTCGGGAAGTGCGCGGCGGCAGAGCTTTTTCGAGGGTCTGCTCGCCGTGATCGTCGCCACGCCCTGTTCTGCGCCGTTCCTGGGTGCCGCAGTCGGACTGGCCTTCGCGAGTTCCGCGCCCGTGGTCTTCGCGGTCTTTCTCTCGATCGGGGCCGGGCTGGCTTCCCCGTATCTCTTGATCACGGCCGTTCCTGCCTGGGCGCGCCTGATCCCGCGGCCCGGTGGGTGGATGGTGCAACTCCGGCGCGTGCTGGGGTTCCTGTTGCTCGGCACCGTGGTCTGGCTGCTGTGGATCCTGGGCCAGTCCACCGGGGTGCTGGGGGTGACCGCGCTGCTGGCTTTCCTGGTCGCCGTCGCGTTTGCGACCTTCGTCTACGGAGGTTTCCAGACTGCGCGACGGCCCGGACTCGCGTGGGTTTCGGTGCTCGTACTCGGCTCGCTTTCGGTCGGTGCGCTGTTGCGCTTCCCGTTCGAGGCAGTTCCGGCGCAGGCCGGGGTCGAACAGCCCGCGCGTGCCTTCGGTCGGAGTTTCGACCCCGCCGAGATCCGCCAGGAACTCGAGCGCGGGCGCGCAGTCTTCGTCTACTTCACGGCGGACTGGTGTCTCACCTGCAAGGTGAACGAGCACGTGGTCTTGAACGATGCGCGGGTGCAGGGCGAGATCGCACGGCTCGACGTCGCCACCTTCGAGGCGGACTGGACCCGGCGCGACGAAGGCATCCGCGCGGAACTGGCGCGGTTCGGTCGGGCCGGGGTGCCCGTGTACCTGGTCTATGCACCGGACGACCCCGAGCATCCCACACTGCTCTCCGAACTCCTTACCGTCGATGCCGTCGTCGAGGCGCTACGCGCGGCGGCCCCGTCGCGCAGCGGCTAGCCGGGGAAAAGCGCCACCGGTTCGAAGCCCGTACGACGTGTGGCCGCGAGACGATCGCCCCACTTGCCCATGTATACTGCTGCGCCGGAGGCGCGCATGACTGAGCAGCGGACCCAGTACAGTGAGGCCGAACTTCTCGAGACTCACGAGTTCGAGGAGCCGCTGTTTGCAGGAGGCGTGCGTTGCCACGGGGGCTTCGACGCAAACGGTAAGTACGTGTCGCCGCGCACCAGGCACCGCGCACCCGCGATTCTGGCCTGGCAGGCCCGACATCGGGAGCAGTTCGGGCAGGAGCTCCTGGACCTACCGCTCGAGACCTGGCCCAGCCACTATCCGAACGTGGCCCAGGCCAAGCTCCTGGTCCGGAACGGCGTGATCGAGCCCATGATCACGACCCTCACCCGCATTGGCACCATCGAGGGATTCGGGGCCAGCATCCGCAACTCGGTTCTTCCCGACCTGGAGCGTTGCTTCGAGGAGGAACTCGCGGGCACCGCCACGCTGCACCTGCAGCAGGGACTCTACGAGGCGCACGCGCGCGACGAGGCGGGCTTCGAAGGGGAGGGCGGACACAAGCAGATGTGGTTCGCGGCGCGCGACATCGCGTTCGAGCATCCCAAGGTCGAGGACCTGACCGAACAGATCATGGCGCGGATGGGTTTTCCGGGTGCGGGCGGAAAGCTCCCGAGCGCGGAGCAGATCCGGAAGTTGCGCGAGCAGCAGCGCGCGAACCGCCTCTGGCCTGACGACGTGGATCTGGATCTCGAGTTCTCGGTCGCGCGTATGTGCCGGCTGTTGCTGATCGAGATCAGTGCCTTTCACACCTTTGCCTGGGCCGAGGAGGTGCTCTCCGACACGGAACTCTTCGCCGGAGACGGGGCGGCGGCGCGTCTGGTCTCTTACATCCGGGCCGACGAGACCCCGCACGTCGAGTACCTGAAGACGACGCTCACTGAAATGAGAGATCGGACTTTTGTCGGAAGCTCCCGGCGCAAGTACAAGGGCAGCGACCTGATCGGCCAGGTCTGGGACAGGTCACGCCAAAACTCGCTGGGGCCGAATCGCGAAGAAGCGATGCGCAACGCGGTCGCCGAAGTGGAACGCGCGCTCGAGGGGCACCCGCGTCGCCCGGCAATACTCGAGGAGTTCCACGCGCTCGCCGACGAACCGAGCACCTGAAGTCTCCGGAATTCGAACCGGCGCGGCCAAAGCACCGAAGAGCCCGGGGGAGGATTCGATGCTGACCGAGGAACAACGAAAGTTTCTGGGCGATCACAAGCAGTGCGTGCTTGCGACGGGGCGGCGCGACGGTTCGCCGCAGGTGTCGACCGTGGCCTACGACTTCGATGGAAACGACATCGTGATCTCGGCCAAGAGCTACACGGCCAAGTGGCTAAACGCCTTGCGCCAACCCCACGTCGCCCTCGTCGTAAACGACGGCCACAAGCAACTCGTGCTCTACGGCAGCGCGGAGACGATCGAAGAGGATCCCCTGCGCGTGGAACTCACGCGGCGGGTTTTTCGGCGGCTCACCGGAAACGAGCCTCCGCCCGAAGAGCGGCTGCTTCCAATGCTCGACGAGCAGCGCCGCACGATTCTGCGCATCACGCCCGACAGGGTCTTCATGAACGACTGACCCGCCGGGTCCGGTCGGGCTCGAGATCGCTCAGAGAACCTTTTCGAACCCCTCGAACTGCGGGTGACCGAGGACCAATCCCTTCGATCCGCCGGCGCCACCGTGCGCTTTGCGGAACGCCTCGGAGCGGGTCCAGTCTTCGAAGGCCTCGCGCGACTCCCAGGTGGAGTGAGAGATGTAGAGCGTCTCTGACTCGCTGGTGGGGCCTCGGAGCAGTTGAAATCGTTCGAATCCCGGAACTCCGTCCAGGAAGGTGTCGCGTTTGCGCCACACTTCCTCGAACTCCTTCTCGCGGCCGGGCTGGATCTTGAAGCGGTTGGTCGCGATGAACACGGGCGGTCCTCCATCGTCTGGAATCTGGAGCAGCCATGATAGCCCGAGCGTCCGGGTTCCGGGGCGGATCCCGATCCGGTAGGGTACGCGGCGCGTCGCCCATTCCGGGGCGGGAGAGCACGGCGGGGGCCAGCACATGTGGAAACGGATCCTTCTCGCGCTCGCGATCCTGGGCCTTGGAGCTTTCTGTGTGTTCTGGCTGGGCGGGCGGGGCTATCTCGGAAGCCATGAGCCTCCCGGCAAGGTGAACACTCCTGCTCGACCAGTGGAAGCGGTTGCGGACGCGGTGGGAGTTCAGGCCGAATCCGCCGCCGCTCTCGGCGTCGCAGAGCCCAAGCAGGTTCTGTTCGGTGACTTCCACGTCCACACCACCTACTCGCTCGACGCCTTTCTGATGAACCTGCCTCTCAACGGTGGAGAGGGCGCACACCCGCCCGCCGATGCGTGCGACTTCGCGCGCTTCTGTTCCCAACTCGACTTCTGGTCGATCAACGACCACGCCGAGATGCTTTCGCCCGAGCACTGGCGCGACACGGTGGAATCGCTCCGCCAGTGCAATGCGGTGGCGCAGGATCCCAAGAATCCCGACACCGTCGCATTCTTGGGCTGGGAGTGGTCACAGATCGGGACCACGCCCGACAATCACTACGGGCACAAGAACGTGGTGCTGCTCGGTACCGGGCCCGAGGACATTCCGGCCCGGCCGATCGCCTCGCAGCCGCCCGCGAGCACGAGGCGGTTCAACCTGATGCCGGACCCGGCGCTTGGACTGCTCGCACTCGCCGGCGGCAAGCGTTATATGGACCTGGCCCACCAGCTGCGGCGCATGCGCGAGGTCCCGATCTGCCCGGACGGGGTTGCCTCGCCCGATCTGCCGGCCGACTGCCGCGAAGCGGTTCCGACGCCGGCCGGGCTTTTCCGAAAACTCGACGAGTGGGACCTTCCGTCGATCGTGATTCCTCACGGCACCGCCTGGGGACTCTATTCCCCGCCCGGGACCGATTGGCGCAAGCAACTCGCGCCCGACATGCACGACCCGGATCGCCAGACGCTGATCGAGATCTACTCGGGGCACGGGAACTCCGAGGAGTACCGCTCCTATCGCGACGTCGAGTATGCGGCCGACGGGACACCGCGTTGTCCGGAGCCGCGCGACGACTACGTGCCGACCTGCTGGCGCGCGGGCGAGATCATTCAGCAACGTTGTGAGGACGCGGGTCTGGAACTCGAAGAGTGCCAGTCGCGCGCGGCCGAGGCGCGCCGCAACGCGATTCAGGCCGGGATTTCACCGCAGTTGACCGTACCGGGATCGAGTGGGGCCGAGTTTCTGGATGCCGGGCAGTGTACGGACTGCTGGTTGCCGGCGTTCAATCAGCGTCCACGGAGCACGGCGCAGTACATGCTCGCGCTCCGGGATTTCGGGAGCGAGGGGGGACCCGAGCGTTTTCGAATGGGCTTTTTGGGGTCGAGCGACAACCATCAGGCGCGTGGAGGAAACGGCTTCAAGGAGTTCGGTCGTGTCTTCAACACGGAATCGGCCGGACCTCCCAACCCGCCGGCGCTGCTCGCGTTGCTTGCCCGGGATCCGTCCGAGCCGGTGCGCGAACCGCAGTCGGTGCCTTTCGATCCCGCGACCACTTCGCTCCCGCTCTTTGCGCAGTTCGAAACGGAACGCGCGGGCTCCTTTTTCCTGACCGGCGGGCTCGTGGCCACGCACGCGAACGGCCGGGACCGCCAGGCCATCTGGGACGCGCTCGAGCGGCGCGAGGTTTACGCAACCAGCGGGGGGCGAACGCTGCTCTGGTTCGACCTCGTGAACGCCCCCGAGTCCGACGCAGGAGAGAACACGGTGCCGATGGGGGGCTCCGCTGTCATGGGCGAGTCGCCGCGCTTTCTGGTCCGCGCGGCCGGTGCCTTCGAGCAGAAGCCGGGCTGTCCCGACTACGCGCTCGATTCCCTCGACCCCGAGCGACTCGAACGGCTCTGTCGGGGCGAGTGTTATCACCCCTCGGACCGTCGCAAGCTCATCACGCGCATCGAGGTCGTGCGGATCCGGCCGCAGTCCCGGGCGGATGAACCGATCGACGAGTTGATCGAGGATCCCTGGAGGGTCTTCGAGTGTGAGCCGGACCCGTCGGGTTGTACCGTCAGCTTTACGGACGAGGAGTTTCCGGGCGGCGCACGCGACGCGGTTTACTACGTGCGCGCGATCGAGGCGCCGAGTCCGGCCGTGAACGGCGCTCAGCTCCGCTGCGAGTACGACGCCTTCGGGCGCTGCCTCCAGATCAATCTGTGCACTCGGGAGTCCGGCGACTGCCTGGCCGAGGTCGAGGAGCGGGCCTGGTCATCCCCGATTTTCGTGGACTTCGGAGGCTAAGTCGGCCCCGGGCTCAGGTCCCCGTGCGCAGGTGGAAGGACTTCGGGCGCGTGAGCGCTTCGTAGCCTACGCGCGAGAGCGTGCAACCGCGGCCCGAGTCCTTGACGCCCGTCCAGGCCAGCGCAGGATCGAGATAGTCGCAGCGGTTCATGAAAAAGGTCCCCGTCTCGACCTGGCTGCCGATCGCAACCGCGGCTTCGGCATCCCGGGTCCAGACCGAGGCGGTCAGCCCGTAGGCACTGTCGTTCATCAGTGCGACGGCTTCCTCGTCATCGCATACGCGCATGATCCCGACCGCGGGACCGAAGGTCTCTTCGTTCATGACGCGCATCGAGTGGTCGACTCCGACCAGGACCTGGGGGGCGAGGTAGGCCGACCCGTTCCGGTCGGCTGGAAAACTCGAGGCGTCGATCAGGGCACGGGCGCCGGCGCTTACGGCGTCGTGGACTTGCGCGCGCACGAAGTCCGCGCTCTCCGCCCGGACGAGCGGTCCCAGTGTCGTCTCGGGATCCGTCGGGTTCCCGAGTCGGTAGCCGCGGACCTCGGCCACGGCGCGTTCCACGAAGTCGTCGTAGACGTCGGCGTGGACGTAGATGCGCTCGATCCCGCAGCAGGACTGGCCGGAGTTGAAGAAGGCGCCGTCGACGAGGTTTCGGGCCGCGTCATCGACGTCGGCGTCGGCACGCACGTAGGCCGGGTCCTTGCCCCCGAGTTCGAGTCCCACCCCGATGAAGCGCGCGGAGGCGGCGCGCTGGATCGTGCGCCCGGCATCCACCGAACCCGTGAACGCCACGAAGTCCACTCCAGGTTCCGAGATCAGTCGCTCTGTGTCGGCGTGTCGCGTGTGCAGAAACTGAAATACGCCGGGCGGGAGGTCCGCAGCGTCGAACGCTTCGGCGAAACGTTCGGCACACAGCGGAGTCTGCTGGGAGTGGCGCAGGATCACCGCGTTGCCCGACAGGATTGCGGGAACCACGGAGTTCACGGCCGTGAGGTAGGGGTAGTTCCAGGGCGCGACGGTGAGCACGATGCCGAGAGGTTCGCGTCGCACGAAGCGCATGAAGCCCGGTTTCGCCCCCGGCTCGATCTCGGCCAGGCTCTCGGGTGCGATCTCGATCATGTAGCGGGCGCGCTCCTCGAGGCCGCTCACCTCCCCCGCGCACTGACTCCGCGGGCGTCCCATCTGCCAGCAGATCTCGGTCGCGATCTCGTCGCGGTGCGCGACGAAGCGCTCGACGAAGCGTGTCGCGATCTCGCAGCGCGCCTCGACGGGGACTTGTCGCCACAGTCGCTGCGCAGCGCGCGCCCGTTCCAGTGTGTCCGCGATTTTCCGAGCCTCCGCGAACTCGCGCTCGACGTAGATGCTCCCATCGACAGGCGAGACGGTCTTCAGCATCCGGATTCCCCCCATTGCGCGCTCCCGGGCAGGGCCTGCGGACGCGCGCGCCTCCGCTCCTGCTCAGCCTCCCGTTCGCGCGCGCTCGCCGCGCTTCGCGTCCCGCTGCTCCCGCTGCTCCCGCATCAGGGATGCGGGCTCAGCGCGTGAGCCAGTCGAACTTCTGGGGCTTGCGCTGTGCATGCGGGTCGATCAGGACGTTCACGATGTTGGGCATGGGGTCTTCGAACGCAGCCTCGAGGGTGGGTTCGAGTTCGGATGCCTTGGTGACCAGGTAGCCCTTGCCTCCGAAAGACTCGATGATCTTCTCGTAGCGCGCCCCGATGGTATAGGCGGAGGTCGGAACCTCGTCCGGCTCGAATTCGCTGAAGCCTGCCCCGATCCCGTTGTTGTTGATCACCACGAAGGTGATCGGGAGCCGATAGCGGCAGGCGGTCTCGACCTCCATGCCGCTGAAGCCGAACGCGGAGTCGCCCTCGATCGCGACCACCTTTTTCTGGGGATGGACCGCGGCGGCCGCGATGGCGAAGCCCAGGCCCACGCCCATGGTTCCGTACGTTCCTGCATCGAGTCGGTGGCGGGGTTCGTAGTTCGGCAGCACGGTGCGGCCGATGTCCATGGTGTTTGCGCCCTCGCTCACGATGATGGCATCCCGCGGGAGCAGGTCCCTGATGGAGCGGAGCGTGCGGTAGTAGCCGAGCGGTTCGGAGTCGTCGTCGAGCATCACCTGCACGGCGGCCACGTTCTGGTTGACCTTCTCGGCCAGTTCCGCGCGCCAGGGACTGCTGGCGGCATGGCTCCAGGGATTCTGTTCGAGCGCCCGGTTCAGCTGTCCGGTGATACTTGCGGCGTCTCCCACGAGCGCCACTTCGGCAGGCACGTTCGTGCCGATCTCCTCGGCGGCCACGTCGATCTGGAGGATCCGAACCGCTTCATCGAAACGCGGCGGCAGGCCGAAGTGCATGATCCAGTTGAGGCGCGCTCCGATCAGGAGTACCACGTCGGCGTTCTGAAGCGCGAACGAGCGGCCGGGTGCGACCGAGAGCGGGTGATCATCGGGAACCACGCCCTTGCCCATCGGCGAAGCCAGAAAGGGAAGTTGCGTGTGTTCCAGGAACGCGCGCACCTCGGACTCTGCACGCGCGTGCGCCGCGCCCTTGCCGACCACGACCAGCGGCCGCTCCGCGGAGCGCAGGGCGGCCAGCGCGCGCTCGATGGCTTCTGGCTCGGCCTGGGTGCGCGGCGGATCCGGGCACCGCGCGCGTTCTTTGACCTGCGTGGACTCGATCCGGCCCGTGATCACGTCGTTCGGCAGGTCCAGGTAGACGGCGCCCGGCCGACCGTAGATGCTGGTACGCACGGCCTGCTCGACGAGTTGAGGAATTCGCCCGACCGACTCGATCCGCGCCGCCTGCTTGACGAAGGGACGTGCGGCCTCGACCTGGCGGGTTTCCTGGAATGCTCCCATCTGGTCCTGGTAACTGTCGTTCGCACCCCCGAGCAGCAGCATCGGCCAGCAGTTCGACCAGGCGTTCGCGAGTCCCGCGATTGCGTGGACCATGCCCGGGCCGCTCACTGCCAGGCACGCCCCCGGACGCCCGGTCAGGTATCCGACCGCGCCGGCCGCGTAGCTGGCCGACTGTTCGTTGCGAAAGCCCAGGTAGCGGATGCCCTCGCGCTGGGCCGCGATCGCGATCGGGATCACCGGAAATCCCACCACGCCGAACATGTACTCCACGCCCTGCTGCTTGAGACTTCGCGCGATCAGGGTCGCGCCACTTAGCTCCTGGCTCGTGTCGGACATCGAAGCCTCCTTCAACTGCAGTGGATGGCGCCGTCTTTCTCGAGCGCCCGGATCTCTTCCTGTCCGAGACCGAGGTCCTGCTCCAGGACCTCCGCGGTGTGTTCACCCAGCAGGGGTGCGGGCTCGAGTTCGACTTCGCTCTCCGACATTCGCATCGGGTTTCCGAGGATTCGGATCGGCCCGCGCACACGGTGCTCGAGGGTATGCACGAAGTCCCGGGCGAGTAACTGCGGATCCCGGTACAGGTCGCGCGTGTCGTTCACGGCACCGCACGGGACTCCGGCGTCGCCGAGTTGGCGCATCGCCTCGTGCTTGGTGTGTTTCCGCGTCCACCCCGCGATCGCTTCGAAGAGGGCCTCGGCGTTCGAGATGCGCTCGACCCCGGTCTCGAAGCGCGGATCCTCCAGCAGGTCGCTGCGCCCGATCGCCTCGCAGAGCGCCTCCCAGTTGCGGCTGGTGACGACCATCAGGAAGACGTAGTCATTGGGGCCATCTCCGAGGCAGGGGTAGAGGTTCGTCGGAGCGCCCAGGCTGTTGCCGCTGCGGGGCACGGCGTTTTCTCCGAAGTTCGAGCCGAGCGAGATCGCAGTCCGCATGTAGTAGGTCATGGCCTCTTGCATCGAGAGTTCGATGCGCTGACCCTGCCCGGTGCGCTGGCGTTGGATGTAGGCAGCCGTGATCGCGAGGGCGAGTTGCACCCCGGTGCCCGAGTCTCCGGTCGTCGTTCCCGGTCGAAGCGGCGGACCGTCCGGCATGCCGGTGACCGAAAGCGCGCCCGAGGCGGCCTGCGCGATCATGTCGTAACACTTGAACTTCGAGTAGGGCCCGGTGCTGCCAAAACCCTTGACGCTCGCGTAGATCACGCCGGGATGGATCCGTTTGAGGGCGTCGTAGTCGAGTTGGAGCTTTTCGGCCGAGCCGGGTCCGTAGTTTTCGACGAACACGTCGTAGTGGGGCAGCATGCGCTGCAAAAGCGCGCGCCCCTCGGGCTTCTGAAGATCGATCACGACGCTGCGCTTGTTGCTGTTCCAGTTGATGAAGTACTCGGCGTCCTCGCTGCCGTAGGAGAGACCCCGGCCGGGATCGCCGGCGCCCGGTCTCTCCACCTTTACGACGTCGGCTCCGAGCCAGGCGAGCGCCTGGGTGCACGAGGGGCCTGCCTCGTACTGGGTCGTATCGAGAATTCTGATTCCGTCCAGGGCCGGCATCGGGACCTCCTCTCGACCGTTCGGAGCCCGATCCTACCACCGGCCCGAAGGCCGCCGCGAGCGAAGACGGGCGCCCGGCTACGACTTCGGCGTTTCGAGCAACTCCAGCGCCATCCTTGCGGCCTGCGGGGCGCTGCCCGCGAGCACCTCGAGATCGACCTGCTGGTCGCCGTAGGCCCCGCTCCGGAAACGCGAGTACACGCCCTCGGCAATCGCGGCGCCGCGGTAGTGGGAGAATGCGCGGTAGTAAGAGATCGCCGAGAGGTCGCGTGCGGTCGCGTCCGCGTAGCGCTCGAGCAACTGCTCGCGAGGCGCAAAACCGCCCGCAGCCGTCGGGTGGTTGTTCGGGGCGCCGGCCGGGATCTCGTCCGGCGAGGCCCAGTTGTTGAGCAGATAGCCCAGGTCTGCCAACGGATCGCCCAGGGTGCAGAGTTCCCAGTCGAGCACCGCCGCGATGCGTCCGTGATGCACCAGGTGGTTCCCGAGCCGGTAATCGCCGTGAACGATCGAGGCGCCGAACTGTTCCGGAATCCGCTCCTCGAGCAGACGCTGGACCGCTTCCAGTTCGGGGATCTCGCGGGTTTTCGACTGGGCCCACTGCTTTGACCAGCGCCGGAGCTGGCGGGCGACGTAGGCCTGCTTGCGGCCGAGGGTCCCGAGGCCGACCGCGTCGGGGTCGAGCGCGTGGAGCCGCGCGAGCACGTCGATCGCATCGATCCCGATCGAGGCGCGCTCCTCGGCCGGGGATTTTTCGGCCACCAACCGGTCGTGAAGCACCCGGCCCTCGACGAAGCCCATCACGTAGAACGGTGCGTCGTTGACGGATGCGTCTCCACAGAGCCCAAAGACGGGCGGGACCGGTACGTCGGTCGGTCCCAGTGCCGAGACGATCCGGTGTTCGCGTCCCATGTCGTGTGCACTCTCGAGCACCTGGCCGAGCGGGGGACGCCGCAGCACGAAGGCCGCCCCGGCCACGTCGGTGAGCTTGTAAGTCAGGTTCGAGCGTCCGCCCGCGATCATCTGGTACTCGAACGGAGGCTTTGCGAGCGGGACGTTCTCTTCGAACCAGCGTTCGACCCCGGGAGGCCGGATTCCATCTACCATCGGAGCGCCCCCTGGCGCGAGCGAAACCGCGCATCCTGGCCGGCGGGGCGCTGCGCGCGCGCCTGCGTCCACCCCTCCAGCTCCGGCTCCGGCCGCCGGCCGGGCTCCGGCAACTCGTCGGGCGGCGTCGCGGCCTGCTCCATCGCGGATCCTCCCTTGGTCTCGGTCCCTTGTACTATAGATTCGAACCCAGGAGACGCGCATGACTGAGGCCTACCGGATTTTCGGGAGCGAACTCTCCCCGTACTCGATCAAGGTCCGTTCCTACTTCCGCTACAAGGGCATCCCACACGAGTGGCTGATCCGGGACCCGTCGAACATCGCCGAATACCAGAAGCACGCGCGGCTTCCGCTGGTCCCGCTCGTAATCACGCCCGATGATCAGGGCATCCAGGACTCGACGCCGATCCTCGAGAAGCTCGAGGCAGCGTTTCCGGAGCCCTCCATCCATCCCGATGATCCCGCCGCCGCGTTCCTTTCGGCGTTGCTGGAGGAGTTTGGAGACGAGTGGGGAAACAAGTGGATGTTCCATTACCGCTGGTGGCGCGAGGCGGATCAGATCTCGGCGTCCGAGCGACTTGCAAGCGACATGGCGGGTCCCGATGCGGGCTCGGAGCAGCTGACTCAGGTGGCCGCGATGATTCGCGAACGCATGATTCCGCGCATTGGCTTCGTGGGATCATCCGAGAAGACGCAGCAGCAGATCGAAGGTTCTTTCTCCGGAGGGATCGCGCTTCTGGAAGCACACCTCCAGCGCCGGGCTTTTCTGTTTGGGGGTCGACCGGCGTTTGCGGACTTCGGTCTCTGGGGTCAGCTGTACAACGCGCATACCGACCCGACCGCGGGCGGGATCCTGGACGAGCGAGCACCGAAACTCGTGGCCTGGCTTCAACGCATGCTCGATCCCAAAGCCGAAGGCGAGTGGGAACCGCTCGAGGCCTTGCTTCCGACGCTGAAGCCGCTTCTCGAGACGCAGGTCGCGGATCTCTTCCTTCCGTGGTCCGCGGCAAACGCGCGAGCGATCGCGAGCGGCGATGCCGAGTTCTCGGTCGAGCTTGCGGGACGCACGTGGGAGCAGGCCCCCCAGAAGTATCACGCGCGCTCGCTCAAGGCGCTGCGTGATCGCTACGCGGGTGTTTCGAACTCCGGCGCTTTGGATCCCATTCTCGAAGAGACCGGTTGCCTCGTATGGCTCCGTGACAGCTGAGATCGGCGCGATTCGGGCGTTTCGAGACGTCATGCAGGCCGGGGGGCTCGAGCCACCCGATTCGTCCCAGCTCGAGATCATCGAACGGCGACCGCTCTACGCGTGTGGCTTTCCTCTAGAGAATGCAGCCGCCGCGTGCATCGCGGCTTGCGGTTCCGCGGTGTCGGAACTCTGGGAACTTCGCACCGGTCGTCGTCAGCGCGTTCGTGTCGACTCGCGACGTGCGGGGGCCGCTCTGCTTTCGTTCGCGTTTGCGCGCGCCCAAGATGCGCCTTCGATCGCGGATCGCTCCGGGCGGCCGACGGTCGCTCTCTATCGCGCGGGCGATGGACGTTGGATTCACCTTCACGGAGGTTTCCCACATCTACACGAGGGCACGATCCGCGCGCTTGGCTGCGGAGAGAGTGCGGAAGAGATCGCACGGGCTGTCGCCGGCTGGGAAGCGCAGAAGCTCGAGGACGTACTCGCCGAGCAGCGCATGTGCGGTGCGATGGTTCGGAGTGCGCGCGAATGGTCCAGGCATCCGCAGGGGCGGGAGCTTGCGAGGCGTTCGCTGGTGGAGATCGAACGCATCGGAGATGCCCCGCCGCAACGCCTGGGACCGGGTGCGCGTCCGCTCGAGGGGATCCGAGCACTCGACCTGACGCGTGTCCTCGCGGGACCCAGCTGTGGACGCACGCTGGCCGAACACGGTGCCGACGTACTTCGGATCAGCTCCCCTGCACTCCCGTCGGTGCCGCCCTTTGTCGTCGACACCGGACACGGCAAGCTCTCTGCCTATCTGGATCTGGAACGCGCGTCCGACCTCGATCGGCTGCGGAACCTGATCGGGGCGACGGATGTGTTCGCGCAGGGGTATCGCAGCGGGTCTCTGGAGCGGCGCGGGCTCGGGCCCTCCGCGCTGGCCGAACTTCGGCCCGGACTCATCTATGTTTCGATGAACTGCTATGGGCATGAGGGTCCGTGGCGAAATCGTCCGGGTTGGGAGCAACTCGCACAGAGCGTGACCGGCCTCGCTCATGCACACGGAGGGGCCGATTCGCCCGCGCTCGTGCCCGCGGCGGCGTGCGACTATATGACGGGTTTTCTCGCGGCTTTCGGAACGCTGGTTGCGCTCGGACGCCGGGCGCGGGAGGGTGGGAGCTGGCATGTCCGCGTGTCTCTCTCGCGAACCGGCATGTGGCTGCATCAGCTTGGCCAGGAGTCTGGCGATCGTAGTCTGACAGCGCTTCCCCTCCAGCCCGAGGAGCGCGACCGTTTCAGCATGACGACGGAGACCCCGTGGGGTCGGTTACAACACCTGAGCGCCTGCGTTGAACTTTCCGAAACGCCCGCGCGCTGGGAGCGTCCCAGCGTTCCACTCGGCACCCACCCGCCCGAGTGGCCCGGAAGCGTGCCTCAGGCGATCTGATCTTCGTCGTCGGGAGGAAAGCGTTCGCTCAGGATCTCGGCCAGCCAGCGGCAGGCATCGGTCGCAGTAAAGATCCCGGCCAGTCGGCCCTCGCGCGTGACGATCACCGCATCGCTTCGGGTATCGGCCATGTGCTCGGCGACTTCGTCGACCCGCGTGTGCAGGTCGAAGACGTGGGCCTGCTGCACGTGCGCGTCCGTGACGCGAAGCGGCCGCCCGCCCGAGGGCTCGTCTCCCCGGTCGAGCCGCAGTTCCAGGTCGCGATAGCTCAGGACCCCGACCAACTCGCCATCGCGCTTGACCGGCAGGTGGTGAATCCCGTGATCGTTCATCAGGCGTCGGGCGTCGTTGAGCGAGTTCTCGAGTTCGACCGAGTACGGGAACGGCGTCATCACGGAGGTCATCTGGGGCATCTTCGTGAGCGGCATCGACTCAGTTCGCTCGAGGGAGCCGCGGCCGGATCGAGGGAAGTCCGTCGTGCGGCTCGCGGACCATCACCGTTGGTTGTTTCCGGAGCGGGATGTTGCGCGGACCGCGGCCTTCACGGCGCGGGGTCGTCGCCAGCGAGGTCGACGCCCGCGAAACCGAGCAGGAAATCCAGGAACTCGAGCGGGTTGAAGCCCACGCGCGCGTTTACAAGCAGCAGATGTGCGCCCGCCTGAAGGTCGCTCGCGGTGTGGAAGCCGAACAGCGGCGTCACCTCGTCTTCGCAGCCCGGGATCGGAAGCCAGCGGGAGACGTACACCCGGCCTCGCAGGATCTCACCCTCGAAGAGGGTATTGGTTTCCGGCAGGCCGTCGCGGTCGACCGGACCCTCGAATTCTTCCACGGCGTCGACGAAGCCGAGTGACTCCCAGGTGCCGCGCCAGCCAGAAGAAATCAGCGCGCACTTCCAGGGGTGGTCCACGCGGCGATACCAGTAGATCGCGAAGGGGTCCGACACCTCTCCCTCGTACCAGAAGCCCTCGATCTCGCGGGATTCCCAGCCCCACATCGCAGAGGCCCCGAACAGCCCGAGGGCGGGGTGCGTCAGGTCGCCGAGCTTTGCGTCGACCGAGAGACCCGGTCCGAGACCGATTCCGAGGCGTCCCGAATCGCGCAGGTCGGCCACGCGTCCGGGTGCGCAGCCAAGCGCGGCGACCAGTGCCAGGCCTATGACCGTGAACTTCCAGGTCTTCATCTTTGATCCCCCCGCGCCGAGACTCGCGCTCTTGCGATCCTACCCCAGGACCCGGGTATGGTCATGGCTGTGGTTGCTCCGGGGCCGGGAGCGCGCAGCGGAACTCGGACTCCGAGTTTCGCCGAAAGGGTTTGATCAGGGCCCGAAACGGGCGCGCAGCGTTCGAAACTACACCCTCGAAGATGCTGGTGGCGATCGTCCGAGGCACGGGTGCGATTTTGGGATCGTCGAGCGGGCCTCGCACGCGCACGACCGGGACGATGCTCACGATCCCGCGTTTTCGCGATCGCGGCACCAGGTCGAGGCCGTAGAGCTCTTCCACGAGGTTGATGTTCCCGGTTCCTCTGACTTCGACGTTGCCCCCCTGGATTCGCAGTTCTTGAATCGTGACGATGCCGGCTTCGATTTCCGTGAATGCGAGAAGGCAACTGACCAGCGCCACCCTCCGGCGAACCCGGAGTGACGGAAAGCTCACGTCGACCACGTTCCGGATGAACTGCTTGGAGATCTCTCCGGCCGCGGTGCCATCCCGCACGATTGCGAGCGCTTCGCCCGAGAGCTGCGACCGAATCGCGTCCAGTGTCTCGCCCTCACTCTGGAGGCGTAAGCGAGCGTCGACCAATCCGGACGAGTCGGTCTGTTCGCGGAGCTGCACGGCGATTTTCCTCAGGTCGAGGTTCTCGAGATCGAATTCGAGCGAGA
>JAYZEO010000085.1:0-14385 GCA_036337215.1 Myxococcota bacterium | reverse complement strand
GAACCATCCAGTCCGGGCCTGCCGACGGCCGCTCGGCCGAACCCGGCCGGCGCGAAATCCGCTGGACTTCGCTGTACCCTAGAGGCCCAAGCATCCAGGGAGTTCTCGATGAAGGCCAAGGACTGGACCGAAGGCGAAGCCCGCTGCTTTCTCTCGGGTATGAAAGCCGTGGCAACGCTGCACGGAACTCGACCCCTCGAAGCACTGGCCGGCGAGATGCTCGACGCCGTGCGGCGACACGTATTGCACTCGGAGACCGACCTCGACGCGTTGCCGGACGCGTCCGCCGCCGAACTGGCTGCGCAGATCCGGCAGCCGGGACGGCGCGAGGAATTCCTCCAGTTCCTGATCCTGATGCCCTACCTCCCGATGCAGGTCGATGCCGAACAGGTGGCGGTGGTGGACGAGATCGCGCGGGAACTCGGACTCGATCCCACCACCCTGACCGACCTTCACCGAGTCCGGGACGATCGACTCAAGCGACTGGTCCTCGACTTCAGCCGCCGCGGACTTTCAGAATACGCGGGCGCGGACGGGTTCTGGGAACAACTCCGAGCGGTCGCTCGCACTCTGCACCAGTTCGTGGGCGACAAGCAGGTGGCGGAGCGCTACCAGGGTCTCGAGGAGCTTCCCGAAGGCAGCCTCGGCCGCACGCTCTATCAGTTCTACCGCGCGCGGAGTTTCCCGCTTCCCGGAGAGAAGAAGAGTTTTAGCGAGTTTTTGATCACGCACGACTGCTGCCACATCCTGGCCGGCTTCAATACCGACATGAACGGGGAGGTCAGCGTCGCCGGCTTCGAGGCCGGACTGTTCGACGGCGACTTCGGCTTCGAACTGTTGCTCGAGGTGATTCTCGACTTCCACATGGGCAAGACCTTCACGACGGCCGGGTTGCTCCCACCGGGTACCGGTCACTTCGACCCCGAGGACGTGCTGATCGGCTACGAGCGCGGGCTGGCCTGTAAGGTCAATCCGATCCAGGGCTGGGACTTCTGGGAGGCGGCGGGCCAGCAGGTCGTCGAACTGCGTCAGAGCTACGGCCTGCCGGAAATTCCCGGTCCCGTGCTACTACCCCCGCCCGAAACCTTAGAGGCACCGCCTTCTCACGCGCACGGCTGAGTCTCCGAGCCCGCGGAGTTCGCGCGGGTGGGTCGAAGAGCTTCCGGCGCGGCTCAGCCCAGGTCCGAAAGCTCCACCCGTTCGGTCTCGATCGGCGGAACCTCCTCCTCGGGCAACAAGAACCGCCAGAACAACATTCCGGATCGCAGCCCCGCCACGTCGAGCCAGTTCGGCACGCCCGGGTCACGGTGGGCCACGATGATCTTGAAGCTTCCGTCCCGCTCGTAGCGAAGCTGTCGTCGGTTCAGCGAAACCTGGCGATAGCGGTACGGCGATGTCTGTAACCGGTGGTTCCACAACACTACGTTGGCAAAGCGGCAGCGAGGAAAGCGCCCGCGCATCACCAGCGCCTGGTCGGGATCGATCTCGTAAATCGTCTGGCGGTAGTCGTTGTCTTTCGCCGCGTACCCGATCTCGGTATTGCTCTGTCCCGCTTCCGAACCCGAGAAGCGGTTGACCTCCCGGGAGACCCAGGCCGGCATCACCTCGGGAGGCAACTCGGGAAAACCGATCGTCAGGCCGCGCACGAAGTTGATCACGCGGCGAATCCCGGCGGCCACCGCAGCGTCGTCCATCGGCGCCGCCGGGCCCGGGTTCTCGAGCGGCTCGATCCACAGCGGCACATGGAAGGTCGGGTCCGCGGCGACGCTTCGCTCCCACTCCCAGTAGTGACGGGTAGTGATACTGCCCGCGCCGGGCTCCAGCCTGAGCCAGTTCCGCGGCTGGGGTTCGCAACTCGCGATGAGTTCGTAGCTGCCGTCCGCGGCGACCTCGAACTCGGTGTCGTTCAGGGTCGAGATCACACCCTTCGAGAGGTTCCCGTCCTGGGCGCCGGCCTCGACGCTGAAGGAGGTGTAGCAGGCGCCTGCGACATTTCCGCGAATGCGGTAGCTGCCGGTCGCATCCGTCACCGCGCCGTAGTAGAGGGCATCCGGATTGTCTCCGAGCAATTTCTTCGTCGGGCTCAGCCAGCGCTGGAAGACCGGGCGCTTGGGATCCGCCTCGAACCAGCATTCGAAGCCGTGCTGCAGCGCATTCGCGACCAGGTAACGGCCCGCGGCTCGTTCCTCCGGCGTCTGCAGGTGACGGCGGTCCGGACCGAAGTACTTGGCCTCGACCTCGCCCAGCAGCGCGGAGAGTTCGGCAAATGCACTCGCAGCCGCATCTCCTGAGGCGACGGCCTGGGCCGCGAAGGATGCGGCACTGGGGGCTTCGATCGTGGCGCTCTCTCGTGCCATCGGGCTCTCCATTCATTCCGCGGCGGACCGGTTGCGAAGCCGAGGATGCGGGTGTTCGGCCCGCGTCAATCCGGCGATTCTACATCCGGACGCCGGGCCTCGACAGCCCGCGACCTTTTCGATCCGCGAGGCCGAGTCGGACCTTGGGAGAACTCCCGCGGGGAGCACGAATTCGTACGCGAGCGAGTATGATCGCCCCGCCGGGCCGGTGCCCGCGGGGGAGCTTCGGAGCGACATGACCAACGCATCGCCAGACGCCAAGGATCGGGGCAAGCCTCCGCCTCGCTGGGTTCTCAAGACCATGACCCGCCTCCACGTACTACTCCACCGGTTGACCGGCGGCGGGCTCAACAAGCTCGGCGGCGACGAGGTCTGCTTCGTCACGATGACCGGAGCCAAGAGCGGGCGAAAGCTCACGGTGCCGTTGATGTACGTGCCGCACGGCGAGGGTGTACTGCTGGTGGCCTCACAGGGCGGTGCGCCCAAGAATCCAGTCTGGTATCACAATCTGGTCAAGCACCCGGACATCGAAGTCGAGCACCGGGGCGATCGCAAGCGACTGCACGCACGACGCGCGGAGCCCGCGGAGAAGGCCACGCTCTGGCCGATCTGTGACCGGCATTACGCTCCCTACGCCGACTACCGGAATCGAACGACACGAGACATCCCGATGTTCGTGTGCGAGCCGCACTGACACCGCGGGAATAGCTCGAGATCCTCGCCAGGCGCAATCAGCACGCGATTTGACCGAGGCCCGGAACCCGGGTGAGGCCCAGGGCCGCGCAGCTCGAGATGGAGGAAAGCAATGGCGGACGAAATACTCAGCGAAGCGCGGGGACGAATCCTGTTGATCACCATGAACCGCCCCGAGGCACGCAATGCGGTCAACTCCGCACTCGGCCAGCAGTTGGTCTCCGTGACGAAACAACTCGACGAAGACGACGGGCTTTCGATCGGAGTCCTCACCGGCGCGGGCAAGGGGTTCTCGGCTGGGATGGACCTCAAGGCCTTCGCCAACGAGGGACCGCCCAAGGGCTTTTCGGAATTCCTCACCCGGGGAAGTGCAAAACCGCTGATCGCGGCCGTGGAAGGCTTCGCGCTCGCCGGTGGACTCGAGATCGCGCTGGCCTGCGACCTGATCGTGGCCGCACGCGGGATTCCGATCGGCATCCCGGAGGCCAAGCGCGGCCTGTTCGCTGCGGGGGGCGCGTTGCTGCGGCTGCCGCAGCGGGTCGGTCTCGGAAAGGCCATGGAACTGGCGTTGACTGCGGCGCCCGTCCCCTCCGAGGAAGCGCACGCGCTCGGACTGGTCGATCGGCTTGCCGAGCCCGGTGAGAGCGTCAGCCAAGCACTGGCGCTGGCCGACCAGATCGCCAGGAATGCACCGCTCTCTTTGCAATTCTCCAAGCGTGTCCTGCGGCAGACGCAGGGGCGAACCGACGAAGAGTTCTGGGCATTCCAGGCAAAAGACACCGCGAGCATCTTTGCTTCCGAGGACGCGCGCGAGGGCGCCGTGGCGTTTGCCGAGAAGCGCGAGCCGGTCTGGAAGGGACGCTAGATCACCGAAGCAGATCAGCGCGCGGGCCGTGCGCGGTCGCGTGGGTTTCGCTCGATCCTGCGAGAGGAGAGTTCGATGACGATTCGAGTGATTCAGTGGGCGACGGGGGGGGTCGGTCGCGCCGCGATCCAGGGCATCGTCGATCATCCGGAACTCGAACTGGTCGGGTGCTGGGTCCACTCCGACGCCAAGGTCGGGCGGGATGCCGGCGAGATCGCCGAGGCCGGCCGACTCGGGATCGAGGCCAGCCAGGACGTCGACGCGTTGCTGAAGCTCGATGCGGACTGCGTGCTCTACAGCCCGGTCATTGCAAACCCCAAGGAGGTCGCGGCGATCCTGCGTTCGGGCAAGAACGTGGTGACGCCGCTTGGCTGGTTCTATCCGTTCACCCGCGAGGGCGTCGCAGCGCGAGGCGCGGCAGAACTCGAGGCCGCCTGCCAAGAGGGCAACGCCACGCTCCACGGAACCGGGATTCACCCAGGCGGCATCACCGAGCGCTTTCCGATCATGCTCTCGGCGCTGTGTCGCGCCATCACCCACGTCCGGGCAGAGGAGTGGTCGGACATCCGCACCTACGGCGCGCCCCAGATCGTGGGCGACGTGATGCTGGTCGGGAAAACGCCAGAAGAGGCGGCGGCGAGCCCGATGATTCGCATGCTCGGCGCCGGCTTCACGCAGTCGCTCGACATGGTCGCCGCGGCGCTCGGGGTCAGGCTCGAGGAAGAGAAGCGCACGCGCCACGAGGTGTCGGTCGCGACCCGGCCGATCAACTCCCCGATCGGTCCGATCGAGCCTGGCCGCGTCGCCGCGCAGCGCTTTACCTGGGAGGGAACCGTCGACGGCGAGCCCTTCGTCACGGCGCGCACCAACTGGTTCATGGGTGACGAGCACCTCGACCCGCCCTGGAGCTTCGGCCCCGAGGGCGTGCGCTTCGAGGTCGAGATCACGGGCGACCCGGGAGTCAAGACGACTTTTCATGGCCTACACCCGACCAGCGTCGAGTCGGGCCTCGAGCGCAATACCGGAGTGGTCGCGACAGCCTTCCACTGCGTGAGCGCGATTCCGGCGACCGTGGCCGCGGAGCCCGGAATCCGCAGCTATCTCGACCTGCCGGCCTACGGCGGCAAGGCGGCCCCGCATTTACTCGAGGTCCGCGCGTCATGATCCTCGAGCGCTTCCGCCTGGATGACCGCGTCGCGATCGTCACCGGCGCCGGGAAAGGAATCGGCCGCGGCATCGCCCTCGGATTCGCCGAGGCGGGTGCAGACGTCGTCTGCGCAGCCCGGACCGAAGCAGACATCGAGTCCACCGCAGAGGCCGTCCGCAAACACGGGCGGCGCGCGATCGCGGTTCCGACCGACGTACTCGAAACCGAGGCGCTCGAGCGTCTCGTGGACGAGACGCTCGAGGCGTTCGGCCGGATCGACGTACTGGTGAACAATGCCGGGGGCAGCGGTCCGCGACCGGGACTCCAGACCAGTGAACGCTTCTTCGAAAGAGCGCTCCGCTTCAACGTCACGCAGGCCTTCCTGCTCTCGCAGTTCGTGGTCCCAAAGATGATCGAGAGCGCGGGAGGCGGGGCGATCGTGAACATCTCCTCGCGCGCGAGCGACATGGTGCAGACCGCGTTCGCGGCCTACGGCGCCGGTAAGGCCGCGCTCAACCAGATGACGCGCAACGTCGCCGCGGAATGGGCGCCGAAGGTCCGCGTCAACGCGATCTCGGTGGGCGGGGTCGATACCGACGCGCTCGCGGTCGTGATGCAGAGCGAAGCCGCTCGCGAGCAGTTCAACGCCGGGACGCCGATGGGAAGACCCGGGACCGTCGAAGACATCGCCTGCGCGGCGCTCTACCTCGCCTCGGACGCGTCCTCGTGGGTGACCGGAAAGATCTTCCAGGTCGACGGTGGCACCGAGGCGCCTTCACTCCGGGTCCCGGTCGAGCCGCTCTGAGCCCCGAAAGCGTTCGACCGCGAGAGCGGCGGGATCTCCTCAGAGTTCGTTGAAACCCGCAAGGAAGCGGCCCGCGTGCACCCCGCCGTCGACCGGAAGATCCACCCCCGTGCAATTCCGGCTCGCATCCGAGGCCAGGAATAGGACCGCGTCCGCGATCGCACCGAGCGGCGACTCGCCTGGAATGGCCCGGTTCTCGCTGTAGGCCCGGGTCTGGTCGAGCATGCCCACCAGCTGATCCATCCACGGCGCATACATCTGCGGGTTCCCTCCTGCGGGACAGACCGTATTCACACGAATCCCGTCGCGCCCGAGCTCGAGCGCCGCGCTCTTTGCGAGCCCGCGCAGTCCCCACTTGCTCGCGGCGTAGGCCGAGATCCCGTTCATACCGATCAGCCCATCCACGGAGCCCACGTTCACGATCGAACCCTGGCGCTGCGCCTTCATCGCCGAAATCACCGCCCGGATTCCCAGGAAGGGGCCGATCAGGTTCACGTCGATGAGCTGCCGGGCCTGCTCGGGCGAGGTGTGCTCGATTGTCCCGAGGTGAAGCCGTGCCGCGTTGTTCACCAGGATGTCGATGCGACCGTGATTCTGGAGGGTTGCTTCGACCGCGCGACCCCAGGCCTCTTCCTGTGTCACGTCGAGGCCGAGATAGCTTGCGCCGTCACCGAGTTCACGCGCGACGGCCTGTCCCTCCTCATCGAGGATATCGCCCAGTACGACCTTTGCGCCGGCCTGGAGCATGCGCCGAGCGATCACCGCACCAACGCCGCGCGCGGCACCCGTCACGATTGCGATCCGTCCATCCAAGGGCTGCATCAGGCTCCCCCTTCCTCCCCAGGGTAACGCCGGAGGGCCCCGGCCGGGGATTCCAGATACAATTCGGAGGTACCGGGCAGAGACCGTGGGTGCTGTAGATTCGGGCCGATACGCGCCACATGCAGAGCGTTTCGAGAGGGGAAGTCAGTGATGGATCAGGCCACCAGCCGCAACCACATCGTGATCTCGGCCGACTGCCATGCGGGACCTCGCCGATCCCGTGACTACCGGCCCTACATGGATCCCGAGGTTCTCGAGGCCTTCGATGACTACCTGGAACAAGAAGCGCGGGCGACCCGGAATCTGTTCGGCGCCGAACTCCAAACGACCGAGGCCAAGGGAGACGAGGCGTTCCGAAGCGGTCGGATCGCACAACTGAAGGCCCTGGGACTACCTGACGACCTCGCCGTGCTGAACGTCGAGACGCATTACCGGAGCGAGGCGAGCATCGCGGGGGCCTGGGATTCCGCCGCGAGGCTCTCGGCCCTCGAGCGCGAGGGTATCGTCGCCGAGGTAATTCATCCCGACGGCGTGTTCGGCGCGCGCCTGCCGTTCCGTTCCTTCGCTGCTCCCACGAAGCCCGAACTCGACGCTGCCGGGAAGCGCGCGTTCAATCGCTGGCTCGCGGATCTGTGCGCCGAACAACCCGCGCGGCGCGCGGGCATCATCCAGATCTCGCTTCACGATGTGGACCGGGCACTCGTCGAGATCGAGCGGGGGGTAAAGAGTGGGCTCACGGGCGGCGTCGGACTCCCCGGGATCCAGGGCGGATCCGGCCTGCCGGGCTACAACGACGCGCGCTACGAACCTCTCTGGGCCATCTGCGAGGAGATGGACCTGCCGCTCACCCACCACGGCGGCACGCCCATGGCCGATGCCAACATCTACGGCCGGGATCCCTTCCAGGTCGCGGCTCTCAACTCGGTCGAGACCAGCATCGGCTCCCGACGTCCCTTCTTGTTTCTCATGTTCGGCGGGGTGTTCGATCGACACCCGAAGCTCAAGCTGGTGATCACCGAGGCCTTCGCAGCCTGGATTCCGCCCGTACTTCGAGAACTCGACTCCCACGTCGAGCAGTTCTGGATGAGCGGCATCCGGCGACGGCTCGCGCTGCGACCGAGCGAGTACTGGCGCCGGAATTGCTACGTGGGCGCTTCCTTCTTGTCCCGGGGCGAAGCCGAACTGCGAAACGAGATCGGGCTCGAGAACGTGATGTGGGGCGCCGACTACCCTCACATGGAAGGGACCCAGCCCTACACGCGCGAGTCCTTGCGCGCGACCTTCTCCGAAATCCCGAGCGGCGACACACGGAAGATGCTGTCGGAGAACGCCGCGCGCGTGTACGGATTCGACCTCGAAGCACTCCGTCCCATGGCCGAGTTCGTGGGCCCCTCCCCGGCTGATCTTTCGGCTCCATTCCGACTCCAGGACAAGCCGCCAGATTACATCGGCTCCGGTTTCCGAAACTGACCGACTCGATCGGCTCGAGGCTGGAGAAGCACATTGGGCTAGAGGTGCGCCGCGCAGAGTCCGCCGAGGACCGCCTGGACGTCCTGCGGATCGCCCACTCGGCGGCGCGCGACTACGGCGATCCAGGCCGCTTCGACGCCTATGCCGCGCTGCGACTGGCAACGCCGCTGCGCACCGAGGCCGGTTGGTGGCTCGGCGAAAGCGACGGCGTTTCCGCGACATCGCTGCTCTGCTACGACCTGCGCTTTGGCTATCGCGGCGCAGTGATCGAGGGCTACGGCTTCGGTGCGGTCGCCACCCACCGGGACCAGCGTCGGCGCGGACACGCCTCAGAGCTGTGTCGACAGGTCGCCGCCAACGCGGAGGCCCGGGGCAAGCGCATCGGCGCGCTGTTCTCGGCGATCCCGCCACTGATGTACGAACGGCTCGGCTTCCGGATCGCTCCGGGGGTCGGATCTCGCTGCAGCGAACTCCGGGCACTCGCCGACTCGGGCGCCCAGGCTGTGCTCACGCCGCTCGAGGCCCGGCACGAACTCAGGCGACTCCGCGCCTGGTACGACGGTTTCCACGCCAACGGTCTTCACTTCTTCCGCGACTCGCAGGCCTGGCAGCGGACGCTCGAGCATCGCCCCTCCGACCGGTTCTTCGCGCTCGGCGACCGGGGCTACGTGCGGATCGCCGACGACGACCGCGAACTGGATCTCGCCGAACTCGTGGTGCCCGAAGCCGACGTCGCGCCGGTGCTGCGCTGGGCGGCTCGCCTGGCGCTTGATCTCGGGCGCGCGCGTCTGGTTGGCTGGTGGGCCGCGCCTTCGGAACTCGCAGGCCTGGTCGAAGACGTCGGGCGGGCGAAGACCCTGCCGATGCTCCGGGGCAGCGTGGAACTCGGAGGCTTTCGCGTGTGGGGCTCGGAGTACTTCTGAAGCGTCGCTGTTACCGTCGACCCCCTGGTGCCGAGAACGGCTAGAATCGGGATCGGATTAGGAGAGACCACGATGGCATTCAAGGAGTACGCATCCTACGACGGCCTCGGACTCGCCGAACTCGTCCGCAAGCGAGAAGTGACGGCGGCCGAACTCGTCGACGAGGCAATCGCACGCATCGAGCGCCACAACCCCGTCATCAACGCCGTCGTGTACGAACTCTTCGACCGGGCGCGCGCGGAAGCCGCGAAGCAGGCGCCGGACGAGAGCGGCCGCTTCCAGGGTGTCCCCTTCGTGGTCAAGGACCTGCTCGCGAACATCGAGGGCGTCCCCAACACCAGCGGGAGCCGCTTGCTCGAGGGCGCGATCTCCGGGTTCGATGCGGAGTTGGTCAAGCGCTACCGGCGCGCGGGATTGATCGCGGTCGCGAAGACGAACGCGCCCGAGTTCGGGATCGTACCGACGACCGAGCCGCTGCTCTACGGGCCCACCCGCAACCCCTGGAACACCGATCACTCCACCGGCGGCTCGAGCGGCGGCTCCGCAGCGGCGGTCGCGGCCGGGATCGTTCCAATCGGACACGCCAACGACGGCGGCGGCTCGATCCGGATCCCGGCCTCGTGTTGCGGGCTGGTCGGCATGAAGCCGACGCGCGGCCGCAATCCGCTGGGCCCGATCCTGGGCGACGCCATGGCGGGCCTGGTCGCCGAACACGCCGTCACACGCAGCGTGCGCGATAGCGCCGCGCTCCTCGACTGCACCGCCGGACCGGACCTGGGCGACCCCTACTGGGCGCCGCCCCCGGAGCGTCCCTACCTGGACGAGGTCGGGCGCGCGACGGGAACGCTCAGGATCGGCTACTGGGCCCGGCGCCTCGACGGAGAGCCGGTGCATCCCGAGTGTAGGGAGGCGACCGAGAAAGCCATCCGGGCCTGCACCGAACTGGGCCACGAGGTCGAGGAGGCGGAGCCTCCGATCAACGGCGAGTCTCTGATCGACTCGTTCATGAATCTTTGGGCCGCGGGTCTGGCCGCCTCCATCGACATGGCTTCACTTACGACCGGCCGGGCGCCCTCCCCCGACCTGCTCGAACCCCTCACCTGGGGCCTCTACCAACGCGGTCGGGAACTTACGGCTGTGCAGTACCAGATCTCGGTCGGCGCACTGCAACTCGTATCTCGTCAAGTCGCGCAATTCTTCGTGCGTTACGACGCCTGGGTCACCCCCACGCTGAGCCTGCCGCCCATCCCGATCGGAACGGTCGACGTGAACGAGCCAGACAGCAGGAAAGCGTTTGCAGCGATCATCGACTACGTCCCGTTCACGGCCACCTTCAACGCCACCGGTCAGCCGGCGATCTCGCTCCCGCTCCACCAGAGCGCCGACGGACTCCCGGTCGGCGTACACTTCGCGGGCCGCTTCGGGGAGGAGGGTCTGCTCTACCGCCTGGCATCCCAACTCGAACAGGCGCTGCCCTGGAAGGACCGCCGCCCGCCGATCTGGGACTGAGCCCAGAGCCAGGGCCCGCTGGTTTCTGCGGCCCGGTTCGGGCCGGAGCGCGCAGGCGCACGGCTTCGCGTGCGGTAACCTGAACCCGTGCGGCTGTATACCTACTTCCGTTCCTCGGCCAGCTACCGGGTCCGGATCGCGCTCGAGTGGAAGGCGATTCCGCGGAAGGACGTATTCGTCGACCTCGCCAGCGGCGAGCAACTAGGCCCGGCCTATCGCGCCCTCAACCCGGAGTGCCGGGTGCCGCTCCTGGTCGACGGAGAGATCCGCCTTACCCAGGCACTCGCGATCCTCGAGTACCTGGAAGAAAAGTACCCGGAGCCGCCACTGCTGCCTGCAGACCTCGCGGGCCGCGCACGCGTACGCCAGCTCGCGCTCGTGATGATCGCGGACACGCAGCCGCTGCAGAACACGGGGCCCTACGAGTTCCTGCGCGATCCACTCGGGCTCGATGACCGGGCGCGGTACCGCTGGTACCAGCACTGGGTATCGCGCGGGCTCGGCGCCCTCGAGGCACAACTGCAGGACGACCCGCGGACCGGCCAGTTCTGCCATGGCGACGCCGCGACGCTGGCAGATCTCGCGATGGTTCCCCAGTACTCGAATGCGCGGCGCGGCGCGCTGGACTGCAGCCAATGGCCGACCGTGTCGCGGATCTACGAGGCTTGCCTAGCGCTTCCGCCCTTCCAGCGCGCAGCGCCCGAGGCCCAACCCGACGCAAAGCCTTAGGTCCGGACTGGTGGAGCGCGGCTGCAAGACGACCGTCGAGCGCCCCTCCCCCGCAATCGTCGCACGCCTGACGGCGCACTAGCGCTGCGGCACCCGGGCCCTGTCCGCGATGCGCCGGCTCACTTCGCCCTGCCCCCGGCGCCGTCCATGGTCGTCGCCTCCCGGTTGGGGGCTGTGTCTGCTCAGGTGTGCTTCAGCTCGATCAACACCTCGTGGTAGGTCTTCTTTCCGATGTTCACGGCCCACTCGGTGTTGCCCTTGGGCACGCGGACCGTATTGCCCTGCTCGGGAATCTTGCCGATGAAGGGATCGACGGGGTGGCCCTTGGGCGTGATCCCGGCAACCACGTCTCCGGACATCACCACCAGCACGTACTCGTGCTCGTGCGTGTGCAGGTCGCTGGCCTCCCCGGGTTCGAGCTTCATCTCCCAGACGCGCACGTCGTCGTCCTCGTAGAGCACCACCTGGGCCACGTCTCCCACGGGGTCATTCGCGTGCTCTTGCCTGAAGCGCTCGAACTTCTCCTTCAACTCGGGCGTGACTTCGACGTATTCCGGGTCGCTGTGGATCATCGGCATGGCAAGCTTCTCCTGGCTGATTGAGGGTCTGTCAAACTCCACCGAGCCGCGCACCCGAACCCGAAACTCCCGCCGAGGTAGGCGGCGGCACTCGGGCCACAGGATACGCGAACCACCGCAGATTTTTGTCCCCTTCCGGGTCCCTGCTCGGACGATTCAGCAATCGGGAAGATGGGTAAGGATCCCTTGTCCCTGGTAATCGATCGAGCCCACCGGGGAGATCGGCTGGAACTCGGTCGCGTCGAGCCCCGGTGCCACGGTCGTGTGGAAGACGACGTCGCGGCTGAGGGCGTCGAGTCGGGCCGCGACCACGTCCGCGTCGGTCGGGCAGCGGGCCCTCTTCCAATTCCTGCCGAAGCTTCGCTCCGCATACTCCCGGAGCCACTTGCGCCACCTCGCGGCGCCGCCGTGGGGCACCCGCCAGGTATGCAAGCTCTCGGCGATCAGGGAGGTCCTGCTGCGCTTGCCCGCCGCCTTGAGGAGCTTCTCGCCGCACTTCGCATCGCGCCTGTCTTCGAGGTCGAGGCCGGTGTTGATCGCCGTGGCAACCTCGTCTACCAGCGCTCGGATTCGGTCCTCGAGGTCCGCGGCCGCGAGCGTCTGCTCGACGCAGTCTACGCCCTTGTGTGCCGACCACGCCTCCGCCAAATCGAATACCCACGCGAGCCTTGCCCCCGCCTTCGCGAGCCTGTGGTCACGCCTGGCGTCGTCTTGCTTCCGCTCCCACTCTGCCCACGCCCCGAAAGCAGAGATGCTGTAGGTGGCCGCTGCCCGCTGTTTGAAACTCACGCACGTGAACTCCGGCTCACCGAACTTCGCCAGCGCTTCGGCGGGTCGAGTGGCGCCAAACAGCACGAGCAGAGAAACGCCGCCAGCCAGGCACACCAGAAACAGACGCGACATCAACATCCTTCCCCTGCGAACGACGCTCTCGAGACTGGACCGAGACCCGGAAACCAGACCCTCGAGCCGAAGCTACGCGCAACTACGCCCGAAGACCCGGCAGGTGGCGGATCCGGCCGCGCCCTCGTGATAGGCTTTGGGAATCACCCTTTGCCCTCGGGAGAGTACCGTGACCTACGCCGCCCACCGCCGGATCATCGACGCGGACAGCCACGTGATCGAGTTAGACGATTTTCTCTCGAGATTCGCCGACCCCGCGGACCGCGCGCTGATCCCGCCGATGGATGCACAGACGGAACTTCCGGTCGTGCCCGAGGGACTCGCGCGTGGACGCGAACTCTTCGCCCGGCGCCAGTCGGACCCCGAGACGATGGCAAAGTTCGAGGCCCAGTTGCTCGACGCACGCCGGAGCGGCTGGAATCGGATCGGGGCCTTCGATCCGCAGGAGCGCTCGCATTGTCTCGACCTGCTGGGTTTCGACATGCAACTAATCCTGCCTACCTTCTCGTTCCACCAGATCGCACACTGCAAGCAGCCACCCGTGCTCGAAGCCGGGGCACGCACCCTGAATCGCGCGATGGGCGCATTCTGTGCGCACGACTCCCGGCTTCGCGCGATCGGCTACATCCCGCTCTCCCTCGGGCCCGAGGTTGCGGCGGCACTCATGGACCAGGGCTTCGGCGAGGGCTGCTACTCGTTCATGGTCGACACCAACGAACCGGATCCCTCGGCCCGTTCCTTCACACACCCCGACTTCGACCCGGTCTGGGCGCGCTTCGAGGACGCCGGCGCTCCCTTCGTGGTCCACATCGCCGTAAACGGCCACTACCAGGCGATCTCGCCGAGCTTTCAGAACAACGGGCTCGCTTCGACCGGTCCCTCGTCTGACGCACCGTCCGGCGCACTCGGCATGGTGGCGATCAAGAACAGCGCCGAGTTGTTCCTGTCCGCGATGATCTTCGACGGCGTGTTCGAGCGGTTCCCGGAACTCAGGGGAATCTCGATGGAGCACGGCTCCGTCTGGCTGCCCTCCTGGCTCCAGGCCATCGACGCGGCCGCCCGAGCGCTGAAGAACCAGCAACCCGAACTCGCGGACCGCGAACTGCGTCCCTCCGAGGTCGTCCGGCGCAGCCTCCGGTTCGCACCCTTCGCGGGCGAACCGCTCGGCTGGATCATCGAAAACGTCGGACCCGAGCTCCTGGTCTTCGGCTCGGACTATCCGCACCCGGAGGGCACCTCGAATCCGATCGAGCGCTTCGAGGCGACCTTGACGAACTGTGACCAAGCGACCCTCGACGCCTTCTACTACGGAAACATGGAAGCCGTGATGGGAGAAGCGATCGTCTCGGGCTCCGAGCCCGGACGCTAGCAGCCCAAGAAGACACCGGACGCGAAGCACCAGGCTTCGAAGTTCGGGCCGCGGCCCACCCCTTTCGCATATGCTCAACGCGCCCCGGATCGCTCGCGCCGAACCGGGAGGGACGAAGCACAGGAGGCGCGATGAGTTCCACCATCAGAAATGAGGCCGGGAGCAGCCAGGACCCATCCAGGGGAGCCTTCCCGCAAACCGCGCGCGCTCGCGGC
>JAYZEO010000084.1:0-2825 GCA_036337215.1 Myxococcota bacterium | reverse complement strand
GGTGGGGGCCGGGGGGGTTTTTCGCGTCTGGGGGGGGGGCCGCGGGGCTGATGGGGTCCGGGGCGGTTTATGTCGGGCCGCGGCGCCGCTCGAGCGGCGGCAACCAGAAGGTGAGGGCAGTATGAAGCTGGAAGGGAAAATCGCGCTGGTGACCGGGGGAGCCTCTGGCATCGGGCTTGCGACCGCCGAGCGGCTGCGCAGCGAGGGTGCCAGCGTCGTGATCGCCGATATCGACGAAGCAAACGGGAAGAGCGCGGCGGATCGCACCGGGGCGGAGTTCGTGCGGCTCGACGTGAGCGACGCTTCGCGCTGGAGCGAGGTCACCGAAGACCTCACCCGCCGTCTGGGAGGCATCGACATCGCCTTCCTGAACGCCGGGATCGCGACCTTCTCGGCCCGGGGCGGACCCGGCGAGATCATGGCCGCCATGGATCTCGCCGAACTTTCCGACGAGGCCTACCGGCGCATCATGGGCACGAACATCGACGGGGTGGTGCTCGGCGCCCGGGCTGTGATCCCGGCGATGGTCGCGCGCGGGGCAGGTGCAATCGTGGCAACCGCATCGGTGGCGGGCCTGATCGCGTTCCCGCCCGATCCGATCTACACGCTCACCAAGCATGCCGTGATCGGGTTCGTGCGCTCGCTCGCGCCCGCGCTCGCACCGCGCGAGATCACCGTGAACGCGATCTGTCCCGGCATCGTCGACACGAACATCCTCGGAGAAGGCACGGCCGAGCGCGCGCGCGAAGCTGGCCTGCCCGTGATGCAGCCGTCGCAGCTCGCGGATGCGGTGGCGCAGGCCGTCACCTCGGGCGAGTCCGGTCGCATCTACGTCTGCCTGCCGGACCAGGAACACGCGCAGTACGAGTTCGCACCGGTTGCGGGTCTGGGCCTTTGATTCCGGCTGCGATCTCGAAACCGGTCTTCACAGGGAGTTGAGCCGATGAGGATCTTTCTGCTCGCGCTGCTGCTGGCGCTGCCCTTGACGGGGCTGGCCGAACCGCTCCAGGTCGGCAGCCAGCTCGATGCGTTCTCGATCGAGGACCAGTTCGGAAAGTCCCACGCGGTCGATGGGTCGCTGCGCGCGATCCTGTTTACGCGCGACATGGACGCCGGCGAACTGGTGAAGGCCGCCCTGTCAGAAGAGGGCTCGGCACGGCTCGCCGGGGCCGGCGCGCTGTACCTGTCCGACGTGAGTGGCATGCCCGGGTTGGTGCGACGGATCTTCGCGATTCCGAGCATGCGCAAACGCGCGTATCCGATGGGGCTCGATGTGGACGGTTCGCTCACACGCGACTTCCCGTCGACCGAAGGGCGCGCGACGCTGCTGGTCCTCGACGGCCTGCGGGTCACGCGGATCGAGGAACTCGATTCGCCCGAGGCAATCCGCGCTGCACTCTCCGGGCTCGCGGCCCCGGAGCCCGGCGCCGCGGAGACGCCCGCGCAGCCGGCGCGTTAGGTTCGCCCGCGTGCCGCAGACCGAGCCGAGGCCGCCCAAGCTGCTGGCAGAGGCGTTCGGGCACTGGCTCGACGCTCAGCGGGAAGCGATCGAGGTGGTGGATTCCGCCCCGCATCCCGGCCACCCGGCGGACTGGGGCGAGGGCTACCGCTGGGTGACGCGGATTGCGAGCCTGGCCCAGAACTGGGCACTGGAGAAGAACGATCCGCTGCGGCCCGAGATCTATCTCTCGCAGGGCCCTGCGCGCAAGTTGATTGTCGACAACCCCGACGTGAACTACTACTTCGCGCGCCTCGATGAGAACGAGACTTACCGCCTGACCGGGAACCGCGGTAGCGCCCTGCACGTGGGTCTCACGGTCGGCACCGACTTCCTGCGCAGCGCGTCGAGCCGGGAGAAGGCTTCGGGTCCGACCGGCACGGTCGGCCAGTACAACCTCGACGAGTTTGAGTTGGCCGCGAACGGCGACTACGAGATTCTGCTCTCGCGCGCGCGTCAGCCCGGAAACTGGATTCCGCTCGCGACCGGTGCCGCCCAGATCGCGGTTCGAGAGACTTTTGGGGACCGCTCTCGGGAACTCCCGGCGACCTACTGGATCGAACGGGTCGGAGATCCGGCACCGGCACCCGAACTGGGCCCCGAACGCTGCGCGGAGCAACTTCACGATGCGGCGGACTTGCTGCTCTTCATCGTTCGCACCTGTGCCGCGATGTGGCGTGGCAATGCCGGTCACCTGAACCAGATCGGGGGCGCGGCCGGCCAGCAACACGTGGACGCGCAGGACGACGCCGTGCGTACGCACTCGGCCACCGACATGGTCTACCAGGGCGGCCGCTGGAAACTTGCGCCCGGACAGGCGCTCAAGGTCACGATCTCGCCGCCGGCGGGTGGGTCGCTCTACTGGGGTCTCACGCTGGTGAATCCCTGGGCCGAGTCCTACGAGTACCGCTACAGCCAGGTCTGCACCAACCAGGCGCTCGCGCGCCCCGATGCAGACGGGTCCTGGACCGTCGTGATCTCGGCCCAGGACCCGGGACTCTCGAACTGGCTGGACACGGGCGGACGGCTCGAGGGCTTCGCGCTGATCCGCTGGGTCTGGGCGCGGAGCCTGCCCGCGAATCCCGTCTGCGAACTGATCGACCTGTAGGCGCGACTGCCGGACGTCAGGTCAGGCCTACACCTCGCGCGGAACCTCGAAGCGCTCCATGTAGGCCGTGTAGCGGCCGCGTTCGTCCGCGAGGTCGAGTCCCGTGCTCTCGAAGCGGTAGCGATGCGGGGCCGCGGCGTCGGCCGAGCGAGCGGCCAGCCACTGCTCGAGGTGTTGCTTCGCATGGGTCGAGAGCGTGCGTCCGAGCCGCTCGTAAAG
>JAYZEO010000083.1:0-12257 GCA_036337215.1 Myxococcota bacterium | reverse complement strand
CGTTCGAGTCGAAGGTATCGTCGGTGAAGCTTTCCTGGAGCAGGTGCCGGCACTCGTCCGGGTCGTCGACGGTCAGGTTGTGGATCGCGCGCAGGCCCGGGTCCAGGTAGTAGGAGACTCTGAGAAATTGACGTGCGGTCTTGTAGCGCGGGTCGGACTTGATGCGATCTGGTTCGGGCCGGGGCCCGGGGGCCGCCGCCAGCCAGTAGTCGAGTGCCTGGTGCGCGGGATCCTGGGCGAGCAGGTCGTGGAGGGCCGTGGTTCCCGTACGCGGAAGACCCAGCACGAAGATGGGCCGGCGGACCGGGGCTTCGAGGCATGCGGGATTCCGTTTCCAACCCTCGACGACGGCGAGCCGGCTCTTGAGGATCCCCAAAAGTTCGCCCCGGACCATGAGCCGTCCGAACGGGTTCAGCAGGGCTTCGCGATTGTAGCCCCGGACCAACTCTTCGAGTCCATCGCGAAAGTGATCGTCTCCGAAGTCGTCGAGTCCGGTACCTTGCCGCGCCTTCTCGAGCAGCTGATCCTGCGAGAAGCTCGGGTCCGGGGTCCGGAGCCGGGCGAGCAGACGGCTTGCCCGGTTGAAGACTCGGATCGGGACTCGCTGCGAGCTGCTTCGCGCCACGGTCGCGATTCTACCCGGTATCCGGATCGCGATCGTTGTAAACTCGTCTCGTGGTCGGCGACCCTGCGCTCGAAGAACGGATTCGGCAGCTCGAGGCGAAACTCGCGCGTGTCGAAGACATCGAAGCCATCAAGGCGCTGAAGGCCCGCTACGGCGAACTCGCGGATCTGCGCTACAGCCGGGGCGTTTTGGACGATCCTGCGCGCCTCGACAAGCTGGCGGGCGAGATTGCCGAACTCTTCACCGAGGATGCGGTCTGGGAGGGCGGCAAGGTGCTCGGGACCTGCCGCGGCCGGGACCAGATCCGCGAACGCTTTCGAACGCCGACGTTGCGCTTCGCCTGGCACTACTTCGTAAAACCCAAGATCGACGTCGACGGCGAACAGGCCCAGGCCACCTGGGACGTGCTCGCGCCCTGTACCACCCTGGATGGCAAAGCGCACTGGATGGCGGGCGCGGAAGACGACGAATACCGCAAGGTTGGCGGGGTCTGGCTGCACAGCCGCATGCGGCTTCGGGTCGTCTTCATGGCCCCCTACGAAGAGGGCTGGATCAAGAGCTGAGCGCCAGGCTCAATCTCGGAGTGCGCGCAGGTCGTCGCGCAGGCTGCGGCTCGCAATCCAGAAGAAGAGCGTCGCGGCTCCTCCGATCGCGGCCACGACCATCAGCGAGTAGCGAATCGCCTCGTCGCCGAAGCGCGGAGCGAGTTGGTCGTTCAGGAATCCGACCACCAGCGGTCCCGCTCCGAGGCCCACGAGATTGAGGATGAAGAGCAGGATCGCCGACGCCGTAGCGCGCATCCGGACGTGCACCAGGCCCTGGACCAGCGACCACAGGGGGCCCACGTACATGGCGCCCAGCAGGTAGAAGGGCACGAAGGCGGAGAGCGCCCACACGCGATCGGATTCAAAAAGAAACACGGCTGCGAAGGGCAGGCTCGCCAGCGACACGATGGCGGCCAGGTACAGGTAGGCGCGCTCGTCGCGTTCCCCGAAGCGGTCACCGATCAGGCCGCCTAGGTAGGCGCCCAGCGCGCCCGCGATCCCGATCGTGAAGCCCAGCCAGATCCCGATCTCGATTCCACCCATCTGGTGTACACGGATCAGAAAGGTGGGACTCCAGGCGAGGAATCCGTAGCCCGAGAGTGACTGGCACGACGCCGCGATCAGGAGCCATACGAAGGTGCGTTGTCCGAACAGCAGACGGACGACGTCCCCGAAGGGAGTGGCCTCGCTGTGGGTCCGGTCGCGCTCCCAGTAGCCGCGCGTGGGCTCGCGCAGCGTGAGACGCACGAGTAGCGCGAGCGGAATGCCGGGCACCCCCACGATGAGAAACGCCGTGCGCCAGTCAAAGAGTTCTTTCAGGTAGCCGCCCGCCAGGTACGCGATCATGGCGCCGAAGTAAATGCCGGTCGCGTAAATGCTCATCGCGGTTGCCCGACGCTCGGGCGGGAAGTAGTCGGAGATCAGCGAGTGCGAGGGCGGCGTCCCGGCCGCCTCCCCGATGCCGACCCCGACCCGGGCCAGTGCGAGTTGCACGAAGCTGCGCGTGAATCCACATGCGACCGTCATCGCGCTCCAGAGTGTGAGTCCGACTGCGATGATCGTGCGTCGGGAACCGCGATCGGCCCAGCGCGCGATCGGGATTCCCGCAATTGTGTAGAACAGCGCGAAGGCGAGGCCCGAGAGGAAGCCCATCTCGGTGTCCGAGGCCCCGAGATCGAGTTTGATGTCTTCGAGCAGGATCGCCAGCACCTGGCGGTCGATGAAGTTGAAGATGTAGACGAGTAGGAGCAGCGCGAGCGCGTAGCGAGTGTAGCCGCGCGTGAATTCCGGTTCGGCGACCGCGGCCCGTTCAATGCGGCCCGGGGCCTCGGTCGTCACCTAGCCCCACCCCGGCCGAGTCGTTCCAGGAAGGCCGGGATCTCGTCGCGGCGTCGCACGCAGGCCGCGAGCGCGAACGAGGCGACGCTGGCGCCGGCCGCCTCGAGCTTGGGCAGTGCGTCGAGGGTCTTCTCGAGATCGACCCGGCCGCTCGCGTCGCGCGCGATCTCCGGGCTGACGCGCACCCCCAGGGCGTCCGGGTCGCGTCCGGCCTCGCGAAACGCACTGCGCAGCCGCTCGACGCCGCTCCAGAGTTCTTCCTCGCGGTCGAGGAGCGGCATCCAGCCGGCCCCGAACTCGACGATGCGCGCGACGTTTCGCGGATTGAGTCGCAGGCCGAACCAGATCGGAATCCCGTCGGCCTGAACCGGTCGCGGAAAGCACCAGAGTTCTTCGAACGACACCGTCGCTGACGAGAACGACGCGGGTGCGTCCCGCCACAGCGCCCGGCAGGCGCGCAGCGTGTCGTCCATGCGCGATCCCCGGCCCGCGAAGGGCTGGCCCGCACCCGCGAACTCTTCCGCCTGCCAGCCCGTCCCCACGCCCAGGTCGAGGCGGCCCTGCGAGAGCACGTCGAGGGTGGCCAGCGTCTTGGCCAGGAGCAGCGCGGGTCGAAGCGGAGCGATCAGGACCCCCGTCCCGAGCCGGACGCGCCGCGTGGCCCCCGCCATCGCGGCCAGGGTCGTGAGCGGCTCGGGCCAGGGCTCCTCGAGCGGAAACGGGAACTTCCCGTAGGGGTACTTCTCCACGCGCGGCCCCATCGCCAGGTGATCGGTCATCACGAGTTGATCGATCCCCGCGTCGTCTGCGAGGCGCGCGGTTTCGAGCAGGCCGCGGCCGAGGTCGTTCCCGTAGAGCATCGACAGTCCGGAAATGATGACTGAGATTTGCACCGCGCCCTCCCGTGAACGCCGCTCAGGCTACCACGGCAGCCGCGCGGCTCCGCTCGTCGCGAACGAAACAGAGCGCCACGATCACGAGCAGGTTCAACCCCGCGAAGCTGGTGAAGGCGATCTGGTAGCTGCCCAGCGTATCGTGCGCGGCTGCTGCGAAGATCGGTCCGAGTACCCCGCCCGGGAGCAGGGCAAGCATCAGGGCACCGTAGATCTGGGCCATGTAACGGAGCCCGAAGCAGTAACTGATGATCAACGGGTAGATCACGTCGCGTGCGGCGGTCGAGAAGCCATAGCTGAGCACGAAGGCCCACATGAACGCCGGGTTGGGCAGCCAGAGCAGGATCACCGAACTGACTGCGAGCAGGCCGTAGTCGAGTAAGAGCGCGGTGCGTTTCGGAAGCCGGTCTGCGATGAACCCGAACAGTACCTTGCTGGCCATGCCGAGCAGGATCGCGTTGCTGAAGTGCCCGGCTGCCTCCTCGAGCGGCATCCCGTGATCCGTGAGGAAGAGCACCAGGTGCTCGAGCATTCCGAGGAAGTAGAAGAAGAAGGTGAACAGCGAGACGCCCAGGATCCAGAAACTTCGGGTGCGGAGTGCGGCGCGGAGATCCAGATCCCGGTCCGTCGGGACCTCGTCATCCGCGGCTTCCGCTTCGGCCCCGGTCGCGTCCCCCGGGTCGGGTTCGCGGACCGCGAACAGCGCGAACGGCAGGATCACCACCAGCGCCCCGATCCCCATCGCGAGAAAGGCGATGCGCCAGGATTCCTCGACGGCGATTTCGGCCGCGGCGCGTGTGAGCAGTGCCCCGCCCAGGTTCGAGCCGGTGTAGACGATCCCGAGCGCGAGCCCGCGACCGCGCCGCACCCATTGCGAAACCGCCTGGCCGACGGCGATGTCGCCGAGGCCCGCCACGGCCAGGCCCTGCAACGCCACCAGGACGTAGAGTTGCCAGAGGCTCTCGAGGCCTGCAAGCAGGCCGAACGCGACCGAGAGAATCAGGGTGGCCACGCACAGCACGCGCTTCGCGCCGAAGCGGATGGTCAGGAAGCCGATCAGTGGGCTCGCGAGTGCGATCACGAAGAGTTGTGGCGCGCGCGCGGCGGAGTAGGTCGCCCGGGTCCAGCCGAACTCGGCGATGATGTCCCGGGCGAGTGGCCCGAAGGTGTAGCCGTAACCGAGCCCCATCTGGCAGACGAGGCAACCCAGGATGACCCAGAGCACTCGGCCGCGGAGTTCGGGAAAAAGTTTCGACAAGGCGCGCGCTAGCCGGGCCGGTCTCAGTACCCGGCTTCGATGTCGACTTCGCCTTGCAGGGGTTCCCCCGTGCGATAGCGGCGCAGGTTGCGGACGAAGTAGTCGAGCAGTTCTCGGAGCGTGTCCGGGGTGTGCCACGAGATGTGAGGGCTGAGCTTCACGCGCGGGTGCGTATACAGCCAGTGACCGTCGGGCACGGGTTCCGGTTCGGCGACGTCGAGCGATGCGCGCGCGACCCGCCCATCGTCCAGGGCGCCGCGCAACGCGTCCTGATCGATCAGGCTCCCGCGCGCGATGTTGACCAGGTGGAGACCCGGTTTGACCTTCGAGAGCAGTTCTTCCCCGATCAGTCGCTGCGTTGCCGGCGTGGAGGGTGCGGCGACCACCAGGTGGTCCGCGGACGCGGCCAGGTCGAACACGTCGGGCGCGATTTCGACGCCGGGCACGGGACTGGCCGAGCGGGTTCGGCGACACGCACGCACGCGCATCTCGAAGGAGAGAGCGCGCGATGCGATCGCGGCGCCGATTCCGCCGAGTCCGACCAGGCCCAGGGTCTTGCCGCGGAGCGTCCCGAGTTCGTTCCGACTCCAGCGCTTCGGCGGGACCTCGACCCAGCTCTCGGGCAACCTCTTCTCGAAAGCCAGCATCACGGCCAGGGTCCATTCCGCAATCGGAACTGCACTGGCCCCGCGCGCGCAGGTCAGAACGCGCTTGCCGACGGCTTCGAACGGAAAGGCATCGACGCCGGTACCGATCGCGTGGATCCATCGAACACCGGTCTCGACGACGGCGCCCAGGTTGGGCCGCCCGTCCATGAAGGTCAGCAGTACTTCACCTCGAACGCCGGAGGGAATCGCGCCCTCGCCCGGGACGTCCCGGAACTCCAGTTCCGGAAACTCCTCGATCGACGAACCCAGCATCCCGATCGGGAGGTGGCTCAAGACCGTGAAGGCGCGCTCCGCCATTGGCTACGCGCTCCGCCTGCTGCCGGGTTCGATCCTCACGCTGCGGCAGGGTACCACCGAATCGGAGCCCGCATGCTACCGTTCGGCGGCCACGCAGGAGCCTTTCCGATGCGCGCGGTCCGGAGTTCCAACCGTAAGATCGAGGTGGTCGAGGTGCCGAAGCCCGGGGGCGAGGGCATCCGGGTTCGGGTACGCTCGGCCGGGATCTGTGGCTCCGACCTGCTCATGCAAGAGCGGGGTCTGCTGGCGCACACGATCGGCCACGAGTTCGCGGGCTTGCTCGACGACGACACACCCGTGGCGGTCCAGCCGATCACGCCTTGCGGGGTCTGCGAATTCTGTCGCGCCGGTTCCTACCAACTGTGCGAGGTTTGCGTCGGCAGCACGCTCGGGGTCTATCGAGACGGCGGGATGGCGGACGAGATCCGGGTCGAGCGCGAGTGCATCGTATCTCTCGCGGACGGGGTTCGCGTGGAGGACGCCTGCCTGGTCGAGCCCCTCGCGGTTGCGATCCACGGGCTCGAGAGGGCGGGCGCGCAGTCGGGCCAGCGCGTCGCGATCGTGGGTGCCGGGAGCCTCGGGCTCGCCGCCGCAGCCGCGGCTCGATTTCGCGGCTGCGAGGTCGACGTCGTCGCGCGTCACGATGCCCAGCATCGCGCGGCCGAAGTGCTGGGAGCCGGGCGCGAGGTGCGGGGCGTCTACGACCTGGCCATCGATGCTGCCGGGAACGAGGGTGCGATCGCGCGCGCTGTCGAACTCGCGCGACCCGGGGGCGGACTGCTGCTGCTGGGCTGGGACTGGGAGCGCGTGGTGCTGCCGGGCGCGGCCGTCGCCGCCAAGGAACTGGCCGTGCGCGCGACCATGACCTATTCCCACGAGAGCGCGCTCCGCGACGTCGACGCGGCAGCCGCATTGCTCGCCGAGCGTCCTGAAGTTCCCGATGCGCTGATCAGCCACCGCTTCCCGCTCGACGAGGCTCCGCGAGCGTTCGAAGCCGCGCGCGACCGTCGCGCGGGTGCGATCAAGGTCGTCCTAGAGCCCTGAGGTTGCCGGGCGCGGGGCCTTAGTAGGGATCGAAGGTGATCGGGAACGAGGCGTAGCCCTGGACGAAGTCCGTGACCAGGCGATCGGCGCGGTCGAGGTGGATTTCGTAGTTCGGGACGCGCTTCAGGGTCTCCTCGATGCAGAGCCTTCCCTCGAGCTTTGCGACGTGAATGCCGAGGCAGGCGTGCGTCCCGTGGCCGAAGGACAGGATGCGGGGCGGGCAGCGACGGATGTCGAAGACTTCGGGATTCTCGAACTCGCGGGGGTCGCGGTTTGCGGAAGGGTAGAGGAAGAGCACCGGCTGCCCGGTCTCGAACTTCTGTCCGTGGAGTTCAAACTCCTTCGTGACCGTACGGCACAGGAACTGGGTCGGCATGTCGTAGCGCAGGATTTCCTGAAAGGCATCCGGAATCAGGCTCGGATCCGCGGCGAGTTGCGCCCGTTGCTCCGGATGCTCTCCGAGGCGTCGGATCCCGTTCGCGAAGACCTTGGGAAACGTTTCTGCGCCTCCGATGATCAGCATGGTCAGGTGTGAGGCGATCGATGCGTCGTCGAGTTTCTGGCCATCGAACTCGATCGCGGTCAGCAGGTTGACGACGTTTTCTTCTGGATCGCAATTGCCCCGGCGGGACTGTGCCAGTCCAACGAAGTAGGTGGCGAGTTCACCCATGGCCGCGAGGCCATCGGGGGTCATCCCGTCGACGCCCGGCTCGCGGCCGAAGAAGCGCGTAACCAGGCCGTTCAGCAGGTCCCCGTCCTCGAGCGGGATTCCGTTCACGGTGCACGCGACGCGAACCGCGATCTGCGAGGCGAATCCTCCCATGACGTCGAGTTCGCCCTTGTCTCGTGCACCCTCGATCAGCTCGCCCGCGAGCTTTCGGATCATCGGTTCGAGTTGGCCCAACGCGCGGGGCGAGAAGTGAGTGCGGATCTTGGCGCGGAGCTTCGTGTGCGCGGGCGGATCCATCATGTTGATCATCGGGGTCACCGGCTGAACCTTGGTCAGCAGGTGCGCGGCCGTGGTTCCCTGCTCGCACGAGAAGTGCTCGTTATCCATCGAGGACTGCCAGACGTCTTCGAAGCGGGAGATCGCCCGGGCGTTGTACTGCTCGATCAAGTAGGCAGGGGCCTCGTCGCGAAGCCGGGAGTAGATCGGGTAGGGATCGCCGCCCATCACCTCTTTCGAAAAAGGACTGTATTCGACCATCGGGGTTTCGCTCCTCTCTAAGCCTGGTTCGTGCCCGGCGCGTCTTTGCCCTCGAGATGCGCGATGATCCGCCGGGACAGAGCCTCCGCGGCCACCAGCATAGCGGGCTCCATGAGTTTGTTGACCATCGGGGCCATCGGTCCGCCGGGGTCGATGCGCAGCCGAAAGCTGAGCCGGGCCCCGCCGGCTCCTGGGCTGCGCTCCGGCCCCGCTTCGCGCGCGACGCGCCCGTACACGAGTCCGTGGAAAAAGCGCAGGACCCAGGCCACCAGCCGTACCATCGGGCCGGATCGGGGCACCGCGGCATCGGGCGCAGCATCGGCCGTGGCCAGGCGAAACTCACCCTCCCCCTCGAGTGCCTCGTTCACGCCCTCGAGTTCGAACGCGACCCGTTCGGGGCCGGACCAGTCGGTAACGTGCACCCGGAACTGGACGGTGCGCTGTAGGATTCCGACGTCGCCCTTGAGCGTCCAGACTGAGTCGGTCTGGCTCTGCTTTTCGTGGCCCTGGTAGCCGGTCAGCATCGGGGCCCAGTGGTCCATCTCGCTCACGAAGGCCCAGACCGTCTCGACCGGAAGCTGGGTGCTGGTCGAGTACTCGGTCTCGGCCACCGCCTAGCGTCCGCCCGCCAGGTGTTGCCCGGCGATGAAGCCCCAGGTAATCGCGCGCATGTTCGAGGTGCCGCTCTGGTAGCCGCCGCCGAGGTCGAGCAACGCGGCGGAATTCCCGACCGCGTAGAGCCCCGGGATCGGATGCCCGCGCAGGTGCACGACCCGCGCGTCGGCGTCTGTGCGCAGGCCGTGAGAATTGATGCCGACGCCGACGGGAACCAGCTTCACGCCGTAGTAGGGGGCCTTGTCGAGCGGACCGACGTTGGGGTTGTCGAAGCTCATGTCTCCGGCCAGGCGCTGGGTCCAGGGATAGTGGCCGCTTCCGAAGTCGGGATCCTTTCCCTGGGCCGCGTGCTGGTTATAGCGTGCGATCGTCTGTTCCATGCCCTCGGCGTCGATCCCGAGCTTCTCGGCGAGTTCGCGTGGTGTGTCGGCCTGGGTCACGAGTTCCGGGGGAAGATCCATCCCGGGCGTGAACGACCCCAGCGGATAACGGTCCCGGTAGTTCTGGTCGAAGATCAGGAACGGCGGAATGTTCTCCTGCGCCTGGAGGTGTCCGTTCCAGCTTCGCAGCGCGGGCTGGGAGTCCTTGTAGAAGGACTCGTCGCAGAAGCGCTTGCCGGCCCGGTTGACCCAGATCGCGTGTGGGCACCCGCACTCCCAGGAGGAGCGGAAGAGCGGGACGCCCTCGTGCTCTTCGCCCGGGATGTTGTAGCCGAAGAACATGCCGAGGTTGGTCGGTGGCACCGACGCGATCGCCGCCCCCACTTCGCCCGCCATCACGATGTGGTCGCCGTGGAAATACGGCTGGGTCGAGGAGTTCCAATCGTGCATGTTCTCGAACATGGCGGCCATGTCCGGATTGTGGTCGTAGCCGCCGACGCCGAGCACCACGCCGTCGCGCGCGCGCACGAAGAAGTCCCGGCCTTCGCGCTCGGCCCGGACCCCGATCACCGCGCCGTCCTGGGCCACGAGTTCGCGCACGGGTGTGTCGGTGAATCCCGCAATCCCGCGATCGACGAGTGCGGCCTTGAGCAGGTATCCCATCATGCCCGCGCCCATCGCGCGCTGGTCGTTTCCGATCCGCTCCGCGAGCAACTCGTAGTCCCACTGCGTGACGTTTCCGAGCCCGCCCCAGTCGTACATCTCCTGGTGGGTGAGCGCGGGCGGAAGGTGTGGCGAAGCCTGCCAGCTCTTCTGCTGCCACTCCCCGAGCGTGCTTCCGTCGAACAGTGCGACGGATAGATAGCGGCCGGTATTGGAGCCGGGCGCATCGGGGTAGTAATAGTCGGGCAGGCCCTTCACGGGGACCCAGCGCACGCCGGCCTCGGTTTCGAGGTAATCGATGGCACTGCGGTAGCTGGCGAGCAGCTTCTCCGTCAGCTCCGGATCGTTGAAGCCCGCCGCGAGGAAGTCGAAGTAGGCGCGCGCGGCTTCATCTGAGTCTTCGATCCCGATCTCGGCCATGTGGCGCCCGTTCGGGCAGTACACCTCCCCGCCCCCATAGCCCGAGAGCCCGCCCATCCGGGGTGCCTTCTCGAGAACGCAGGCCTGCTTGCCCCGGTCGTGGGCGACGATGGCGGCCGTGATGCCGCCGAGGCCCGAGCCGATTGCGACGACGTCGACTTCGAGGTCCCAGTGTTCGGGTGGTGCGGCCATGCTTCCCCCTGCATCGCGCAGACACACGGTGCGCGTGAATATGAACGGAACGTATAGTATCGTAATGCGGTCGAAAGGTTGAGCGCCGGGCCGCGGTCCGGTGTTCTCGGGTCGGGGTTTTGATAGCGACGCGAATCGGGCCGAAGCGGTCGTGACGACACGGAACTCGGGGAGCAGTCTCAGTACCGGCCGGCCGCGTAGCGGCGAGGCCCACCAGGCGATCCTGGCGGCGACGCTGGATCTGCTGGTCGAGGTTGGGTTTTCCGCGCTTACCGTCGAGGGCGTGGCCACCCGGGCCGGCGTCGGCAAGGCCACCATCTATCGCCGCTGGCCCTCCAAGCTGCCGCTGGTGGTCGAGGCCTTCGGCCAGTTGCCGGGTTTCGACGCAGTCGACACCGGTGCGCTCGCGAGCGACCTGAAGAAGATGCTGCGCGCCTACATCCAGGTGTTCAACCGGACTGCGCTGGCCGCCGTGCTCCCGAGCCTGGCCGGCGAGCGAACGCACAACCCCGAATTGGCGCACCTGTTCCAGCCCGTGAGCCGCGAGCGGCGTAGGCCACTGATCCAGTGCTTCGAACGCGCGGTCGAGCGCGGCGAGGTGTCGCCCGATCTCGACATCGAACTCGCTGCGGATCTGGTGGTCGGCCCGATCGCGGTGGCACTGTTCTTCAAGGGCGGCAGGCTCGATCCGCGCATGGTCGGGCCCATGGTCGACCTCGCGCTCGGTGGGATCCTGGTCTCCGAGCCTGCTTAGTTCAGACGCGCTACCGCGTCGACTCGCTGTACCGCGCACGGAGTTCCTGCTTCAGTACCTTTCCGGTTGAACTGCGCGGGAGTTCCTTTACGACTTCGAGTTGCTCCGGGATCTTCTGCACCATGAGTTGTTGTGCGCGTAAGAACGCCACCATCTCGTCGAAGTCGAGCGGGTGTTCCGGATCCCGGCATGCGACCACGGCGCAGCATCGCTCGCCGCGTTCCGGGTCCGGCAACCCGATCACGGCCGTGTCCACCACCTTGGGGTGTTGATAGAGAAGATCCTCCACCTCGCGCGCGCTGATGTTCTCGCCCTTGCGAATGATCACGTCTTTCAGGCGACCCGTGACCGTGAGGAAGCCCTCGCTATCGAGTTGCCCGAGGTCGCCGGTGCGGAAGAAGCCCGCTTCGTCGAACGCATCGCGGTCGAGCGCGGGGTCGACGTAGCCCCGAAACAATTGAGGACCACGCACGCGGATCTCGCCCTCCTGTTCGGGTGGGGCAGGGCCGCCGTCGGAGGCGACGATCCTGATCTCGGTCGCGTTTGCGCGGCCCTCGGTGTGCGCCAGCTTCTCGTCCGGATCGTGGACCGAGTTCATGGTGACGATCGGGCACTCCGTGAGCCCGTACCCGGACACGATGCCGGCTCCGCCGAGTTCGCGCTTGACGTCGCTGTGGAGCGACGGGGGCTTGGCTGCTCCGCCTCCCGGGAAGCTCCGAATCGCGGGGAACAGCCGCCGCCCGGGCGCTGCCCTTTGGGCCTCGAGGTAGGCCTGGTGAAACGCGGTACCCGCGGTTGCCTGGGTCACCCCGTGCCGGGCCAGGATCTCCGGGCTGGTCCGGGCGTCGAACTGCTCGACCAGGATCTGGGCGCAGCCGACCGCGAGCCCGGCGAACAGCCAGCCGATGCCGCCGATGTGCGTGAACGGAAATACCAGCGCGATCCGGTCGTCGGGAACCAGTGCGAGTCGTTCACTCATGCCCAGTGCGGCCGCGCGCAGCGAGTCGTCGCTGTGGCGCGCGCCCTTGGGATCGGCGGTGGTTCCCGAGGAGTAGAAGACCCAGCGAAGCGGGGCGTCTCCGGCGGCAGGTCGTGCAGCCGGCGGAGGCAGATCCGCGGGAGTTGCCTCGGGGAGATCGCGATCGACCACGAGCGTGTCGAGGCCCGGACGCCCGGCCGCGAGCGCGTCTGCGAGGCTCGGGTAGTCGAAACCGCGCCAGGGCCCGGGAACGATCAGGAGTCGCGAGCCGCACTCGCGGGTAATGAAGCCCACCTCGCGCTCCCGCTAGAACGGCAGGATCGGATTGTGCAAGGCGCCAAGCCCGGACAGGGCCGCTACGAGAACCAGCTCCGCGACG
>JAYZEO010000082.1:0-58625 GCA_036337215.1 Myxococcota bacterium | reverse complement strand
CTTCGTGCTCGCGGGTACGAGTGGAGGGGTGACCGAGGTGCTCCACGCGGACCTCACGCGAAGCTTCGATTTTCAGAACGGGCCTGATTCGGTCGTGTTGCGCGGGCCCGGCGCGGCAGTACTCGACGCGCTCGGTTACGGGGTCTTCGGATTCGGAGAAGTCTTCGCGGGGGAGGGCCAGCCGGCGTCGGATGCGCCGCCCGGAAGCAGCCTCGCGCGGCTCTTTGCGGACGTCGACACTAACCACAACGCCGCCGACTTCGGGGTGCTTTCGGCGCCGACCCCGGGAACCGGTCCAGTGGCTGCCGCGGTTCCGGAACCGCGCGCCGGGGTGCTGGTGCTGGTGGGCTCGGTGGCGCTGCGAAGGCTGCTGGGAGCTTCCTGAACCCTCCGGGGCGGCGATCCCGCCCCCTGGGACGTTCCGGGTCGAGCGACCCTGGGGCGTCCCAGTTCTCCCTCGGCGACCCCGGGGTCAGCTTCCTTCGGGCGGTGTCCGATATCAGTACGGCGGGGTTCTTGCGTCGACGAAGTTGCGGCGCTTCCGAGGGTCCCGCACACTCGCAGCGGGCTTCCTCGAGGGGGTGAGGCGCCATGGTCGGCGGCTTCAACGACGACGTTCACTATTGCGGGCGTCGCTTTCACGTGCAGACCGAACTCGGCCTCCGCGGGACCCCGCGGATCGTGACACTTCTCTACGAGGGGGGCGCAATTCTCCACTCAGAGCGACTCTGCTGCGGCGATCGCGGAGAAGTCGAAGGAGCCGCGGAGGAACTCTCCGAGCTGATGGGGATTCGCCACCGGGCTCTGATCCGGGCCCTCACCAGCGGAGAGTTGGACGAGCTGCTCGAAGCTGAGTCGCCCGCAACGGCCACCAGCGAACCTGGGACCCGGGCGTCCGCGTTTGGGGCGGGAGTGGTGACCGAGCTCCGGCTCGACGAGTGGCTCATCGCGCACCTCGCGGCCGGCTGACGATTTCCTGTAGAAAACAAGCGACTGCTTCCCCCCGCGTGCTCGGAAAGCTTCGTCCATGATCCAGATGTATCACGTCAACAAGCAGTTTCCGGGGGGGACCTACGGCCTCTCGGACGTTTCCCTCACGCTCGACCGGGGTGAATTCGCGTTTCTGACCGGGCCGAGTGGTGCGGGAAAGACGACGCTGCTGCGGTTGCTGTTCGGGGCCGAGCGTCCGACCTCGGGCCAGATCCTGGTTGCCGGGCGCAACCTCTCGCGTTTGTCGCGCGGGAGCGTGGCCTCGCTTCGCCGAGAGATCGGGGTAATCTTTCAGGACTTCAAACTACTGGCCGAGCGGAGCGTCTTCGAGAACGTGGCGATCGGCCTCGAGATCGCGGGTGAGACCAAGCGGGAAGCCCGCGTTCGTGTCTGGAGCATGCTCAAGCGACTCGGCCTGGGGCACCGGATGGACGATCTTCCGCGCGCACTGTCGGGCGGAGAGCAACAGCGGGTCGCGATCGCGCGAGCGCTGGTCCACGAGCCGCTGATTCTGCTCGCCGACGAGCCGACCGGAAATCTCGATCCGGATCTGGCGCTCGACATCATGGACATCATCGCAGACGCCCACGCGCGCGGGACGACGGTCCTGGTCGCGACGCACGACCCCGGTCTGCTGGATCGCTATCGGCACCGACGCGCGGTGCTCGAGAAAGGCCGGCTGCTCGAAGACGGGTACCCGGACACCCAGCGGGGTCAGCTCCGCCGGGCGGGTTCACCGCTCCGGTGACGGGCCGGGGCAAACTCTGGCGGCGCCTGCTGTCGGCGCTGCGCTTCGGGGTGCGCGGCGTTTGCGGCGCGCCTCTGGTGTTCGTGGCATCCGTGGGGACGATGTCGGCCGGTCTCGTGTTGATCGCCGCATACCTGCTGCTGGCGGTCAATATGCATGCTGTGCTCGAGCACTTCGGCCGGGATCTGCGCCTGGTCGCGTTTCTGGAGCCCGGTGCCGCGCCGGCCCCGCCGGAACTCGACCGGCTCCGGGAGCGACTCGAGGCCGACGCCGCGGTTGCCGAGGTCGTCTACGTAGCGCCGGACGCGGCACTCGAACGGTTGCGAGCGGACCTCGGCCGCGAGGCTGCGGTGCTGGATTCGTTGGAGCGCAATCCGCTCCCAGGTTCCTTCGAAGTTCGCCTCCATCCCGGCAACCGCGCGCCCGAAGAGCTGTCGGTCGTCGCAGCCCGGCTCGACGGAGAGTCCGCGATCGCCGAGGTGCGTTATGGCGAGGACTGGGCCGAGGGCTACGCCCGGGTTCTACGCGCCGTCGACGGGGTTGGCCTGGGACTCGGTGCGCTGCTCCTGATCGTGCTCTGCGCGATCGTGGCGGGTACGGTCCGACTGGCCGTCCACGCACGCGAGCACGAGATCCAGATTCAGCGCCTCGTCGGAGCCGACGGGTGGTTCGTGCGCGTGCCGTTCTGCCTCGAGGGAGGCCTGCAGGGGGCAGCGGCCGCCGGGCTCGCCCTTGCCGTGCTCTGGGGGATGTTTCAAGTCGGAGTTCCCCTGCTGCGGGCGCCGCTTGCTCTCGTACTGGGGCCGCGCGACCCGGTCTTCTTCGGGCCCGGCGAGATCGGGCTGCTGCTCGCGTTGGGAGTCGCCCTCGGGCTGGTGGGGGCGCTGCTCTCGCTGGTCCGGCTCGAGGAGTCCTCTTGAGCGGCGGAGCCCGGCTCGTGGTCGTGCTGGCAGGACTGCTGGCGTTCCTGCCCGGCGCCGCCGATGCGGACCTCGCCAGGCTCGAGAAGCTTCGGAAGGAAATAGCGGAAAGCGAGCTACAGGCTCGGGAATTCCGTATCGAGGCGAGCGGGCTTCTGGGTCAGCTCGAGGGGATCGATCGCGAACTCTCCGCCTCCCGCAGGGGCGTCTTTGCGCTCGGCCAGCGCCACCGGCAGGGTCAGGTCGAGCTTCGAGAACTCCGCAAGCGGGCGGCCGAGTCTGAGAAGAGGGCGGCCTCGACACAGGCCGCGCTCGAGTCGCGCCTGCTGGCTCTGCATCGCTGGTCAGCGGTCCGCGGTGTCGGGGGGCTCTTTGCTGCTGCCGATTTTCAAAGCGTGATGCGGCGCGAGGACGGGCTGCGTCGGATCCTCGGCGCCGACGCGCGCCTGTTCGCCCTGCATCGCGGGGCGCGCGCCGACTGGCTGGCCCAGCGCGACCGCGCGGCGGCCCTCGTCGAGCAACTCGAAGTCGCGAGCGAAGAGCTGCTGCTTCGCGAGGAACGAATTCGCGCCCAGCTCGTCGAGCGGCGCAACGCGGTGGCGCTGCTTCGCTCGCGAGCCGATCGCGAGGAGCGGTTGGCCGCGGAGTTGCGCGAGGCCGCGGGCAGATTGGAAGCGGCGCTGGCGGTGCTTCCCAGACGCTTCGAACCGCCGACCGGGGGCCAGGGACTGGCGGCGGGCACGTTGGCGCCTCCGGTCGAGGGCCGGGTGAGGCTCTCTTTCGGCCATCAGGTCGACCCGGAGTTCGGGACGGAGATCGTCCGCAACGGAATCGAGATCTCGGCGCCGCTGGGGGCGCCGGTCCGGGCCGTTGCGCCCGGCCGCGTCTTGTATGCGGGCTGGTTCAAGGGCTACGGTCGAATCGTCATATTGGACCACGGCGCGGAAAGCGTGACGGTCTCCGGCTACCTTGAAGACTCCCTCGTGAAGGCGGGGGACGGGGTGGCTACCGGGGCCGTGATCGGAACCGTCGGCGAGACGGGTTCGCTGTCCGGGCCGGGTCTCTACTTCGAGATTCGCAGCGGGGGGGCGCCGGTCGACCCCGAAACGTGGCTAGGATCGAAGCCGAGAGGACGCATGTGATGAACAGGGCGCGACTCATTCTGACCTTTCTTCTGGGCGCGTTGACCGCATTCGCGCTGCTGGCGACGCTGGTCCGGCTCCCCAGCGTCGCGAGCCCGAACTACCAGGAGCTCGCGCTCCTGACGAACGTGCTGCATCTGGTCGATCAGTACTACGTAGAGGAGGTCGAGCAGCACGAACTGATCGAGGGTGCGCTCGAGGGCATGCTCGGCGTTCTGGACCCGCACTCGTCCTACCTTTCGACCGATCTCTACCGGGAGATTCAGCTCGACACGAAGGGGGAGTTCGAGGGGCTCGGGATCGAGATCTCGAAGCGAGAGCGGAACGGCTTCGTGACCGTCGTCGCCCCGATCGATGGAACTCCCGCCTCGCGAGCCGGGATCCGGGCCCTCGACGAAATCGTTGCGGTCTGTCCCGATGCCACCGCGGAGTCCTGCCAGACGACCGAGGACATGAACTTGCTCGAAGCCGTGAGGCTGATGCGCGGTCCCCGCGGAACCGAAGTCATGATTCAGATCATGCGCGACGGCTGGGAGGTGCCTCGTCCCTTCGTGATCAAGCGTGCCTCGATTCGCGTGTCGAGCGTGACGCTGGAGCTGGTCGAGCCGGGGCTTCCCTACATTCGCCTGAGCCAGTTCCAAGAGAACAGCGCGAAGGAACTCGAGGAAGCGCTCAGCGAGGCGCAGAAGGCGGCTCCGATTCGAGGTCTGGTGCTGGACCTGCGGGACAACCCGGGCGGACTGTTGGATCAAGCGGTCGACGTGGCTGACCTGTTCCTCGACGACGGGCTGATCGTGTTTGCAGAGGGACGCGGAGGAGACAGCCGCAACGAATGGGCCGCGAAGGACCTCGGGACGCAACCCGGCTACCCGATCGTCGTACTCGTGAACGGCGGGAGCGCGAGCGCGTCGGAGATCGTGGCCGGCGCACTCCAGGACCACCACCGGGGGCTGCTGCTCGGCACCGAGACCTTCGGCAAGGGCTCGGTCCAGACCATCATCCCGCTCGACGACGGCTCCGGTCTGCGGCTGACCACCGCGCTCTACTATCTGCCGAGCGGCCGGACGATTCAGGAGGTTCGAATCCAGCCCGACGTCGACGTCGAGCCCTACTCGGAGGAAGAGCTTGCCGCGATCGAAAAGCAGGAGCGCGGACGCAGGCTCGGAGAGGAGGACCTGCGCGGTCATCTTCCCGGAGACGCGACCGAGGCCGAGGAGGCTGAGGAGGCTGAGGAGCCCGAGGATGCCGAGAGCGGCGACTTCCAGAAACAACTCGAGCGCGACCGGCAGCTGGCGCGGGCCATCGATCTGCTGAAGAGCTGGCGGATCTTCTCGAACCTCGATACCGGCAGCGCGTCCTGAGACTCGAGCAGTGAGCGAGCCGCTCGACCTCGCCGCGGCCGATGCCGCGAACGCGGTTCCGATCTCTGAACTGGTGGCCCGGGTTCGCGATGGCCTCGCCCGGCAGTTCGGCACGCTCTGGGTCGAGGGCGAGATCGGCTCGCTGCACCGGTCCGGTGCCGGGCACCTCTACTTCGACCTCAAGGATGCCGACGCGATGCTTCGCTGCGCCATGTTCCGCTCGGCGGTCGCGCGTGTCGAGGTAGACCCCGAGGAGGGGATGCAGGTGCGCGTGCTCGCCCGCGTCGACGTGTTTGTGGAGCGCGGTTCTCTGCAACTGGTGATCGAAGAACTCACGCCCTGCGGAGCGGGCGCGCTCCGTCAGGCGTTCGAACAGATGCGCAGGCGTCTCTACGACGAGGGCCTCTTCGATTCCGCCCACAAGCGGCCACTGCCCTTTCTCCCGCGCCGCATCGGGGTGGTGACCTCGCTCCAAGGCGCCGCGCTGCACGACCTCGTGCGAGGGCTGCGCCAGCGCGAGGTTCCCCTCGAGGTCGTGGTCTGCGACGCGCGCGTACAGGGCCAGGGCGCCTGGCGAGAACTGGTCCGCGGTCTGCATCTTCTGGACGCGCGGGCGCAACCGGATGCGATCGTACTCTGCCGAGGCGGAGGCTCGCTCGAGGACCTCTGGAACTTCAACCGACCCGAACTGGTGCGCGCGATTTTCGAACTAGAGACTCCGGTGGTCTCCGCCGTGGGCCACGAGACGGACCTGGTCCTGAGCGACCTGGTCGCGGACGTCCGCGCCCCGACGCCCACCGCCGCGGCGGCGCTGGTGGCGCCCGACGGGCGCGAACTCCTCCGGACCGTGTCGGGCCTCGAGCAACGGATCCGGGGGCTCACGCGCGCGCGGATGCGCGAGTTCGGACACCGCGTTCAGGCCCTCGAACGCGGACTGGTGCATCCCGCCCAGCGGCTCGAGGCATCGGCGCGCCGGCTCGAGACCACCCAGCGACGGCTCGGGTTCGCGCTCCGCAGTACGCGCTCGGCCTTCGCTGCGCGGCTCGAAACGCTCGGAGGGCGCCTCAATGCGCTCTCTCCGCTCGCGGTGCTCGGCCGTGGCTACAGCATCGTGCGTCGAGATTCGGACGGACGGATCGTTCGCGCGCACAGCGAGGTGGACGAGGGCGATGGGATCCGAGTGCGATTGGCGAACGGGGCTCTGCGTGCCACCGTACAAGGACGGATGGAGGTCGCATGAGCCGAGTTGGCGAATCCGAGGATCCCGGTTTCGAAGAGATCTCGGACGAGCCCGATTTCGAGGCGTCGCTCGAGTCTCTCGAGTCGCTCGTGGTCCGTCTCGAGGAAGGAGACCTGAGTCTGGAGGAGTCGCTGCGCGCCTTCGAAGAGGGGGTGCGCCTGGCTCGGATCTGCTCTGGACGCCTGCGGTCCGCGGAGCTTCGGATCACGCAACTCGAGCAGGAAGTAGCTGGCACCGGTGACCCGGAGTTCGAAATGGCCGAGCCGGAGCCCGAGGTGGAGGAGTGAGGCGCGCGCTCTGTTCCGGGGGCCCGCGCGCCGCCTGATGGAGCCCTTTCTCTCCGCCTCCCGCGAGCAGATCGACGGTTACCTCGGGGCGGTACTGCCGCCCGAGTCGGAGCCTCCGGTCCGACTCCACGCGGCAATGCGCTACGCGGTGTTCGGGGGCGGAAAGCGGCTGCGTCCGGCGCTGGCCTTCGCCGCGGCACGTGCCTGTGGAGCAGAGTCCGAGCGCGTGTTCCCGGTCGCGGGTGCCGCAGAGTTGGTTCACGCGTACTCACTCGTGCACGATGACCTTCCCTCGATGGACAACGACCTGGAGCGGCGCGGCCGCCCGACGGTTCACGTCCGGTACGGAGAGGCGACCGCCATCCTCGTCGGCGACGCGCTCCAGGCCTTGGCCTTTGGTCTGCTCGCGCGCGCCGGGGAGGCGGCCGAGTTGATTACGATGTTGGCGTACGCGGCCGGGTCGGAGGGGCTGGTCGGCGGTCAGGAAGACGATCTCGGATTCCGAAGCGAGTCCGCGACGCTCGAACGCATCACCTCGATTCACCGACGTAAGACGGGAGCGTTGCTCGGGTTTTCGGTCCTGGGCGCGGCGCGCCTGCTGGGGGCCCCGGAGCCGCTGCGGCAGGCCCTCGGGAGCTTTGCGGGAGAGTACGGGCTGGCCTTCCAGTTGCTGGACGACCTGGGCGAGACGCGCGTCGACGCAGCACGGGAAGAGTGCTCGGTACTGAGCGTGATCTCGCCCGAAGCGGCGGCGGAACGCGCGCGGGGCCACCTCGATCGGGCGCTCGAAGCGCTGTCTCCGCTGGGTGCGCGGGGCCGCTGGCTGGCGGGCCTAGCCGATCACCTGTCCGGACGGTTACCGTAGGCCGAAGTCATGGCCTCCCTCCTCGACTCAATCGACTTTCCGGCCGACCTGCGGCGGTTGCCTCCGGAGCGCCTTCAGGAGGTCGCGGATGCACTCCGGAGCGAGATCGTCGAGCAGGTGTCCCAAACCGGCGGTCACCTCGCGGCCAGCCTCGGGGCGGTCGAACTGGCCCTGGTGCTTCACTACGTGTTCGAGACGCCCCGCGATCGGTTGATCTGGGACGTGGGCCACCAGGCGTATGCGCACAAGCTGCTCACGGGGCGGCGCAAGGCCTTCCCGACGATTGGCCAGGCAGGTGGCGTTGGGAAGTTCCTGCGGCGCTCTGAGTCGTCCTACGACGTGTTCGGGGCGGGCCACGCCGGGACCTCGATCTCCGCGGGAGCCGGGATCGCAGAGGCAATCCGGCGGCGCGGCGGCGACGAGCGCGTGGTTGCCGTGATCGGAGACGGTGCCCTGACGGCCGGCATGGCCTACGAGGGCCTGAACAACGCGGGTTGGCTCAAGCTCACGAATCTGGTCGTGGTGCTCAACGACAACGAGATGTCGATCTCACCGAACGTCGGCGCGCTTTCGAGTTACCTCGCTCGCCGCTGGTCGGCACCGCTGGCCCGACGCATGAAGCACGGCGTGCGCAGTTTTCTCGAGCACATTCCGCGCGCCGGCGACGAACTGCTCGAGTTGGTCCGGCGCGCGGAACAGTCCTTCAAGGCCTTCATCTCGCCGGCGCTGCTCTTCGAGGGCCTGGGTTTCAACTACATCGGCCCGATCGACGGGCACAGCGTGGGGGCGCTGCTCGAGACCTTCCGCAACGTTCACTCGATGGAAGGACACCAGGAGCCCGTGCTGGTTCACTGCATCACGCGCAAGGGATACGGCTACGAACCCGCGCAGGGGGACCCGCTCAAGTACCACGGGGTCACCCCGTTCGAGATCCCGTCGGGCGAGATGCACAAGCAGAAGCCAGGCGCGCCGAGTTGGACCTCGGTCTTCGCGGACGCGCTGATCCAGATCGCGCGCAGTGATGACCGGGTCGTCGGGATCACGGCCGCGATGCCGGGTGGTACCGGGCTCGACCGCTTCGAGGCGGTGTTTCCGGAGCGTTTCTACGACACCGGCATCGCCGAGCAGCACGCGGTCACGTTTGCCGGGGGCCTGGCAACCGAGGGGCTCAAACCCGTGTGCGCGATCTACTCGACGTTTCTTCAGCGCGCGTACGATCAAGTGGTTCACGACGTCTGCGTTCAGAACCTGGACGTGACCTTCGCGCTCGATCGCGCGGGGCTGGTCGGGGCAGATGGGGCGACGCACCAGGGCCTCTACGATTTCGCCTACCTTCGGACCCTCCCGAACATGCTGGTGATGGCGCCCAGGGACGAGAACGAACTTCGCTCGATGCTCCAGACGGCGCTCGACTATCCGGGCCCGGCGGCGCTCCGCTACCCGCGCGGCTCTGCGCCCGGCGTCCCGATCGAGGCGGAGATCAAGCCGATCAAGATCGGCGAGGCGGAGCTGCTGCGCGATGGCTCGGATATCGCGCTGATCGCGATCGGGTCTGCCGTCGGACCGGTGCAGGCAGCCGCGGAGCGTCTACACGAGGCCGGGATCGAGGCCGCAGTGCTGAATGCCCGCTTCGTGAAGCCGATCGACGGCGAGCGAATCGCCGAACTCGCTCGGCGCTGCGGCGCGCTGCTGACCGTCGAGGAACACAGCGTGGATGCCGGGTTCGGGGAGGCGGTCCTGGCCGCTCTGGCGGAGCGGGGCCAGCAGGTCGCGTGCCGTGTGCTGGGTGTTCCGAGTCGTGTGATCGAACATGGAAAGCCGGCCGAAATCCTCGAGCAGCTCGGACTCGACGCCCGCGGCATCGAGCGCGCGGCGCGCGAGTTGCTCGCCCGCTAGGCGTGTGGGCCGCCCGAGAAAAGTCCGAATCGACGCGCGACTCGTGGAACTCGGGCTGGAAGCGTCGCGCTCCCGCGCGAGGGCGCGAATCCTCGCGGGAGAGGTTCGGCTCGGGACCGAACGGATCGACAAGCCCGGCACCCTGATCCCGGCCGAGGCGATTCCGGCGCTGTCCCGCCGCGCTCCTTATGTCTCGCGCGGGGGCGAGAAGCTGGCGGGGGCATTGCGCGAATTCGAGCTGGACCCGGCCGGGCTGCGCTGCGCGGATGTGGGTGCCTCTACCGGCGGCTTCACCGACTGCCTGCTCCAGGCCGGAGCTGCGAGGGTGCTGGCCCTGGACGTCGGCTACGGACAGCTGGCCCTGGGCCTACGGCGGGATCCCCGCGTCGAGGTGGCCGAGCGAACCAACGTGCGCCATTACCAGCGGCCTCCCGGTGCTGCACCCTTCGACCTGGTGGTGGCCGATCTCTCGTTCATTTCGCTTCGGCTCGTCCTGCCCCGGCTCTTCGAGTTGGTGCGGCCTGGCGGAAAGCTGCTGGTCCTGGTGAAGCCTCAGTTCGAGCTCGAGCGCGCCGCCGTCGGTTCGGGCGGAGTCGTCCGGGCTCCCGAAGAGCGCGACCGCGCCGTCTTGCAGGTGCGGGACGCGGCCGAGCGGCTGGGCTTCGGGGTGGAAGGAGAGGCGGAAAGCGTACTCGCCGGACCCAAGGGGAACCGGGAGCGGTTCCTGCTGCTCGCGCGTCCCGCGTGAGCGACTCGAGCAAGTCGGGAGGGCGTGTCGGGCTGCGCATCGGGATCGGCCCCTTCCCGCTCGAGCGCGAGCCCGGGCGTTCGCTGCACGAGATCTACGGCGAGATGCTCGCGCACGCCGAGCGCGCGGAGGACTGTGGGCTGGATGCCGTTTGGGTCGATGGCAATCACTTCACCGAGGAGGCGCACGGCCCTTCGCCTCTGCTCGCCGCTGCCGCGCTCGCGGCTCGAACGCGTCGGGTCTCGATCGGGGTTGCGACGCTCTCGTTGTCCTTTGCCGAGCATCCGTTGCTGGTCGCAGAAGAGGCCCTGGTGCTGGACGCGCTCTCGGCCGGTCGCCTGATTCTGGGCGTGGGGCTGGGCTACCGGCCGGAGGAATTTTCCGGCTTCGGTGTCCCGAGGGAGACACGCCGGGCGCGCTTCGACGAGTCGCTGGCGTTGCTGCAGGGTGCGTTTCAGGAGCCCGCCTGCATGCCGGCCGAGGGCACGCACTTTCCGGTTGGCCCCGATGTAACGCCCGAGCCGCGCCCGGTCCGGCCCGGCGGCCCCCCGATCTGGGTCGGGGGCGGCTGGCAGCCCGGCGCAGTTCGGCGGATCGCGCGCCTCGGGCTTCCGCTGCTCTCGCAGTTCTTCGAGAGTCCGGCTCGCCTGGCCCGAAAGCTGCCGTTGTACGCGGCCTGTGTCTCGCCCGACGCACCGGGAGCGGCAACCGTTCCGGTGATTCGCGACGTGTTGGTCGCGGATCCGGATGCGGTCGGTCCCATACTCGCGCGCGTCTACGCGCGCTACGCCGCCTGGGGTATGCCCCTGTTCGAAGGTCCGACCCGGCCCGCCGAGATCGGACCCGCAGAGGCGCTGGAGATCGCGGTCGTGGGTTCGGAGCGCGAGGTGGGCGAACGCCTGGCCAAGCTCGCGGAACTCGGAGTGACCGAGGTCCTGGCCCGGGTTCAGCTGGCTGGAATCCCGACGGAAGTTTCGGTGCGGACGATCGAGGCGTTGGGTCGCCTCAGAAGCGCGGCATTCTCCCGCGCGCCAGCTGGCGCAGGCTGAAGACCTCGTCTCCGAGGTAGCTGTCGACCATGATGTTGCGGATCCGCCGGGTGGTGCGCAGCCCGGTTCGGAGGTCGAGCATTTCGTCCTGCATCGGTACCCACCACTCGAAGTGCTGCTCCAGATGTTCGAGCGCCATGCGATAGCGCTTGAAGAGTCCCTTTCGGTCGAAGTAGTCGGCGCGCACGATCACGGGCCGGTCGGTCGAGATCCACATCACGATCATGGTGTAGGGCCCGAGGATGGGTCGCAGGCGCAGCACCTGGCACGGCTCGCCCTGCACCTGGTCCGATCCCAGAACCTCGATCCGGTATTCGTCGGCGCTATGGGTGCGGAAGTCGTCGTAGTTGAAGTGGCTGCCGAACAGCGGCCAGGTGTGGTTTCCGGCCGGGAGTGGCCGGACCGCGCCCTGGGTTCCTTCGCTCAGGTAAATGCGGTCGTTGCCGCCCGGGCGCTGGACCAGCAGCGCGCGCGGGCTCCGACGGTCGCCGCTCCGGCTGTAGAGCAAGGTGCGGGTGCCTTCGGGCGTGCGCTTTCGGCCGTACGCGAACTCGACCCGCACCTCTTGGGAGGGTCGGGCCGAGACCACGAGTTCGACGGCGGCGAGTACATCGGCTCCGTAGAGGTTGTGGAACGCAAGGTCGAGCGCTTCTCGCGCCTGCGATCCTTCGAAGCCCGTAATGAAGGGCAGCATGGCCACCAGGGCCCAGCCGTGTCGGCGCATGGTCGTCGGTCTCCGGTTCCGAAAAGTCCAGAGACCAGATCGGGAGATGACCCCCGGAGCATGAGGCGCTGCTAGAAAGCCGGGAACTTCTGGGCGATCAGGTTCCGGGGCAAGAACAGGCGGTCCGGAAGCGGAGGTCCGACGTCCACGTTCTTGAGCGTCAGGTCGAGGGAGGGTTGGCCCGGAACCCGGATCTGCTGCCGGACCGGGAGCCAGTGGCCGTCGAATTCTGCGACGTCCTTCGGAGAGACGTAGACCTCGCGGATCAATTGCTCGTTGCGGTAGTGGCGTGTTCGGAGCGCGACCCCGGTCTGCCTCGAGAGCGCGAGTTCGAGGCGATCGAACGAGAAGCGTCCGGCATCGACCGGCCGGCTCTCGATCACGCGGCAGGCTTCCCCCTCGATCTCGATATCGGAGCTGCGGGTATATCTCAGTTCGCCGGGCAGGAACGGGCGGAAGTCGCCGATCTGAACGAAGCGTGCGGCGGCCGGAAGCCCGAGGTCCAGTCGCCTGACGTGCAGGCGCCGAATTCGGCGCGAGACGGTCGGGGGAAAAAGCCGGGGAGAGAGGTACACGAACAGGTCATCCGAGCGGTCGCGTTGCTGAAGAAAGAGCAGCATCAGATCATCGAGCACGGCGGGTTTGTTGAAGTCGAGCAGGAGCTTAGCCACGCCGTCGACCCACTTCCGCGCGATCCCGAACTCGACTCGGACTGAGCCGACCTGGGCCTCGTACGCCTCCACCGAGTCGAAACCCTGATGCTGGTGAAACCAACTCTCCGCGAGCGCTCGGGCCGTCTGGCCCCCCCGGGGGAGTACGTCCTCGGAAGGTCGGGCGGCGCTCGGTGGAGCGAGCAGGACCCCACACAGGACAAGGAGACCGGCCAAATGAGCGAGTGGCATGGCTACAGGCAACTCCTGGCGACGCTCTCACTGAGGATGCACTATGCGGGGCACGCAGCCAAGAGGAGAATTTGCCCGGCTTCACGGGCCTCGAGCGGGTCATGCATCTGCCGATTTACCTCGATAACCACGCGACGACGCGCTGCGACCCCCGTGTGGTCGAAGCCATGCTGCCCTACTTCACCGAGCATTTTGGAAACGCCTCGAGCGTGACGCACGCACATGGCTGGCGCGCACGGGATGCGCTGGAGACGGCGCGGGGGACGATCGCGGAAGCACTCGGGGCTGATGCCCGGGGCCTGCTGTTGACCTCGGGCGCGACCGAGGCCAACAACCTGGCCCTGTTTGGAGCGGCCCGCGCTCGGCGTGGGCGCGCCGCGCACATCGTGACGTGCGCGACCGAGCATCCTTCCGTTTTGGACTCCTGCCGGGCGCTCGAGCGAGAGCAGGTCCGGGTCTCGGTGTTAGGGGTCGATCGCGCGGGACGGGTGTCGCCCGATGCGGTTCGGGCGGCAATCGAACCCGACACCGTGCTGGTGAGTATTGCGCACGCCAACGGCGAAATCGGGGTGCTCCAGCCGATCGCCGAGATCGCCGAGATCACGCGCGCGCGCGGGGTTCCGCTCCACACCGATGCGACGCAGTCGCTGGGCAAGGTCCCGGTCGACGTGGCCGCGCTGGGTGTGGATCTGCTCTCCTGCTCGGCTCACAAGCTTTACGGCCCAAAGGGAATCGGGGCGCTATTCGTCAGGCCGCGGCCGCGCATGCGCCTGGTCCCGATTCTCTACGGTGGCGGCAACGAGCGCGGCCTGCGCAGTGGTACGGCCCCGGTCGCACTTGCGGTGGGCTTTGCCCGGGCCTGCGAAATTGCAGTCGGTGAACTTGAGCCCGAGGCTCTTCGTGTCGGCGGGTTGCGCGATCGACTGCTGGAACGCCTGACGTCCGAACTGTCCGCGATCCTGCGCAACGGCGAAGTCGAGAACGCGCTTCCGGGCAACCTGAACCTGTGCTTCGAGGGTGTCGAGGGCGAAGCGCTGCTGCTCGGGCTGCCGGAACTGGCGCTGTCTTCTGGCTCCGCGTGTTCCTCGGCGCGCCGCGAGCCCTCGCACGTGTTGCGCGCGCTCGGACTCGGTCCGGAGCGAGCGCTGTCGTCGATCCGCTTCGGCCTCGGACGTTTCAACACAGCCGAGGAGGTCGAGTTTGCGGCGGACCGGATCGTGGAGCAGGTGCGGCGCTTGCGAGGTGTCTCGCCGGTCTGGGACGATCGGCGTGCCTGAGCCCTACAGTGCCGAGGTGATCGAGCTTTGCCGGCACCCCAGGAACGCCGGTCGGCTTCCGGCTCAGGATCCCGACGTGGCAGGCGGTGAAGCCGGCGCTGCCGAAGAGGGTGAGTTGGTGCGTATTCAGATTCGGGTTGGACCGGATCAGTTGGTGCGCGAGGCCGTGTTCAGGGCATTCGGCTGCCCGGCGACGATCGCGGCTGCCAGCCTCGCGACCGAGCGGGTCCTGGGACAACCCCTCTCGTTCGCGGCCGGGCTCGCGACCCGCGACCTCGCGCGCGCTCTCTCTCGTCCCCCGGAGCGCGTGCGCAGCGCAGAGTTGGCGCGAGCGGCGCTGGCGGCGGCGGTCGAGGCGTTTTGTTCCAAGCGCCAGACGGGCGTCTAGCCGGAATTTGGCCGCTGCGCCGGGTGTTATCCTCCGACCTCGGCCGTGCGGGAGAATCACTGTGTCTCAGGCGCCCAAGAGCCAGAACCTGAGCCGGGCCGAGAGTCGCGTCACGCGCGAGGATCGCCGGGCGCTGCTGGGCCATCGGGCGGCCACCCTCTGGTTCACGGGGATGTCGGGTTCGGGCAAGTCGACGCTCGCCCACGCGCTCGAGTACGAACTGCTGCGGCGCGGAGTCGTCTCCTACGTGCTCGATGGAGACAACGTCCGGCACGGGTTGAACGCGAACCTGGGCTTCTCGCCGGAGGATCGGAGCGAGAACATCCGTCGGGTCGGCGAGGTGGCCAAGCTGTTCACGGATGCGGGACAGTTGGTTCTGGCCGCATTCATCTCGCCGTATCGAGCGGACCGGGCATCGGTACGGGAACTCTTCGCCCCCGGGGACTTCATCGAGATCTTCGTGGACTGTCCGCTCGAGGCGTGTGAGGCGCGAGACGTAAAGGGCCTCTACCGGAGCGCGCGCGCGGGAGAGGTACCCGAGTTTACCGGGGTTTCGGCCCCCTACGAGCCGCCCGAGCGCGCCGAGGTCGTGGTCCGGACGCACCGGCGGGCGCTCGAAGCGTGTGTCGATCAGCTTCTCGAGGAACTCGTCGATCGCGAGCTCATCGACGCCGCGCCACCGCGAACGCCCGGTCCCCTCACTCGACGATGAGCGTGCCCTTCGCCGAGAAGCCGACCACGGCTTCGGGGTTCATGTCCATCGGCCCCGGCGAACTCAGTCCCAGGACCTCGTAGGGGTAATTGCCCGGCTCGATGCGGCAAGGCATCGCGAATTCCAGGTCGCGGATCGGCTCTGAGAGCAGGTTGCCCTTGCCTCCCTTGTAGAAGCGGGGCCGGATTGGACAGGTGAACTTGTCTGCCATTGCGACCGGGAAGCTCAGCTGGACCGTCTTCTGCGAGTAATTTGCCCAGACCACGACCTGGTCCTTGCTCACCTTGAGAACCTTGGGGCGGACCTGCATGGCGTCGATGGTGACCACGTTGTGTTGCCGCTTCGAGTGGCGCTCGTTATCGGCGAATGAGCTGCCCGGCAGGGCAAAGAGTGCAAACGCGAGCGCGCAGACGACGAGGGTGGCGCGAAACTTCATCTGATTCTCCTTACGCGAGACCGCCGGGACGCCGCGGGCGGCTTCCGGGGACGCGCCATCATAGACCACGCCGGACAGCCTGGGAGGGATCCGCTGGCCTGGGGAACCGCGCTGGGTTCGCAGCCGGCAGGCGTGGCCCGGGCCAGCGAACGCCAGGTCCACGTTTGCGGGCGGACCCCGGGCCCGGCCGTGAACGTCAGCGAATCCCGACGACCCCGCCCCGATTCTTTTCGATCAGGCGCGAAGACGAGAGATAGAGGCTCCGAGAAACGAAACTCGACACTTCGCTTGCGCGGACCCTGAGCCACTCCGCCTTGAGCTTTCGGGCCTCTGCGACATCCGGGTCGTCTCCGGGCGCCAGCGCCAGCAGGTCGATCACGTGGAGGGCGAGTTGGTGCTGGCCCTGCGCGGCCAGCTCGCGGGCGCGCCCGAGGACCGCGGGGCGGTCCGCGAGTGCGGACACGATCGCGGAGGCGGCAGCGTCCTGGGAGGCTGGGTGGAGGCTGGTGGGGTTCCGGTCCCACCAGCCGTTCTCGGAACGGTAGATTTCGCGCACGATGTAATCCGGGCAGCCGTACACGGGTGCCATCCAGGGCTGGTCGAAGAGCGCAGGCGGATACTCGAGGTCGTGCAGAATCTCGGTCACGTTCATGCCCCGATTCATGCGCGCGACGACGGCCGCGCGCAGCCAGCGGAGCGCCTCGGCAGTGGCGCGCAGGATGCGCTGAGCCTCTTCCGCCGGCTCGATCGCGGGGCCGAACTCTCGAATCACGATCGCGGGCTCGAGATCCGCGAGGCGCTCGAGGGTTTCGGCCCAGCGCACCGTGTCGCGAAGCGTCCGGAGCGGGGTGCCGACGTTGGGGATGCTCGCGATCACTGCTGCTCCGCCGTAGAGCAGCCTTTCGTCCGGGAGCCAGAGGGCGAGTGCGTCGTCGGTCTCTGACGGCGCCCAGAGCAGCTCGACCTTGCGCCCGGGAGCCCCTTCGCGCGGGCTGAGCGTCAGAGAGTCCGAGAAGGTCTCAGTCGGGTCCGTGATCGCGAGTTCCGCATCGATCGACCCGGGCGGCATCCGGAACTGGATCTCGGCCAGTCGCTGTTGCAGGGGTGCCGTCTCGCGGTAGCGCCGGTAGCGGCGGATCAGATTCTGGTGGGCGACCAGGCGCGGGGTCGGGTCTCCGCGCTCCTCTGCGTGCGCCAGCCACTGAGGCACGCCCGCGTTGTAGCCAAGGTGGCCGTGCGAATAGCAGATGGCGTGAATGGGTGCGCGGGTACGCTCTCGCAGCGAACTGATCATCGCGTCGGTTCTGGACCCGCCGGCGCCGCTATCGACCAGGATGACGCCCGCCTCGGTCTCGACTGCCAGTGCGTTTCCCTGGCCCTGCAGCACCCAGACTTTGGCTGCGACCTCTGCCTCGGACGTCTGGTAGGTCAGGGGGTTCCCAACTTCGGGCATCTGGTTTCTCCGTCTGGGCTGCGCGCTGGCGATCATACCCCGCGCCGGATCCGCCAATCCGGTGGGCCCCAGAGGGAACCCGGGCGCGCAGTGGATGAAAACGCATGGAGGGAGGGGTTGGCGAGGCAGGAACAAGCTGTCCGGGCCTGCTACGTTCATGCATGCATCGGGTCGCGCCGATTGGCAGAGCAGGCCCGGAGACTTCCCCGGGGATGAGGTCCGTATGAGTGCAGAGAGCGGGTCGACCTTCGATCTCGTCGTCGTAGGTGGCGGCCCGGGCGGCTATGTCGCCGCGATTCGGGCGCGCCAGTTGGGCCTGCGGGTGGCGCTGGTCGAGCGCGAGCATCTCGGCGGGATCTGTCTCAACTGGGGCTGCATTCCGACCAAGGCCCTGCTGCGCACCTCAGAGATTCATCACCTGCTCCACAACCTGGACCAGTTCGGCCTCGGCGTACGCGACATTCGCGTGGACCTGCCGGCGCTCGTGAAGCGCTCGCGCGACGTCGCCCGTCGTCTGCAGCGCGGAGTCCAGCACCTGCTCAAGAAGAATTCCGTGGAGGTGGTCGAGGGTCACGCGCGACTGGTCGGTCCGGGCAGGCTCGGGGTGACCGGGAACGGCGAGGCGGAAGCTTCCGGGACCCGAGAACTTCGAGCCGAGCACATCGTGCTGGCGACGGGGGCGAGGGCGCGAACGCTGCCCGGCCTCGAGCCCGACGGCGAACGAATCTGGACCTACAAGGAGGCCATGGTCCCGGAGTCGCTTCCGGAATCGCTGCTGATCGTGGGCTCGGGCTCCATCGGCGTGGAGTTTGCGAGCTTCTACCGTGACCTCGGCTGCGAAGTCACCCTGGTCGAGGTGTTGCCCCAGATCCTGCCCGCCGAGGACCACGAGATTGCCGCGCTCGCGCGCAAGCTCTTCGAGAGCCAGGGCATCCACATCCACACCGGTGCCACGGTGCGGTCGTTGGAGCGGCGCGGCGACGCCATCGAGGCCGAGGTCGAGATCAGCGAGGGCGGCACTGAAACCGTGAAGGCGGATCGCGTGATCCTGGCCGTTGGCATCGTCGGAAACACCGAGGAACTCGGGCTCGAAGGCACCGGAGTCGTGGTCGAGAAGAGCCACGTCGTGACGGATCCCTGGGGTGCCACCGGCGAGCCCGGGATCTACGCGATCGGTGACCTCGCGGGACCGCCCTGGCTCGCTCACAAGGCCAGCCACGAGGGTGTGCTGTGCGTCGAGCGGATCGCGGGCGTCGAGGGCCTGCGGCCGCTCGATGCGCAGGAGATTCCGGGCTGCACCTACTGCCGGCCCCAGATCGCGAGCGTCGGCCTGACTGAACGAGCGGCGGGCGAGGCGGGCTTCGAGACTCGTGTCGGCCGGTTCCCGTTCCAGGCAAACGGCAAGGCCATCGCGCTCGGTGACCGCGACGGGTTGGTGAAGACGATCTTCTGCGCCAGGACCGGGGAGTTGCTCGGTGCCCACATGCTCGGCGCGGAGGTTACGGAGTTGATTCAGGGCTTCGCCATCGCGCGCAAGCTCGAGACGACCGAGCAAGAGCTGATGCAGACGGTGTTTCCGCACCCGACGCTTTCCGAGGCCATGCACGAGTCGGTGCTCGACGCTTTCGGGCGGGCGATCCACAGCTGAGATCATGGGCATGAGCCACGCTGCAGGACGAGTCGCCTTGGGCGACGCGATCGCAAGGTGGGCGGGCGCGCTGGTCGCGGTCTCCGTGCTCGCGGGGTGCGCGACGACAACGCTGCGACCTTCCAGTTCGCTTCCCTCCGCACCCGCCGAAGTTCGTGGGGGCGCGCACTTCATGCGCGCGCGACTGCTCGAGTTCAACGGCCAACTGCAGGAGGCCGCCGAGGCGTACGAGCAGGCGGCGCTCCTCGATCCGGATTCGTCCCTGCTCCAGAGGCATCTCGCCGACATCTGGGCTCGGATCGGAGCGCTCGACCGAGCGACCGCGCACGCGGAGCGCGCCCTCGAACTCGATCCCGAGGACATGCAGGTCCGGCAGGGACTTGCCGCAGTTTACGCGTCGGCCGGGCGGTTCGAGGACGCGAGCCTACTGCTCGAAGAGGCGCTCGATCAAGGCCTTCTCAATCCAGATGGTTACCTGGCATTGTTCAATCTCTACCTTCAAAGTGGAGACCTCCAGGCCGCGCGCGCGGTCGCCGAGATCTTCATCGAACGCCGGCCCGACGCGGCGCGCGGCTACCTCGCACTCGGTGCTGCCGCGGAGCGACTCGGCGACATAGCGGGTGCCGAGCAGGCGTATCGGGATGCGCTGGAGCTGAAGCCGGGCCAACCGAGTCCACTCTACGACGCAATCGCGCGCCTTTATCGTCGCGCCGACGACGGGCCGGGAGAGCTCGCGATCTGGGAGGAGAAGCTTGCCGCGATTCCGGGCGATCCAGCCGCCCTGCACCGGATCGCACAGATTCGTGACGCCGCAGGGGACCGGCAGGGTTCGATCCAGGCGCTCGAGGAACTCGTCGCGCGGACGCCCGAGGACCTGAATGCGCGGATTCAACTCGGCTTCTTCTACTACCAGGACGATCGGCTCGACGACGCGATCGTCGAGTTTCGCACGGTTGCGGAGCGCAATCCGCGGCTCGACGAGGTGCTCTACTACCTGGGCGTCGTCTACGCTGCGGCCGGCCAGCACAAGGAAGCACTCGAGGCGCTCGGAGCGGTGCCCTCGACGGCGGAGCGATACTCGGACGCGCGCTTCCGGATGGCGCGCGTCCTCGATCTCAGCGAACGCCTGGATGAGGCATTGCAGCAGATGGAGCTGGCGATCGCCGCCAGTGACCAGGACGAGTCGGTGGCACTCGAGGTCTACCATGCCGGGCTGAAGCAGCGCGCCGGGGACTTCGAGGGCGCGGTCGAGCTGATGTCGACCCTGGTCGAGTCCGATCCCGGCAACCCGAACCTGCTCTACGACCTGGGGGTCGTGTACGGCGAGGCGGGAGACGAGGAGCGTGCACTCGAGTTCATGAAGCAGGTGATCGAACTCGATCCCGCGCACGCGAGCGGTCTCAACTACCTCGGTTACACCTGGGCGGAACGCGGCATCCATCTCTCGGAGGCGGAGGAGTTGGTGCGGCGCGCGGTGGAACTCCGGTCCGACGACGGGTACGTCATCGACAGCCTGGGCTGGGTGCTCTACAAGCGCGGGCTCGCGGAACTGGCAGAGGGCCGGGTGACCGAATCGCGGCGATCGCTGCGCGAGTCGGTCGAGACGCTGGAGCGCGCGATCGAGTTGATCGATCCGGACGATCCGCTGATCACGCGTCACCTCGCAGATGCCTATCGCGCGGTGTTTCGCCTCGATGACGCGCTCGCCGCGTATCGAAAGGCGCTGCTACTGGGACCCAAGGGCGAAGATGAGATCGACATTCAGCGCCAGATCGACCTGATCGAACTCCAGTTGCCGTCGTCCCCGACCGGGATCGCCCGTTGAGGCGCACTCTGCGCACGCGGCCGCGGCCGGCTGACGCCTGGGCCACGGTTGCGGGTGCGCTGCTGCTACTCGGGGGATGTGCGGCGCGAGCGCCGCTGCTACCGCCGCTCGTGGTTCAACCTTCCGCGGACGCCGAGTTGCTGTCGCAGGTCGCGGAGCTTCAGGCGGAAGGCGCGCGACGCGGTTCGGTCCGCGCCGTGGCCCGCGTCCGGCTCGAAGGCCCGAGTGGCTCGGGAACCGTACGGGAGATCATCCTGGCCCGGCGCCCGGCGAGCCTGAGACTCGAAGGGCTCAACTTTCTGGGCCAGACCCAGTCACTGCTCGTGACGGATGGGCAGCGGTTTCTGTTCTTCGACGGGCAAGAGTTCGAGCAGGGTCCCGTGAACCCGGACACGCTGATGCGAACGCTGGGACTCGATCTCGCGCCGGCCGAGGCGGTGGAGGCGTTGCTGGTGGCCCCGCTCGACGGTTCCGAACCACCCGCGGCACCGCGCGAAGTCTGGGCTCGCGGCGAGGAGCGCTGGCTCAGCTACCCGGTGCGGCGCCTCCGCCTCGGCCCGGGCGGCGAACTGCGTGGGATCCAGGCGATCGATCCTTTGGGCGGCGTGCGTTGGGAGGCCGAGTACGCCGAGTGGCGCCCGCTGGGCGGGAGCCGCTACCCGTTCGCGATCACACTCTCGTTCCCGGGTTCCCAGGTTCGGGCCGAGGTCGACTTCGAAGAGGTCGAATTGAATCCTCCACTCGAAGCGCGCCTGTTCCGCCCGGTGCTCGGCGAGGCACGGCCGTGAGCGAACCCATTCTCGAGATTCGGGGCTTACGCGTGAGCTTCCGCACCGATGCCGGAGTGTTCCCGGCGGTCGACGGGGTGGACCTCTCGCTCGACCGCGGCGAGACCCTGTGTGTCGTGGGGGAGTCGGGGTGCGGAAAGTCCGTCACGGCGCTCTCGGTGCTGCGGTTGCTGCCGGAACCTCCCGCCCAGGTCGAGGCGGGCGAGATCCTGTTCCAGGGGCAGGACCTGCTCGCGGCCTCGGTCAAGGAGCTTCAGCAGGTGCGCGGAAGGCGCATCTCGATGATCTTCCAGGAGCCGATGACTTCGCTCAACCCGGTCTTCAGCATCGGCAACCAGATCGGCGAAGCGCTCAAGGTTCACACCGACCTGAGCCGCAAGCAGCGCCGCGACCGGATCGTGGAGCTGCTCGATCTGGTCGGTATCGCGTCACCCGAAGAGCGCCTGCGGGACTATCCGCATCAGCTCTCGGGGGGTATGCGCCAGCGCGTCATGATCGCGATGGCACTCTCTTGCTCCCCCGACCTGCTGATTGCGGACGAGCCGACCACGGCCCTCGACGTGACGATCCAGGCCCAGATCCTGGAGCTGATCGAGGACCTGAAGCAACGCATGGGTCTCGGTGTTTTGCTCATCACCCACGATCTCGGAGTGGTGGCCGAGGTGGCGCAACGCGTGGCCGTGCTCTACGCGGGCAGGGTCGTCGAGACGGCCGGGGTCCACGAGATCTTCGCCTCTCCTCGTCACCCCTACACCCAGGGGCTGCTGCAATCGATGCCGGGAGGCGAGGTCGGCCAGCGCCTGCGGACAATTCCGGGCGTCGTTCCCGATCTGGGCGACCGCAGAGCGGGCTGCAACTTTCGTGACCGCTGCTCGCGTGCGATCGAACGCTGTGGCAGGTCCGATCCCGAACTCGCGCCACTCGCGGACGGGCGGCTGACCGCGTGCCACAACCCGGTTCCGGCCGATGCAGGGATCGCCTCGTGAGCGCGCCGCTGCTCAGGGTCCGCGGCCTTCACAAGCACTTCGCGGTCGGCGGTGGGCTGTTCTCGAACCGTGTCTGGCTCCGGGCGGTCGATGGCGTCGATCTGGACGTGAACCCGGGAGAGACGTTGGGTCTGGTGGGCGAGTCCGGCTGTGGCAAGTCGACGCTCGGCCGGACCATCCTGCGGCTCATCGAGGCCGACCGGGGAGAGATCCGCTTCGAGGGTCAGGATGTGCGCGCAGCCGGACGCCGCGAACTTCGGGCCCTGCGCTGTCGCATGCAGGTCGTATTTCAGGATCCCTACGCCTCGCTCAACCCGCGTATGCGGGTCGGTGAGGCGATCGGGGAAGGGCTCGGCATTCACCGCATCGCGCGCGGAGAGGCGCGCCGCCGACGCGTGGCGGAACTGCTGGAGACCGTCGGGATGCGCCCCGAGCACGCCAGCCGCTACCCGCACGAGTTCAGCGGGGGACAGCGACAGCGCATCGGGATTGCTCGCGCCCTCGCGCTTCGGCCATCGCTAATCGTGGCGGACGAGCCGGTCTCGTCCCTCGACGTTTCGATCCAGGCCCAGATTCTCAACCTGCTGCTCGATCTTCAGAAGCAGCTCGGTGTGGCATATCTGTTCATTTCGCATGACCTGCGCGTGGTCAGGCACATGAGCGACCGCGTGCTCGTGATGTACCTCGGTCGCATTGTCGAGGAGGCGCCCTCCCGAGAGCTGTACGCGCGACCCCAGCAGCCCTACACCGAGAGCTTGCTCTCGGCGGTCCCGGGCCAGGACCCGACCAATCGCCGGGACCGAATTCCGCTCGCGGGCGACGTTCCCAGCCCGCTGGCGCCGCCCTCCGGCTGCCCGTTTCATCCGCGTTGCGCGCGCGTGGTGGAGCGCTGCCGGACCGAGATCCCGGTGCTTCGCGAGGTTGCTCCCGGCCACCGCGCTGCCTGTCACTTGTCCCCGCTGTGAGGATCCTGGTGGCAAGAGCCGATGATGTTCTGGAGGCCTCGAATCACTCTAAGGAGTCAAGTGCATGCGAATCGAATACAACTTTCCGCTCGACCGCGTGGATCTACCGGCCTTCTCGGTAGAAGCCACAGAGGGCGCCAACAAACTCTTCACGCTCTCTACCCTGGTTCTCAACGTGCTGGCCGCGAGCCGGAAGGTGAGTCTGGTGTTTCACAGCCCGAATCCGGATGAGCCGCCCCGCAAGATCGCGCTGTTTCAGCAGATCCTGGCCAACTCGCCCAACAAGCCCGACCTCGAGTACGAGGACGGCGAGGCAGGTTCGCTCGGCGGGGTCTACTTCCGCTGGCTCAGCATCCGCTCCAGCGGTGGTTGCGCCTCAGACTCTCGCGGATGATGCGTGCCCGGAACCGGCGGCGGTTCCGGGGCTCGCCGGTTTCGCCGAGGTAACGCTCCAGCGCACGTTCGCGGAGCCCGCCCGGGACCGGGTCCGGCAGCGAGGCGTTGAGTTGTGCGAGATTCCTGATGCGGCGCCGCGAGCTCACGTGGCGCCCGAAGCGTACCTGGCCGTAGTCGACCAGACGGGGCGGGGTGCCGGGCGCCCAGCAGAGATTCCCTGCCTTGAGGTCGGCGTGGTAGATCCCGCGTCGGTGGAGGGTCCCGACCAGGGTCGCCAGGCAGTCCGCCATCTCTTCGCGTTCGTGCGGGGTGGTCCCGCTGAAGTTGTGTTCGACGAAAGCGCTGAGCGGTTCGCCCGCGTCCTCCATCACCAGCCAGCGACCGACCCAGGCGACGCTCCGTCCCGTCGCGATGCCGCGGGCTTCGAGCCCGCATCCCGCTACCCAGGCGCGCCGTGCGCTCCCAGCCGACGCGTGCTCCTTGACGATCCAGGCACCCCGGCGCTCCACGCGTCGATCCTGGGTGTGCTTGATCCGCGTCGCTTCGGCGTTCTCGTCGAGCGCCCGGAGTAGGGCAGGGGCGTCGACTTCGCGGCGCCGAAAGCCGTGGAGTCCCTGTGCCGTGAAGCGGGTGAAGCTCCCGCTTTCGATCAGGCAGCGCCGCGTGCGGCTCCGCCAATGCCGCTGTCTACGCAGTGCGCACCAGAACTGGACGCGTTCGAGTTCGGCCGGGAGAGGTTCGCCGAGCGAAGCGGCCAGCCAGCCGAGTTCGCGGTTCTGTAGCATGCGCGGGAGCCAGGGGAAGAAACGCGAGCGCTGCAGGTCCGTGATCCAGAGCTTGCCTGCTCCGATCCGCAGATTTGCGAGATGCAGGTCACCGTGCAGCATTCCGGCCGCATGCATGGCTGCTACGCTTGCGAGGATCTGTTCCAGGTCGCGGCGTTCGGCCGGTCGACCCGCGATCCAGCGCGTCGCCAGCCAATCGGGGCCCGAATCGAGGAGGTGTGGCACGCACAGGCCGCGTCGCTCGGCCTCCCGCAGCGCGCGCGCTTCGCGAAGGGCATTTTGCGGACGTTCATGGAACAGCTTCAGCAGTCGCTCGCCCGCACGAACCACGGACCGGACGCGGTTCCGCTTGATCACCTCGGTCCCGTCCGGCACGGAGTGCGCCCTCAGGCTCCGGAGCAGCGCCTCGACCTCGGATTGACTCACGCCGGCTGGGCCGCGCGCCGCGCTTCCGTAATCCGCGCGTAGAGTGCGAGTACCTGGTCGGTGTGTCTCGACCAGGTGTGGGCCGCCGCGGTCTCGCGCGCGGCCGCCGCGAAGGAGGCACCGCGTTCGGGCTGTTCGAGCAGCGCCCAGGCGGGAGACCAGTCGTGCTCGAGCACGAGTCCGTTCTCGCCGTGGCTGATCAGTTCGGAGGCTCCGTTCGTCGGGGTGGTCGCGACCGGCAAGCCCGCGGCCATCGCCTCCAGGCAGACGTTGGCAAAGGCGTCGTAGCGCGTTGGGAGCACGAGCAGGTCGGCCGCCGCGTAGAGCGATTCGACGTCGGCTCTCCGTCCCAGGAAGCGCACCCGCTCCCCGATGCCGCTCGCCGTTGCGAGCCGCCGATAGGGTGCCGGATCGTCGGCGCCCGCGACCAGCAGGGTCGCGGGGCTGCTGCTCCGGGCGAGTGCTTCGATGGCCCGGTCGAGGCCCTTGCGGCGAAATCCATTTCCCGCAAACAGCGCCGCGTGACCCTCGAGTCCGAGTTCCCGCCGTACCCGGTCTCGTGTCTCCCCGCGGTTCCTGGGGTGAAAGCGTTCGGTATCGACTCCGTTGTAAACCACGGCGATTCGGTCCGGATCGACGCCATAGCGCGCCGTGATCTGGTTGGCAGTTCCGCGCGCGTTGCACTGCAGCAGCTGGCCCGGGTCGCGAAAGACGGCTTCTTCGATCGCCAGAATCGCGCGGTGCCGGGGGGAGAGGAGGCGCAGGAACTGCGGGCGAGTGTAGACGCGTTCCATGTAGTCGGCGTGGCTCCCGCCGCCGGCGCGGTACAGATGCTGTCGGCGGGTCCGGGAATACGCGTGCACGACGTCGAAGCCGCGGCTGGCGCGTGCCGCGCGGTGTGAGAACGCGAGAAGCCGAAGCGGCTGCCAGCCGGCCGGGATCCGAAGCTCCAGGACCCGAACGCCCGGCGGCGGTGCCTCCTCTGCCCGCCGGCAGACGACGGTCACGTCGACTCCGCGCCTCCCGAGCTCTCGAAGCAACTGAAAGGCGGCTGCTTCGACCCCGCCCCCGAGCCCCGAGAGCCGTTCGATGATCACGGCCACCCTCACGGGCGGGGAAGCTAGCTAAACGGTTAGCCTAGGGCCGTGGGGAGTACCTTCGCGCGTGCACGGGCGATGGCCGCGGGGCTGGTCGTGGCGCTCGCGTGTGGCGGGTCCGGTCCCGGTGGAGCCGAGGCCGACCGGGGAACCCTGCGGCTCAACCTGGGCACCGAGCCGCCGACGCTCGACTGGAACCGCGCCACCGATTCGGTCTCGATCACCGTGATCGAGCAACTCATGCGTGGACTCACCCGGCTCGGCCCGGGGCTCCGTCCCGTCCCGGCACTCGCGGAGCGTTGGGAGAGTTCGGCCGACGGGCGTACCTGGCGCTTCCAGTTGCGGCGCGACGTTCGCTGGAGCGACGGAGTTCCGCTCGAAGCGCGCCACTTCGTAGACGGCTGGCGGCGCTTGCTCGATCCCGAGACCGCCGCAGAATACGCGTACTTCCTGTTCGACGTTGAAGGTGCACGCGAACTCAACTCGGGCGCCTCGACCGATCCCGAGACCCTGGGCGTACGGGCGCTCGACCCGCATACGCTCGAGGTGAGGCTGGTGGCCCCGATTGTCTACTTTGCCTCGATCGCGACCTTCATGGTCACCTTTCCGGTACGCCTCGATCTCATCGACACGCACGGGGACGCCTGGGCCGAGGCCGGGAACCTGGTCACGCTAGGACCCTTCCTGCTCGACGAGTGGTTGCACGAATACCGGATCACGCTGGTCCGCAACCCCGACTTTTACGCGGGGCCTCCGCCACTCGAGCGGATTCTCGGTTACATGATCGAGGAGGGGTCGACGGCCCTGGTGCTGTTCGAACAGGGCCTCCTGGATCTGGTGCGCCTTCCGCCGCTGGAGATTCGGCGCTACCAGGACCATTCCGGCTACCGGCACGTCGCGGCGCTTCGCGGCTACTACTACGGTTTCAATACACGCAAAGCGCCCTTCGACGACGCGCGTGTACGGCGCGCGTTCTCGATGGCGATCGACCGGAGCCAGTTTCCGACGCTGCTACGCGGCGGCGAGATCGCGGCCGCGTACTGGATCCCTCCCGGCATGCCCAACCACAATGCGGAGATCGGCTTGCCCTTCGACCCGGAAGCCGCGCGCGCCCTGCTCGACACGGCGGGCGTGGACCCGGCAGCGCTCGATCCGATTCGCGTCGTCTACAACACGGACCAGACGCACAAGCTCGTCGCCGAGAAGATCCAGTCTGAGTGGCAGCGGCATCTCGGGGTTCGGGTCGAACTCGAAAACCGCGAGTGGAAGGTATTCCTGCGCGAACTTGCAGCCTCCCCGCCGCCCGTCTACCGGCTCGGCTGGGGGGCCGATTTCCCGGACCCGGACAACTTCATGAACCTATTTACCTCATGGAGTGCAAATAACCATACTAATTGGGAAAATCCGAAGTACGACCAGCTCGTTCTGGAGGCGGCCCGGGAGACCCGGCCGGCCCGGCGGCAGGAACTCTACGATGCCGCCCAGCGGATCTTGTGTGAGGAGGACGCGCCGATCGTTCCGCTCTTCGTCTCTTCGATCAATCTGGTGGCGAGCGAACGGCTGCGCGGATTCGAGCCGAACCCGATGGATCTTCTTTACCTCGAACAGGTACGGGTCGAGTGATTCGCTACGCGGCCCTCCGGTTGTTGCAGGGCATTCCGGTCCTGCTGGTGGTGGCGACGATCACCTTCGCGCTGCTGCGGGTCATCCCGGGCGGCCCCTTCGACCGCGAGAAGACGCTGCCACCCGAGATCCTTCGCAACGTCGAGGCGCGCTATCACCTGGACGAGTCCTTGCCACGCCAGTATCTGCGCTACCTGGGTGGGATCCTGGGGGGTGACCTCGGCCCGTCCTACAAGTACCTGGGCCGGGACGTGACGCAGATTCTGGCCGACGCGTTTCCGGTCTCGATCGGGCTCGGGAGCGCGGCGCTCGCGATCGCGCTGCTCTTCGGGGTATCGGCCGGGCTCGCCGGTGGCGTCCGGCGGGGCCGGGCTCCCGACCGCGTGCTCGGGACGCTGGCCATCTTGGGAATGTCAGTTCCGAGTTTCGTGCTCGGTGCCGCGCTGATTCTCGGGCTCGGGCTGTGGCTGGGCTGGTTGCCGGCCGGGCTCTGGGAGGGCCCGCTCTACGTGGTGCTGCCCGCGATCACGCTCGCCGCTGCCCCGGCGGCCTACATCGCCCGGCTCACGCGCAGTTCGGTACTCGACGTGATCGACATGGACTTCGTGAGGACCGCCCGTGCGAAGGGGGTCTCGGAAGCGCGCGTCCGCCGGCATCACATCCTGCGAAACGCGCTGCTCGCCGTGACGACCTACTTCGGTCCGTTGCTCGCGATGCTGCTCACCGGATCCTTCGTGGTCGAAAAGGTGTTCGCGATTCCTGGAATGGGGCGATTCTTCGTGACCGCGGTGACGAATCGGGACTATCCATTGGTGCTGGGCGTGACCCTCGTCTATGCGGGCCTCATCGTGATTGCGAATCTCACGGTGGATCTGCTCTACGCATGGCTCGATCCGCGAATCCGGCTCGGACGGTCGAGAGCGTGACTCAACGCCGTTTCCGTTCACTGGGAGCGCTCGGCTGGCTCGGCATCTGCATGTTGGTCGGACTCGCGGGCGTGGCGATCGCGGGTGACTCGATCTCGGGCTACGCCTACGACCTTCAGGCCCCGGACCGCGCCCTGGAAGGTCCGAGCGCCGATCACTGGATGGGGACCGACGCGCTCGGGCGGGATCTGGCCTCGCGGCTCGCGGAGGGGGCTCGGGTTTCGCTCATCATCGCGGTTGCCTCCACCGCGATCGCTCTCGTGATCGGCTTGGCCTTCGGGGGGCTCTCCGGGTACGTGGGAGGCCGGCTGGACGGATTCCTGATGCGCGTGGTCGACGTCCTCTACTCGTTGCCCGACATCCTGCTCATCATCCTGATCAAGCAGTTGCTCGAGACCGGTCTGTCGGATGTTCCGGACCTGTACCGGACGCTGGTCGCGGTGGTCCTGGCGCTGGCGTTCTCGAGTTGGATCGCGGTCGCGCGTCTCGTGCGCGGCCTGGTGCTGCAAGCTCGCGAAGAGGCCTGGGTCGAGGCGGCGCGCGCGGTTGGGGTCCGCGGTAGTCGGATCCTGCTCCGTCATATCCTGCCGAATATTGCGGGTCCGATTCTCGTGACACTCAGCTTCCGGGTCCCGGCCGCGATTCTGGCGGAGTCGACGGTTTCGTTCATCGGGCTCGGGATCCAGCCGCCCTTCGCGAGTTGGGGCGTGCTTGCGAGCGACGGCTTCCAGGCCATGCGTTCCTACCCGTACCTGATCCTGTTTCCCGGCCTTGCGATCGCGGCCACGTTGCTCGCTTTCTACTGGCTCGGAGATGCGTTGCGCGATGCCCTCGCTTCCAGGTGATCGGCTCGGGAACTCTTGCATCGCCGGTAGCGCCTTGCGTAATCTCCTGGCGTCGCGCTCGCGCGGGCCTGCTGGGGGAATGCTTTGATCGAGGTGAAAGGGGTGTCCAGGCGCTTTGGCGATCTGGTCGCCGTGCGCGACGTTTCCTTCCGCATCGAGCGCGGCGAGGTGGTCGGATTCCTCGGTCCCAACGGTGCCGGCAAGACCACCACCATGCGCATCCTGACGGGCTTTCTGCCGGCGTCCGAGGGATCCGTGAAGATCGCGGGTCACAGCCTCGACAGCGAGGGGATCGCGGCCCGGCGCGCGATCGGTTACCTGCCCGAGACCCCGCCGCTCTACCCGGAGATGCGTGTCGACGGTTACCTCCGCTACGTGGCCGCGATCCAGGACGTTCCGAGGCGCGAGCGCAGCGCGCGGGTGGAGCGGGTCCTCTCCGGATGCGGCTTGCGGGAAGTTCGACACCGGGTGATTCGGACGCTCTCGAAGGGCTTTCGGCAGCGTGTCGGGTTGGCGCAGGCGATCGTGCACGAACCGAAGGTCCTGGTCTTGGACGAACCGACCTCGGGCCTCGATCCGGTCCAGGTGCGCGAGATCCGGAACCTGATCCGAACCCTGGCCGAGGAAGAAGGCCGAACCGTCATTCTCTCCACGCACGTCCTCCCCGAAGTCGAAGCCGTGTGTCGGCGCGTGCTCCTGATCGCGGACGGCTCGATCCGTGTCGACGGGTCCCTGGAAGAGGTGCGGGGCGCCGACACGCTCGAGGCGGTCTTCCTGCGGGAGGCGGTCAGAGGCGAGGCGAGCCCGGGACCTGGGGAAGCGGGAGACGGGGAGAATTTCGCGTGAGGCACATTGGCGTGATCGCCGCGCGTGAAGTGCGCTCGCTCTTCGTCACCCCGGCGGCCTATGTCTTGCTCGCCGGCTACGCCGTGCTCGCGGGTTACTTCTTCTTCGTCGGCCTCGGCTTCTTCGTCCAGCGTCTGCAGCAGGTTCAGCAAATGCAAATGTTCGACTACCTGCAGCAGATGAACCTGAACAGTGAGGTGATCGGTCCCTCGTTCGGGAGTTTCTCGGTGATCCTGGTCTTCCTGATTCCGCTCATCACGATGCGTACTTTTGCGGAGGAGCGGGTCAACGGGACCTTCGAACTGCTGCTCACGAGTCCACTTTCCACCTGGGAGATCGTGCTGGGCAAGTACCTGGGGGTGCTCGGCCCGATCCTCGCAATCGTGGCGATCTCGGCCTGCTACCCCGCGCTGCTGCTGCTGTACGGGAACCCCGAAATTCTGCAGACGCTGGCGGGCCTGCTCGGTCTCTTCTGCTACGGTGCGACGCTCGGGGCGATCGGCTGCTTCGCGTCTGCGTTGACACAGAACCAGATCGTGGCGGCCGTGGTTGCGATGATCGTGGGTCTGATGCTCTACCTGCTCGAGTTCCTGGCTCAACTGACTCCGCCCGGAGCCGGGCAGGAATTGATTCGCTACCTGGGACTGAGTTCGCACTTCCAGCCGGCCCTCGAGGGAGTGGTTCGGACGCAGGACCTCGTCTATTACGCGATCGTCGTGACCTTCCTGCTGACGGTCATGCGCACCGCGATCGAGTCGTTGCGCTGGAGGTAAGGATGGGTCTTCTGGCTGCAGTACTCGGGCTCGTGTTTCTGTGCTTCGCCCTGATTGGCCTGGTGCTTGGTGCCCACCTCTGGGTGCTCTACTTGCATTTCGGGGTCGGGGTGGCGGCCCTGCTGTTTGCCGGGATCACGAGTTTCGGAGAACTGCGCGAGCAGATGGGACGCGGCTCGAGCCGACGCGGGATGCGCGCGGGGGGGAATGCCGTGCTCCAGTTCGTGGTGCTGGGCGTGATCCTGGGGTTGCTCGGCTTCCTGTCCGTGCGTCACTCCGTGCGCTGGGACTGGACCGAGGGCAACGTGCACACGCTGAGTGCGGGGACGCTCTCGGTACTCGATCAGATTCCGGACGCGGAGCCGGTCGAGTTGCTCGCTTTTGTCACTCCCGCATTGGAGCCCCAGTTCCGCAAGCTCCTGGATCAGTACAGCTACGAGACCCCGAAGCTCGACATCGAGTACGTGGATCCGCGCCGGGATCCCGGCCGCACGCAGCGCTACGAGGTTCGGGCCGACGGGACGCTGCTGGTCTGTGCGGGGCCGTGCGAGACGGCCTCGGGCACCGCGCGGGTCACGGCTGCGAGCGAGCCCGAAGTCACGCGTGCCATCCGCAGCGTGATCTCCGAAAAGCACAAGATCTACTTCGTGACCGGACACGGTGAGGCGGACATCGAGGATGACCAAGCCGAGGGTTTCTCGCGCGCCCGAGACGCGCTGCGCGACGAGAATCTCGAGGTCGAACCCCTGCTCCTCGCGGCCGAGGAGGAGGTTCCCTCCGACGCCGCTGCGGTCGTGGTCGCGGGCCCGGACCGTTCCCTGCTCGGGCGGGAACTCGGTGCATTGGATCGCTACCTGCAGCGCGGTGGCTCGCTGCTCTTCCTGGTGGATCCGATCCTGACCACGGGTCTCGAAGCCCCGCTTCGGGACTGGGGGGTGGAACTCGGCGCCGACATCATCATCGACCAGCAGATCCAGCTCTTTGCCGGGCCCCAGATCGGGGTCCAGCCGATCGTGAGTTCCTACGCCGAGCATCCGGTGACCGAGGACCTCGCCAGCCAGCCGACCTCTTTCTATCTCTCGCGTTCGGTTCGGGCGAGTGATCCCGGAGACGAACAGGTCGTCGAGCTTGCGCTCACGGGACCGGGGAGCTGGGCCGAGACCGACCTGGAGTTATTCCTCGAAGAGAGCACGGTGGGCGTGGGGCCGGCGGACCGCGCGGGTCCGGTCGCGGTTGCGCTGGTACGGCGCCTGGCACCCGCAGACGGGCAGGCGGAGGGGGGGTTGCTGGCCGTCGTCGGGGACTCCGACTTTGGCCGAAACGGCCACATCGCCGAGTTCTACAACGCGGATCTCCTGATGAACCTGGTGAACTGGCTGGTCGGAGACGAGGAGTTTGCGACGATCGAGCGGAATCTCCCGCGAGCCTCGGTGGTCGTGCTGACGCCCGAGGAAGTCGACAACTTCCGCTACGTTTCGCTGTTCGCGTTTCCCGAGGCATTGCTCGTGCTTGGCGTCTGGGTCTGGTGGCGGCGCCGAACCTGAGGCGATGAGTCTGCGCGGCAACCTCGCGCTCGCGGCCGTCGCGCTGATCCTGGCTGCCGGCGTCTGGTGGTTCGAGTTCCGCGGAGCCGAGCAGCGCGTAGCCGAGGTTGCGGCGGCGCGCCTGGTTCTGGGGATCGAGGCCGGTTCCGTGCGTGGCCTCGAATTGCCGCTCGCGGGTGGCGGGCGTGTGCGCCTGGCCCGCGACGCGGCCGGCGCATGGCGGCTCGAGGCACCGCTCGAGTTTCCGGCCGACACCGCCGCCGTCGACGAGATCATACGCGCGCTTGCAGAGCTCTCCTCCGAGGCCGTGATCGAGGACCCGCCCGAGGATCTGGCGCCCTTCGGGCTCGACGAGACGCGCCAGACGGTCCGAATCTCGGAGGGCGAGACCCCGACGCTCGAACTCGCGCTGGGTGGCGACACGCCATTCGGGGCTTCGCGCTACGTGATGGTCATGCGCGGCCCCAGCCGGATCTTCACCGTCGCACGCTTTCGAACCCGGAGCCTGGCACCCGAACTCGACGGCCTGCGCGATCGCAGGCTGGCGCGATTCGACCCGGGCCAGGTGTCTCGGGTTTCGCTCAGGTCCCCGGAGGGCCTGGTGTTCCGGGCCGAGCGCGCAGATTCCGGCTCCGCGCAGGGCTCCGCGCAGGAGTGGAAGATCGTGGCACCCCTGGAAACCGCGGCCGACGATCGCCGGATCCGGCGGCTTCTCCAGGACCTCGCCTCGGCCCGGGCGTCGGGCTTCGTCGATGCCCCCGAGGAGGGCCGCCGCTACGGACTGGCGCCGGCCGAGCGTCGCATCGAGATCGAGACCGCGACCGGAGTCCACGAACTCGAGTTGGGACGCGAAGCTGGCGGAGTCTTCCTTCGCAGCTCCGGGGTTTCGTCTCTTCTCGAGCTGGAGGATCGGGTGTTTCGGGCCGTCCCCGAGGATTTGTTCGCGTACCGGGAGAAGCAGGTACTTAGACTCGATGACGCGCGTGTGCGCCGCCTTCGACTCGAGTTTCCACGAGACGGCCAGAGCTATGGCTTTGTCCGGGACGACCGCAGTTGGAGTCCCGACCGAGAACTCTCGATGCCCGTCGACTCGCTACGTGTGGACGACGTGGTGTACGCGCTTCGCGACCTCGAGGCGACCGGGATCGAGGCCGCCTCGGCACCCGCGGAGCTTGCGCTGCTGGGTCTCGATCCCCCGATGGTGCGCGTTGTGCTGGAAGCCGAGGACGGCCAGGAACTCGGTTGGTTGGAGCTGGCCGGTCCCGAGCCCTCCGTCGGTATGGCCGCGCGTTCTTCTCAGAGCGGCCGGATCTGGCGGGTCCGAAATGACCTTGCCGAGGACGTGCCGATGGGGCTCGAGGCGTTCGAGAACCGGTTCCTGGAGGCGCCCGCCGGCGAGTCCACCGCGGACTCCGGGCTGCCGGCCGACGCGACGTCCTCCGGGCCCTAGCGCGCGGGCCTGGGGGCGTCGAGCACCTCGAGCATTGCCGCGTGGAGGTGTCCGTTCGAGGCCACGCAAGCCACCGGCTTCGGGGGACCCCCCTGCAGGTTGCTCACGCGTCCGCCCGCCTCCTCCACGAGCAGGAAGCCCGCGGCCACATCCCAGGGGTGCAGGTTCAGCTCCCAGAATCCGTCGAAGCGCCCGCACGCGACGTAGGCGAGATCGAGGGCCGCCGAGCCTGCTCGCCGCACGCCCTGCGCTCGCTTGATGAAGCGCGTGAAGTAATCGATGTTGTCGATCCGGGCCTGGTGCACGTCGTAGGCGAAGCCGGTTCCGAGCAGGGCGCGCTCGAGTTGCATGATCCCGGAGACCTGGATCGGCATCCCGTTGAGCCACGCGCCCGAGCCGCGTAGCGTCGAAAACAGCTCGTCCTTCATGGGGTCATAGACGACGCCGGCGATCGCTTCGCGGGCTCTCTCGATCCCGATCGAGACCCCGAAGTGGGGGAATCCGTGTGCGTAGTTCGTGGTCCCGTCCACGGGGTCGATCACCCAGCAGAACTCGCCCGCTCGCGCGTGGACCCCACTCTCCTCGCTGAGCACGCTGTCTTCGGGCCGGCTGCTCCGGATGCGGTCCAGGATCAGGGTCTCGCAGGCGCGATCCACGTCGGTGACGAGATCAATGGAGGTGCTCTTGGTCTCGATCGCTCGAGGCCCTTGGAGGCGGTCTCGCTGCAGCGCCCCAGCCTCCCGGGCGACGGCCACCGCGAGTTCGAGCAGTTCCTTCACGGGCTTCCCGTGGAGTCGATCCGAAACGCGGCTCGCGCCCGCTTCGCAGTCAGACGGGCCACCTCGTCGGCGGGGCGGCCGTGCAACTCGGCGAGACAGCGGACGACGTGGGTCACGAACGCGGGTTCGTTCCGCTTGCCCCGGTAGGGCACGGGCGCCAGCAGCGGAGCGTCGGTCTCGACCAGCAACCGATCCAGTGGTAGAGCTCGGGCCACCTCTCGCAGTTCCCGGGCGTTCTTGAAGGTGAGGATCCCCGAGAAGGAGATGTCGAAGCCGCGCTCGAGACAGGCCGCGGCAAACGCGGCATCGCCCGTGAAGCAGTGGATCACGCCCCCCGTCTGGCGCGCGCCCTCGGCGTCGAAGATCTCGATCAACTCCTCGAACGCGTCGCGCGAATTCGCACTCGGGCGTACATGGATCACCAGCGGGAGCCCGTGACTGCGCGCGAGTGAGATCTGGTTGCGCAGGCAGTCGCGCTGCGCGTCCCGTGGCGAGTACTCGTAGTGGTAGTCGAGCCCGCACTCGCCGACGGCCATGACCCGGCGGTGATGGAGCCAGCCCTCGATCGCGCGCGCCGCCTGTGCGTTCCAGAGCGAAGCGTCGTGTGGATGAACACCGACGCTGGCCCACACGTCCTCGTGCTCGTCCGCGAGCGCGACGGCTCCGGCATTGGCCTCGATCCCGTAGCCTGCGCCGACCGCCATCACACCCTCGACGCCCGACGCGCGTGCGCGGTCGAGCAGGGCGGACGCTTCCGCCAGCAACTCGGGCGCCCCGATGTGTGCGTGGCTGTCGAAGCTTCCGGGGAGCGCGGTCTCCTCGCCGCTCACTCGGACTCGATTCCAGGAAAGAGCGGCTCGCCGGGCCGAGTCGCACTGCCGGAGCTCAGCCCCTCTGCCGCGGTCGCCTGCGCGTTCGGGTAGTAGATGGGGGTCGTCAGGTAGAACTGCTTCGGCATTCGTGGCCGAGTGTAGCGAGCGCCGCCTACGGTTGCCCCGACGATTGCCGAGATTGCGCTGGCGTCTTGCCCGGCCGGGCGCGACGCCGGCTGGCTCCCGCCGCCGCGCCCGCGGCCTAAGCATGCTTGAGATAGAGCAACAGATTCTCGACCAGCATCTGCGGATTCAGGTTGCGGCGCTGGAGTTCCCGACGCGCAGTTGCGGCAGCCTCGATTCGGTCGAGCCAGCCCGTGAGTTCGGGGTGGTCGCGCTTGTCTGCGGCGGCCCGTGCCGCCCGGCGCGCCACGGCGTCGAAGACGGAGAGCAGGAGTTCGGTCCTGGGACGGCTCTTCTCGGTAGGGCCGCGGAAGCTCTCGGCGAAATCGAGGATCTCGGAGACGCTGGCTTCTTGCGCGCGCGCCAGGAACTCACACATTTCCAGCGCCGGCTCGAGGTTCAGGTCCGCCCACTCGCGGGCCGCGGTATAGCTTCCGCCACCGATCTCGGCCGCCAGCCAGGCGGCTTCTTCGGAGAGTCCGTCGGTCCCCAGGACCTCTGCGAGCCCGGCCGCCGCTTCGCCCACGAACCGCACGACGGTGGTCCGGGAACGGACAGTGGACGGAAGCGCATTCGAGCGCTCGGCCACCAGGACCAGCGTCGTTGCGTCGGGGGGCTCTTCGAGGGTCTTCAGCAATGCGTTGGCGGCCTCGATCCTCAGGCGGTCCGCCTCGAAGATCAGCACCACCCGGTGGCCGCGTTCGTTCGATACCAGGCTCAGGCCGCGCTGCAGCCCCCGGATCTGCTCGACGCGGATGAAGGTGCCGTCGGGGCGCACGATCTGTAGATCCGGGTGAAGGGGATCCTCGGCTTCGGTCGCCAGGATGTGACACGAGCGACACGCGCCGCAGGGATCTTCTGCTGCGCCCTGGCAGAGCAGCAGCCGCGCGAACCAGAGTGCGCTCTCGCGCTTTCCGGTCCCGGCTTCGCCGAAGAAAGCGTAGGCCCCGTGAACGCGCCCGGTGTTGCGGGCGCGCCGGAGTTCCCGGCGGATGCCTTCGAGGCGGTCGGCTGGCATGCGGCCATTATCTCAAGCCGGCGACCATTTGGCCGATAGGCAGCAGGTGCGCAGAACGGAAAAAACGCCCAGGAGATCGCAACGGCCCTGGGCTCTGGGCCGCGCCTTGTCGCAGGGAGCGCTAACGACCGCGGATACAGGGAGAGATTCCATGGGTTTTCAGGACGCGAAGAAGGGCAGCAGCGAGGCCACGAGCGGACAACGTTCCGTGGGGTCGGGGCCGCTCACGGCATTCATCGATCAGGGATCCGAGTTCTCGGGCAAGCTGTGTTTCAAGGACACGGTCCGGATTGACGGCAAGCTGGAGGGTGAGATCACGAGCGACAACACCCTCATCGTGGGCGAGACCGGCGAGATCCGGGCCAGCATCGTCTCCGAAGTCGTGGTGGTATCGGGCCTCGTCGAGGGAGACGTCGTCGCCAACCGACAGCTCACGCTGCAGAAGACCGCGCGTCTGAACGGCGACGTTCAGACCTCGAGCCTGCTCGTCGAGGACGGGGCGGTCCTGAACGGCACGGTCAAGATGGGCGGGAGCCCGAGAGCTACGAAGCCGGTCATGCCGGAAGGCGGCAGCTCAGCGAAGGCAACGCAGACTTCCGGAAGCGCCCCAGGGGCACGCGAAGCCACGGTCGGCGGCGTCAAGGACCGGCTCAAGCGCTGACCCGGCCGCTTGCGCGGCTCCCGGGCCCTGCGTAGGCTCAGCGTGTGCGGATACGCGTGCTGCTGTTCGCGGGACTTCGGTAAAGCATCGGCCAGAAGGAAGTCGCGCTCGAGTTGCCTCCGGAAGCGACCCTGGGCGATGCCGTCGTCGAACTCGAGCGGCGCTGGCCCGCGGTGGCGGGGTCCCGGCGCCGGCTGCTGGTGTCTCTAAACGCCGAGCGGGTGCCGCTCGAGCGGCCGCTCGCGGACGGGGACGAGGTCGCGCTGTTGCCGCCCATGAGCGGCGGGTCGGGGGAGCACGCGGGCACTGAGGGCGCGCTGCAACTCCTGGCGGAGCCGCTTTCCTTGGATCGTCTGATCGCTCGGGTGAGTGCCCCGGAGTGTGGCGGCGTCGTCACCTTCACGGGCGTCGTGCGGAACCACGCGCGGGGCGAGACGATCGATCACCTGGAGTACGAGGCGTACGAGCCGATGGTGCTCGGCGAGATGGGGCGGATCGCGGACGAGGTCGGGGCGCGCTGGCCCGGGGTCCGGCTCGCGATCGCACACCGGGTGGGGCGGCTAGAGATCGGGGACGCGGCCGTGATGATCGTGGCGGCCGGGGCGCACCGGGCTGAGGCCTTCGAGGCCTGCCGCTACGCGATCGACTCACTGAAAGAGACCGTTCCTATCTGGAAGAAGGAGTTTGCCGAGAGTGGCGCGTACTGGGTGGACGAGAACCCGTGAGCGAAGCCGACAGCGCACCTCACCAGCACCGCTCGTACGCGCCCGATTCCGTGAACTGCTGGGTGCTCACGGTGAGCGACAGCCGCTCCGCCGAGAGCGACACTTCCGGGAAGCTGATCGAGGAAAAACTCGAGGCCGCCGGCCACCGGGCGCTGGCGCGCAGGATCGTACCGGATGAGCCCGAGGCGATCCGGACGGCCCTCAAGCGCGCGATTGTGCTTCCGGAGGTGGACGCCGCGCTCGTCACCGGGGGAACCGGCGTGTCGCCGCGGGACCGAACGCCGGAAGCGGTGGCTCCACTGCTCGACAAGGTCTTGGACGGCTTTGGCGAACTCTTCCGCGCGCTCTCGTACGCGGAAATCGGGCCCGCCGCAATGCTTTCCCGCGCCCTCGCCGGAAGCGCGGGCGGGACCGCCATCTACGTGATGCCGGGATCGAGGGCCGCGGTGGCGCTTGCGCTGGACCGACTGATTCTTCCCGAGATCTGCCACCTCGTCGGACAGTTGCGCCGCTAGCCGGGGCGCTTCGGTCCCGCGCCTGGGGTGAGAACGTTCGAGCCAGGCTTCAGGGCCCCCGAGCGACTTCCGAAGAAGCTCCCATGGAGTTCCGGATCTCCGGCCGGCTGCGCAGATGTCTGCTCTTGGGCGCAGGTGCCGCGCTGCTGGCTGTGCTCCTGCCCGCCACCGTGGCCGTGTTCGTGGACGAACGGGGTCACTCCTACCTCACCGACCGTGACCGTGCGCCCATCGACGGTGCGGTGCGGCTCAGCCCCACCGAACTCAGGCAGCGCTGGCGGGGAGATCTGCTGGGTCCCCCGCTCGAGAACCCGCCCGACCCCGGGGGCGAGGAAGGGCGCTTCCGCAGGGAACTCGATGCCGCGCGCGACCACCTCGCACGCGGCGATGTGCGGCACGCGCTCGGGCGACTGCGACGCCTGAGCCAGAATTCGCCGGGACGTCCCGAGGCGCTATTTCTGATTGCAAAGGTCGAACTGGAGCGTGGCCTCTACGCGCCCGCGCAAGAAGCGGTCGAACAGATTCTGGGCACGGCCTCTCCGGTCGGGGATGGATGGCGCGAAGCCGCAGTTCACCTCGCCGAGGAGATCGCGTCCGAGCGGGCCTTGTCGGAATCCCGTCCCGACGCTCGGAGTCCGGTGCGGAGCCGAAGTTCGGCCCACTTCCGGGTGACCTACGACCATCGCTTCGCGCGCGACGATTTCGGCGCGGGAGTCCTGGAACTGCTCGAGCGCGTGCGGAGCAAGACCCTGGATCGCTTCGGACGCCGCCTCAAGGATCCGCTCGCCGTCAAGCTGTACTCGCGCGCGCACTACCTCGACCGCTACGGACACCGCTTCGGATTCGCGACAGTCGGGTTCTACGACGGGGCGATTCACGTGGTCTCTGCCCGGCACCCGCGGCTGGAACTGGAAGCGCTGCTGGTCCACGAGTACGTCCACGCGCTGTTCCACGATGCGCTCGGGAGTCATCGGCCGTTCTTCCTGAACGAGGGGATCGCTGAGTCGGAGGAGGAACGGGTGCGGGGACGTTCCTCCCTCAGCCGGCGCGACTGGCGAGAATTGCTCGAGGCGTTGCGTGCGGACGCGTGGATTCCGCTCGCTTCTCTGGTCCGGGGCTTCGCGGGTCTCGAGGGCGGCCGCTCTGCGACCGCGTACCTCGAGTCAAGGGCCGCGGTCCAGTTGATCGAGGATCGCCATCCAGCCGGCATTGCGCGCTGGCTCGAGCGCTGTGCCCAGGGTGCCCCCTGGGAACGGGCGCTGGAAGCCGAGACCGGCTGGAACCTGGATCAACTCGAGTCCGCGCTGATTGCCGATGTGACATCTCGCTTCGCCCGGGACCCCCTGGCAGCCGCGCGCCAGCCCTGATTCAGACCGCGACCCGAAGCGGCGAACTGCCCCGCGTCCGTGGGCGCGAGGGCTCTCCCGTGCGCGTCCGTGCGCGGGTTCGGGGTCAGCTCTCGGGCGCGAAATAGTCGAAGTCCACGAGCTCTTCGCGCATGAATTCACGGAGGCGTTTGACGAGTTGCGCCTCGATCTGGCGCACCCGTTCGCGCGTGATTTCGAACTCGTCCCCGATCTGCTTCAAGGTCAGGGGCTCCTGGGCCAGGATTCGGCTCTGAAGGATTCGCGTCTCGCGCTCGTCGAGATCGCTGCTGAACTTCTCGATCACGGCGTGGAGCGTTCGGGCCATGTCGGCCTCGGCGACGACTTCCTCGACCGGCGGCGATGTCGAACTCAGCGAGTCTCCAAAACTCCGGCCGTCGCCCTCCGCGCTGAGCGGTGCGTCGAGTGAGAGATCCGGCTCCTGCAATCGTTGCTCGATATCCACGACCGCGGCCTCGGGGACGTCGAGCCGTTCCGCGATCAGGCGGGGCTCAGGCTGGAACCCGGCGCGCTCGAGTTCGCGCCGAACCCGGTTCAGCTGAAAGAAGAGCTTCCGTTCCGCGCGGCTCGAACCGACCCGGACCATGCGAATGTTGTCGATCAGGTACTTGAGCACGTAGGCCCGGATCCAGTACGCGGCATAGGACGAGAGCTTGACGCCGCGCGATGGGTCGAACCGCTTGACGGCCTGGAGCAGCCCGACGTTTCCCTCCTGGATCAGGTCCAGCAGGTTCGTCCAGACGCGTCGGTAGTCCATCGCGATCTTCACCACCAGCCGGAGATTCGAGACCACCAACTGGCGCGCCGCTTCGGAGTCTCCGGTCTCGCGCACCTGCACCGCGAGCGCATGCTCCTCCTCGCGGGAGAGCAGCGGGTAGCGGCCGATCTCCTGGAAGTAGCGGTCGAGCGTGTCGCGCGGGACGAGTTCCGAGGCCCCGGCGCTCTCGACCTCGGGCGCGAACGAGCGCATGGCCGAGGTCTCTTCGGATTCGTCGCGGAGGGTAGGCTGAGCCGACGCTTCGGGAGGATCCGGCCGATCGGGCGTCTTCTTCACCCGGACTAGCTTACCCCTCAGCTAATCCTTGAGGGTCCAGATGTACGCGACCAGATCCCAGCGATCCTGTTCGGGAATCACGGCGCCCCAGGGCGCCATCAAGGGTGAGCCGCCCTTGGCGGCGGCGCCGTTCGAAATCGTGTCGAACACGTCCTGGCTGGTGCTTCCGAACTTGAAATCTCCCGCCGAGAAGTCGCGCGGAGGCGGGACCAGCGTCTTGCCGACCGGGCCGTCGCCCTTGCCGGTGGCTCCGTGGCAGGTGACGCAGTAGATCTGGTAGACCTGCTGGCCCTTTCCGGCGTCGCCCTTGCCTGCGTCGCCGGACGGGGCGTCGGCCGCGCTGGCGCCTGAATCGTTAAAAGCCGCGAGGCTGAATCCGATCGCTGCGAGCGCCGCTGTGAGTGTGGCGGTGAATGTGGCTCTGACGGTGCGGGGGTTGGGCATGGGTCCGGTTTCTCCGTTGGTCTTCGAGTCCTTGCCTTGCTGGAGTGCGTCGAAGGTATAGTTGCCGGCCCGGAGAGTGTCAAAGGTCCCAGTTCCCGGGAAGGCCGCTGGCGCTAGCGCCAGTTTCGCAGCAACTCGACCAGCAGGCGTACCCCGAAGCCGGTGGCGCCCTTTACGCACAGCGCCTGGTCCCGGCCCGTCCATGCAGTGCCCGCGATGTCCAGGTGGGCCCACGGGATCTCACCCGCGAAGTGCGAGAGAAAGGCCGCGGCCGTGAGCGTCCCGGCCTCGCGCCCGCCGGTATTCTTGATGTCTGCGATGTGGCTCTTGATTTGCTCGCGGTGTTCCTTCCAGAGGGGCAGCGGCCAGGCGCGCTCGTGGGCCCGTTCACCGGCCGCCCGGACACGCTCGATCAGGACGTCGTCATTCCCCATCAGCCCTGCGGCTGCCGAGCCCAGCGCGACGACGCAAGCGCCCGTCAGGGTAGCGAGGTCGATGATGGCGTCGGGCTCGTAGCGGGTTGCATAGTGAATGGCGTCCGACAGGACGATCCGTCCCTCGGCGTCGGTGTTGATCACCTCGATCGTCTTTCCCGCGGCGGTTTCGATGACGTCGCCAGGCAGGTAGGCATTGGCGCCCTGCTTGTTCTCGGCCGCCGGGACGATGCCGACGACGTGCAACGGCAGCTTGAGCAGCGCGATCGCCCGCATGCAGCCGAGCACCGCAGCGCCGCCGGACATGTCGTGCTTCATGTCTTCCATGCTGGCCGAGGGCTTGAGCGACACGCCGCCGGTGTCGAAGGTGATCCCCTTGCCGACGAGGGCGATGGTGGGTCGCCCCCGCGGCGACCGGCCCGTCGCCTTGCGGCCGGGTCGCGCGGAGGCCTTGGGCCGAGTACCGTGCTCGAGCACGATCAGCCGCGGTGGATTCGCGCTGCCGCGACCGACGGCCAGCAGCCCTCCCAGCTTCTGGGCCTCGAGTTCACGCGCTCCCAGCACGTGTACCCGAAGCCCGAACTCGCGGCCGATCTCGCGCGCCCGTTCGCCCAGCCAGGCGGGTGTGTGGACGCTTCCGGGCTCGTTGGAGAGGTCTCGCGCGAGGTTTTCAGCCTCGGCCGTGATCGTCCCGATCGCGATCCCCTGCCGAAGCGCCCGGGCGCGAGCTGCATCCGGCATGAACAGCTCGAGCGACTCGAGCGCCGTGGGCTTGTCTTCCGTGGTCCGGTATTTGTCGAAGCGGTAGGAACCGAGGAGTGCGCCCTCGGTCAGTGCCTGGCCTGCGTTGGGCGTGGGGATGCGTCGCAACGGGGGGACCAAGAGCCCCGCGCTTCGGGACTTGCGCCGCGCCGCTTCCCGGACCGCGGTTGCGGTCGCAGCCCTCAGGGTTTGCTCTGAGACTTCTTTCTGGTCCCCGAGGCCGATCAGGATGATCCGTTTCGCCGCCTGCTCTCCGCCGAGCAGGGCCGAGAGCTCGTTGGAGTTCCCGGCGAAGTCTCCGCGTTCCAGGCTGCGCGTGATCGCTCCGTCGAGGGCGGCATCGAGGCCCCGCAGCCCCCGCGGAAGTGTCTCAGACCGGGCCAGCGGAATGATCAGTGCATCGAGTTCCTGTTCGGCCGGATCGGCGCCTGAGACGCGAAGCTTCATCCCGTTCCCCCTTTTGGTCGCTTGCGGGGCAGGCTAGCAACTGTAGAGCTGAGCGGAGAGCCCCGTCGGATTTGACGCTCTCGGGGGGCCCAAGTAGCTTCCCGTGCGGTGTGCTGCGCATGCGCAGCACTCCGACCTCCACCCCCGCCCAGGCGCGAGTCCGAAACATGTTCGACCTGATCCTCGGAGCCGGCATCGTCGTCCAGGCGGTGCTGCTGCTGCTTTTGCTCTTGTCGGTGGCATCCTGGGCCATCATCGTATTCAAGCTGCGCGAGTTCAGCGCGGTCGAAGGGGCCACCGCGCGCTTTCTCGACGCGTATCTCGGCGGTCACCTTGGGGCCGCGCGTGCGGCCGCCCACGAGGCCGTTCGCGCGGGGGCGACTAGCCCGCTGTGCGCGGTCTTCCACAGGGGATCCGAAGATCTGCGCCGTCTCGAAGAAGACGTAGCGGATGCCCGCGAGGTCGAGCCCGAGTTTCTCGAGGGAGCGGTTCAGCGGCTGGCCTGGGTTCAGACCGACCAGGCACACCGACTCGAGCGCGGGCTCTCCTTGCTGGCCACCACCGGCAGCGCTGCGCCCTTCATCGGACTTTTCGGAACCGTCGTCGGCATCATGAATGCGTTCGGGGAGATCGGCAGCAGCGGTTCGGCCAGCATCGCAGTCGTTGCGCCCGGGATCGCGGAAGCCTTGTTCGCGACCGCGGCCGGGCTCTTCGCCGCGATTCCCGCCGTGATCGCCTACAACTACATGAGCGCCCGCCTGGGCCGGATCCTGGAGCAGACCGACTCCTTCCGGAGCGAGTATGGCGAGCGCATCCGGCGCCTCGGGCTCCGGGCCGCCTGAGGCGCAGGTGCGGCGACGCCCGCCGATGGCCGAGATCAACGTGACGCCGTTCGTCGACGTGATGCTCGTGCTGCTCGTGATCTTCATGGTCACTGCACCCCTGATTCAGCAGGGAGTGCCGGTCGAGTTGCCCAAGACCAAGTCCGAGGGTCTACGCTCGCGAGAAGAGCCGCTCGTGATCGCGGTCGACAGAAGCGGGACGATCTTCGTTCAGCGTGCGAAGGTGACTCCCGAATCCCTTGAGGGAAAGTTGATTGCAATCTTTGAAACGCGTGGAAACAAAGAGGTATTTCTGCGCGCCGATGCGCGGGCCAGCTACGGTGAGGTGGCCCGTGTACTGGCGACCATGCAGCGCGCGGGGGCGGCGAAGATCGGAATGGTGACAGAGCCCGAGGCATGACCGCGATGCTCGGGACACAGCTGCCCCTCCGGGCGGATCCGGCCTTTCGCCGGCTCCTGGTCTGGAGCGTCGGGGTGCATCTCGGGCTCGGGATCGTGCTCACGCTGTCTCCGTCGGGGCGCGCCGCGATCCCGGCGCCTCACGCCGTAATGGTCGAGCTTCTGAGCGCACCGCCTGCGGCGCCGGCCCGCCGCCCGCGTCGCCAGGTCGTCGACGAACCGGTCGTGATCCCGAAGCGCGCGAAACTCGCAAAGCCGGCCCCCCCAAAGGCCCCGGCCAAACCGGCCCCTTCCCTCACCGCCCAGCAACTGATCGCGAAGATTCGCGATGAGATGCCGGCCGAAAAACTGGAACCCGGGGCCGCCGCTCCCGCCGCTCCCTCGCGTTTCGCGGATCCGCGACTGGCGGCCTACCGTTCGAGGGTGCGGGCGCTCTTGAGGAAGAACTGGTCGGGGGCCCGCGCGTTCGCGGGTCAGCCGGCGTTGCTCGCGCGCTTCGAAGTAGCGATCAGCGCCGCCGGCAACTTGGTTGCGGTCGCACGAAGCCAGGGCTCGGGAAACCGCTATTACGACGAATCTGCAGAGCTTGCGATCTGGCGGGCAGAGCCGTTTCCGGCGCCGCCGCGGGGTGAACTCACGCTGGACATCAACTTTCGTCCCGGAGCCGTGTTCTGATGCGAAGCTGGCTGGCGGCGCTCGTGCTCGCGATCGTGGCCTCCTCCGCGGTGGCCCAAGACCGGCTGCGGATCGATGTCGATCACGCGGAGGGCCGGGCCTATCAGGTGGCGGTGCAACACTTCGAGCGCGGACCCGAGGTCGACGCCGAGTTCGAGGAGCGCTTTCACAAAGACCTGGTATCGGCACTCAAATACTCTGGAATTGCGGAGGCGATCTCGCCCGAAGCGTTCCTGGGGACGCTCGATACCCGCGACTACGAGGACGCGAGCTTCCAGTGCGACGAGTGGCGCGTCATCGGGGCCGACGCCTTGCTGCAGGGTCGGATCGAACTCACGGAAGGACGTCTTCGAGTTCGCTTCCGGCTCTTCGACACCGTCCGCTGCCGCCCGCTCGGAAAGCCCCACCGCTACCGGTCCGGCCCGGGTGAGATCGACCAGCGTCGGATCTCCTACCTGGCCCGGCGCCTGGCTGACGAAGTCATCCACCGCTTCACCGGGCGGCGCGGGGTTTCGTCGACCCAGATCGCGTTCGTGTCGGACCGGGGCGGCAACAAGGAAGTCTTCATCATGGAGGCAGACGGGAGCACGCCGACGCGCGTCACCAGAAACGGGGACATCAACCTGTTCCCGTCCTGGTCTCCTGATGCTGACTCGCTGGCCTACACCTCCTACAAGAGCGGCGAGCCGGACGTCTGGCTGCTCTCTCGGGGCGGGCGCCGTAACGGGCCCCTGCTGGGCAGCCCGGATGCCAAGTACCGTGGAGTTTGGGCGCCTCTCAACGGCGATTTGGCGCTGGTGATGAGTCGGGAGGGAAACACCGACATCTACCTCGTCGGGGCGGACGGACGGCGCCTGCGGCGCCTGACCCGGGGGCGCTCGATCGAGACCTCGCCGAGCTGGTCGCCCGACGGCCGCAAGTTGGCCTATGTCTCGGACCGGTCTGGTTCCCCCCAGATCTACGTCCGGGACCTGGCCACGGAGCAGTCGCGGCGGCTGACCTTCGAGGGCGCGTACAACGCGAGTCCGGCGTGGTCTCCGACCGGGGAGTGGATCGTCTATGCGGCCCGTGCCGGGAGCAACTTCGATCTCTACCTGATCGACCCCGTCAGCGGCTACACCCGTCCGCTCGTCTCTCATCCCCGCCAGGACGAGGAACCTGCCTGGTCCCCGGATGGAAGGAAGGTGGCCTTCGTGTCGTCGCGGCGCGGGCACCGGGAGATCTACGTGATCGATGTCGACGGGCGTAATCTGCGCCGCCTGACTGCCAACTTCGGCAACAGCAGCAACCCCGCCTGGGCCTCGTGGCTGGAGTAGGCCGCTGCGTGCGGCTGGGTCATTGCATCCGGAGCCGGATCCGGCTAGAGAATCAACCGGCCGGCTCCGTTCGGGAGCGGCCTCTAGAGGAGTACAGGACCATGGGGCAGCGAGTTCTTCTAGGCCTGGCTTTGGTGGCCCTGGTTGCGTGCCAGACGCCCGGGACCGGTAGTTCCTCCTCCAGCACGGGCTTTCCCGAGGAGACCCAGAGCGAATCCTCGATGCCTACCGCCGTCCGCAGTACCTCGGTGCAGGAGATGGCTTCCTCCGGCGGGCAACTCCAGAGCATTTATTTCGACTTCAACCGCTCGAGTCTGAATCCGGATGCACGCGATATCTTGCGTTCGAATGCGAAATGGCTGGCGGCACGCTCGGGTACTGACGCGCGCATCGAGGGCAACTGCGACGCGCGCGGCTCGGCGGAATACAACCTGGCGCTCGGAGAGCGGCGCGCGCTGGCGGCGAAGCAATATCTGATCGATCTTGGAGTGGATGCTTCGCGGTTGTCGACCATCAGCTACGGTGAGGAGCGCCCGGCGGTTCGGGGCCAGACCGAAGCGGCCTATGCAAGGAACCGCCGCGACGAGTTCGTTCCCGCCTCCCGGTAGCGCGTGAAGATGAGCAGGCTCGGCAGAGCCGCCCAGGTCTCGGCGGGCGCAGCTTTCGCGTGGCTCCTGTGTGCGTGTGTGACCGTCCCCGAGTTCAGGGCCCTGGAACGGGAGGTTGCGGGGCTCAAGTCGCGGGGCCGTCCGGACGCGCCGGCTGATGCGGCCCGGCTCGCTGATCTGGGCGCGGGACTCGATCGCCTGGAGCGGGAGGTGGCAGAACTTCGGGGTCAGCTAGAGGAGGCAGACCGGAACGCAAGGCTGGCCCGCGAGGAACTGGCCGAGGTGCGCGAACTCTTGGGAGGCGTGCGGGAGACGCCGGTTGCTTCCCGGTCCGCCCCGGGAGCTCCGCTCGCGGCTCCTGCGGTTCCGGGTGGCCGGGCGAGCGAAGAACTCCGTGCCTACGAGACGGCGTTCCGCTTCTACCGCGCAGCGGATTACGAGGCCGCCATTGACCACTTCGGAAACTTCCTGCAAAACTACCCGGCTTCCGATTACGCCGACAACGCGTTGTTCTGGAAGGGGGAGTGTTACCTGAAGCGCGACGACTACGAGCGGGCGGTCCTGACCTTCGAGGACGTGACCAAGCGTTACCCGAAGGGGAACAAGGCGCCCGACGCCCTGTACCGGCAGGCGGTCGCGATTCTCGAGATCGGGCGGCGGACACAACAGGAAGACACGTACGCTGCGGCGGCGCGGGAGATCTTTGAGAAAATTGTTCGCGACTATCCTGAGTCCGATCGGGTTCCGGAAGCGCGGCGCCAACTGGAAAAGCTGAGTTCGTGAGAAAGACCGAGCGAGAGAAGTTCAAGAAAGTACTGAACGAGATGCGCGACGGGTTGGCTGAGAATGCTCAGCGCGCCCTCAGCGGTGACATGCAACTCGATCCCGACGACTTTCCGGACGAGATCGATTCGGCATCGTCCGACGCGAACCTCGCCTTTATCGGGCGGCTTCGGGAGCGGGAGCGGGTGCTGTTGCAGAAGATCGATCAGGCGCTGGTTCGAATCGAAGAGGGCGAATACGGTCGCTGCAGCCTCTGTGAAGAGGAGATCGGGATCAAACGGCTGCAGGCGAGGCCCGTCGCCACGCTCTGCATCGACTGCAAGAGCCAGCAGGAGAAGCTAGAGCGCTGAAGCGCCCATGTCTCTGGTACTCGGCATCGAATCTTCGTGCGACGATCTCGGAGCGGCGCTGGTGCGCGACGGTCGCGAGATCCTGTCTTCCGTCGTGCACCGCCAGGATGAGGTGCACGCGCCCTATGGCGGTGTGGTTCCCGAGCTCGCGAGCCGTGACCACGTCGAGTTCGTCTGGGGAACCTTGGAGCGCTCGCTCGAGCGAGCCGGAGTCGCTCTCGAGCGGGTCGATGCGATCGGAGTCACGACGGGCCCGGGGCTGATCGGATCCCTGCTGGTCGGGCTCTGTTTCGCAAAGGCGCTCGCCTACCGCACCCGGAAGCCCCTCGTCGGGGTTCATCACCTCGAGGGTCACATCGCATCCGCGCGGCTCGAAGCAGATCCGATCGGGTTCCCGTTCGTGGGGGCCGTGCTTTCCGGGGGCCACAGCGCGTTCTACCGTGTAGACAGCCTGGCCGAGATCGCATTGCTGGGCCAGACCCGTGACGACGCTGCCGGCGAAGCGTTCGACAAGGTGGCGAAGCGGCTCGGCCTCGGATACCCGGGGGGTCGGGAGGTCGATCGCGTCGCGGCCGAAGGCGGTGCTGCCGAGCGCGCCGCGATCGCGTTTCCTCGGCCGATGCTGAAGCGCGGGCTCGACCTCTCGTTCGCGGGTCTCAAGACAGCCGTGGCGCTGGAGATCGCGCGCCGCGAGGGGCCCGAGCGCAAGTTGTCAGCCCAGGATCAGGTGGAGATCTGCGCGTCCTTCCAGGAGGCGGTGGTCGATGTGGTGGTCGCGAAGTCGGAGCGGGCCCTGCGCGAGACCGGGCTGACCCGGCTCGCGGTGGTGGGGGGGCTCGCCGCGAACGGCCGGCTCCGCGGGCGAATGGCCGAGTTCGCGGAGCGGGCGGGGGTATCCGTGCGCTTCCCGCCGGTCGCGCTCTGTACCGACAATGCCGCCATGATTGCTGCAGTGGCCGACAGTCTGTGGCGGGAGGGAAGCCGGGCGGACCTGCGTCTCGATGCGTTTTCGCGCGCGCCCCTCGGAGGTGAGCGATAGCCTCGATCCGTCGCTATCTCGCCGAACGGGGCCTCGCTCCGTCCCGGGCCCGCGGCCAGAATTTTCTGCGCTCCGACCAGACTGCGGCGCGCATCGTTGCGGTGACCGGGATCGAGGCGGCGGATGCGGTCGTCGAGGTCGGCCCGGGGCTCGGCCGCCTCACTCGCGCGATTGCGGCGGTCGCGCGCCGGACCGTGGCTCTCGAGGTCGACCGGGGCCTGTTTCGGCTGCTCGTCGAGCAGGAACTCGGCGCCGGGGTGGAGCTGCGCCACCAAGACGTGATGAAGGCCGACCTAGGTGGCCTTGCCCGGGAGCTGCGGGCACCCGTGGTTCTGATCGGGAACCTGCCGTACCGCATCTCGGGACGCCTGGTGGGAAGCCTGCTGGGCCCCAGGACGCCGTTTCGCCGCTGGGGCTTCATGCTTCAGCGCGAGGTGGCGGACCGCGTCCTCGCCGAGCCCGGGACCCGGGCGTACGGGCCGCTCGCGGTCTGGACGACGATTTGGGCCGAAGCGCGGCGGGTCCTGTCCCTTTCCCCCGAAGACTTCGATCCCCGACCGCGCGTGCACTCGAGCTTCGTTGTCTTCGATCCCGCATCCAACGCTCCCGAGGTGACGTCTCCGCCCGCGCTGCGGGAACTCGTCCGCTGTGCGTTTCAGCATCGGCGAAAGACGCTGCGGGCGGCCTTCCGGGGACGGATTCCGGAGGCCGAGCGGGCCCTGGAGCAGGCTCGGATCGATCCCGGAAGCCGCCCCGAAAGACTGTCCCCGGGCGACTTCGTGGAGCTTGCGAACGCGGTTTCGCAAGCCAGACCGGACAGCTGAGAGCCGTTCCGGCCCGGACTCCCGGGGGCGTTCCCGGCCCGCCTGAGGCGCCCGGGACTGGTTTCCTGCACGGGTGACACCACCCACCGCTCCAGACAAGGCTTTGGGTCCAAAAGGAGCAGTAGAAGCCGCCTGAAGCTTGGATCCCGCCTGGGACCGAGACCGAACGGCCGCTCTGTCTCTCGCGCTGCGCCCCGCGCTCGCGACGCAGAAGGTTGATCGGACCGGTCGCCACGACCGGTGGGCCACAAGGTCGGTCGGCTCTGCGAATCGCGAGGAGAGAATTCGATGCGAGAGGCCCGTGTCACGGTGCCGGCGCTTGCGAAGCTCAAGCGCGCGGGACGGAAGATCTCAATGCTCACCGCTTACGACTATCCGTTTGCGCGGATTCTGGACGCGTCTGGGATCGACGTGCTGCTGGTGGGCGACAGTCTCGGAACCTGTGTGCAGGGGCACGACACCACGCTGCCCGTTTCGCTGGACGAGATTGTCTATCACTGCGAGATGGTGTCGCGCGCCGCGCGCCACGCGCTGGTCGTGGGTGACATGCCCTTCGGGAGCTATCACCGCTCCTCAGAGGTGGCATGCGACAGCGCCTGCCGGCTGATCAAAGAGGGGGGCGCGCATAGCGTCAAGCTCGAGGGCGGTGAGCGCATGGCCGACCGGATCGAGGCGATTGCGCGCCTCGACATCCCGGTGATGGGACACGTGGGCCTTACGCCTCAATCGGTACACCGGATGGGCGGCTACCGCGTACAGGGCCGCGGGTCATGCTCTCGCAAGCAGGTGCTCCGCGACGCGCGCGCGGTCCCGGAGGCGGGCGCAGGTGCGGTGGTGCTGGACGGCGTGCCAGGCGCAGTCGCGGCCGAGATCGCGGAGGAGCTGCGGATTCCCACGATCGGGATCGGTGCGGGCCCGAACTGCGACGGCCAGGTGCTGGTGTTGCACGATCTGCTCGGGCTTGGCGAGGACCCGCCTCCGCGCTTTGCGCGCCAGTACCTGGCACTGAGCGAGGTCGTCGGCAAGGCGGCCCGGATGTACGCAGAAGACGTTCGCGAGAGCAAGTTCCCGGCGGATCATGAGTCCTACTGAGCCGCTCCGGGTCTCCGGCGTTCGGGAACTGCAGCACTGGGCGGACATGGAACGCGCGGCCCGGCGCCGGATCGCGCTGGTCCCGACCATGGGAGCGCTTCACGAAGGCCATCTGGCGTTGGTGCACGCCGCGCGGGCCTGGGGCGATCGCGTGGTGGTGAGTATCTTCGTCAACCCCTCCCAGTTCGGTCCGAACGAGGATTTCGAGCGCTATCCGCGCGACCTCGAACGGGATTGCGCGCTGCTTGGCGAGGCCGGTGTCGACGTGGTTTTCGCGCCCGCGGTCGGCGAGATCTATCCCCCCGGCGACGCCACCAGCGTGGAGCTCGAGCGTCTGCCGCGCGGGCTCTGTGGGGCCAGCCGCCCCGGCCACTTCCGAGGCGTGACGACCGTGGTCGCGCGGCTGTTGCTGGCCGCCAAGCCCCACGTGGCGATCTTCGGGATGAAGGACTACCAGCAGCTTGCGGTGATCCGCCGCATGGAGCGCGACCTGCACTTCGGCGTCGAGATCGTCGGGGTTTCGACCGTCCGCGAGCCTGACGGCATCGCCCTGAGTTCCCGCAACGCATATTTGAGCGCGGTCGAACGCGGGCAGGCGCGGGCGCTCTACGCCGGGCTCTGCGAGGCTCGCGCGCGCTTCGAGTCCGGGGAGCGACGTGCGGATGTGCTGGTCGAAACGGTTCGCCTGCGTGTGAGCAAGGAGCCACTGGCCCAGATCGATTACATCGAGCTGTGCTCGACGGACGAACTCGAACCCGTCGAGTCCGTCGAGGGCCAGGCGTTGCTGGCGCTGGCGGTGCGCTTTGGTGCGACCCGGCTGATCGACAACCTAATCCTCGAGGATGGCTGATGCTGCTTACGCTTCTCAAGTCGAAGATCCACCGAGCGACCGTGACCGACGCGAATCTCGACTACGACGGATCGATCACGATCGACCGCGATTTGATGGACGCGGCGGATCTGCTCGACCACGAGCGGGTCGAGATCTACGACATCACGAACGGCGCGCGTCTGCAGACCTACGTGATTCCGGGAGCCCGCGCTTCCGGAACGATCGGTATCAACGGCGCGGCCGCGCACCTGGTGAAGCCCCACGATCTCGTCATTATCGCGAGCTACGCACACCTGGATGCGAATGAGGCCCGGAGGCACGAGCCCAGGATCTGTCTCGTCGACTCGTCCAACCGCCTCCGCTAGCCTTCCTGTCGATTCCGCTATGGCCTCGAAAGGCGCCGGGTGGCGATGGAGGATGGCTTCGTGTGGAGAACGGCCTGGCGACGCATTGCCGAGAGGCTGCGCCGGGATTTCGTAGCCGGGCTGCTGGTCTTCGTTCCGGTCGGATTCACGATCATCGGGGTCTGGTGGATCATCGACCAACTCGATCGCCTGGTGTTGCCCCGGATCTTCTCCGCGCTCGGGCTGGAGAGCGATCAGCCGCCGTTGCTCGGGACGCTGGTCACGCTGCTTCTGATTCTCGTTGCCGGTGCGCTCACCCGCAGCTTCGTCGGGCGCGGTGCGCTGCGCCTCTGGGAGCGCATCGTGGAGAGGATTCCGGTGGCGCGGAGTCTCTACTCGGTCGTGAAGCAGTTCATGCAGGCGACGGTGGGCGAAGGGACTCGCAACTTCAGTCGCGTGGTGTTGATCGAGTATCCGCGACGCGGCGTGTATTGCTACGCCTTCGTGACCGGATCCCTGGCGCAGGGATTTCCGGGTGAAGAGGGTCCGCTCACCAAGGTGTTCGTGCCGAGTACCCCGAATCCGACCACCGGCTATTACCTGCTGCTTCCGGATCGCGAACTCCGGGAGACCGGACTGACGATCGAAGAAGCCTTCAGGCTGATCATTTCGGCCGGAATCGCGACCCCGGGCGCGGAGTCGGCCGAGGCCGGCGGCCCGGCGGCCGACGACGGCGCCCCCGGGCAGTGAAGGACCCCAAACCCGATCCGGCCGTCCGGAGCATCTGCAAGAATCGCCGGGCGCGTTATCGCTACCGCATTGAAGAGACCGTGGAGGCGGGTCTGGTGCTCGTGGGACCCGAGGTGAAGTCGCTCCGCGCCGGCAAGGCGAACCTGGTCGACAGCTATGCGCGCGTCCAGGGTGGCGAGATCTTTCTGATGAAGGCTCACATCGCTCCCTACGAGCAGGCCAACCGCGAAAATCCCGATCCGGCTCGTGAGCGCAAGCTCTTGCTCCACCGCCGCGAGATCCATCGGCTCCACGGAAAGGTCCGAGAGCGTGGCTACACGCTGGTTCCACTCGAGATGTATTTTCGAGATGGTCGTGCGAAGGTCCAACTCGGCCTCGCGCGCGGAAAGCGCACTCACGACAAACGCGAGGCGATCGCCAAGCGGGAGACCGAGCGAAGGTTGCAGCGAGTTCGGAAACGCAGGAGCAGGGAGTCGTGATCGCGGTGGCGCGGTGGTTCGGCGGCCTTGTGGCAACGCTGCTGCTGCTGTCCTGCGCGCAGGCAGGCGGCCCGTACACGCACACGCGCCACGACTACGCATCCTTCCGCGCCCGAATCGGCGCGCTGCCCGAACCGAACTATCTGCCCTGGGTCGCGCACCGGGAGCGGCTTCCCGGTGGAGCGGACGCGTTCGTGATTTGTCGCTGGCCGGATTCTGCGTTTCCACTGCGCTACTACGTGGTTCCCCCTGCGATCCCGGATGCGCTCCAGAACGAGTTTCATCCGCGAGATCCGCTCGAGTACGTCGAGTCCGTTCACCAGGCGTTCGCCGAGTGGGAGGAGACGATCGGACGTCCGGTACGCTTCGTCCCGGTCGATGATCCCGGCGCTGCCTCGGTCACGGTACACATCGAGGCGCCCGTCGTCGCCGAGGAGAGCCTCGCTACCGTCGAGAACCTGCGAGTGGTCGGTCTCGGTATGTTGCCGGGCGAGGCGGATCGTTGCTCTGTGAACGGTGCGGCTGAGAGTCCCGGTCGTGTCGAAATCTCCTACGCTCCCTCCGAGATCTGGCTTTTCGTGACCGATCCACAGGGGCTGCTGACGCCGCGCCAGGTACGCCGGGTGGCGATGCACGAGATCGGTCACCTGCTGGGTGCCTCGGGCCAGCACAGCCCGCTGCGCGGGGACCTGATGTACCCGTTCGCCGGGGACGGCCGGGTAGAGAATCTCTCGGAGCACGACGTCAACAGCTTCCGGTCTCTCTACCGGATTCCCCCCGGGACCGTCTATGCGCGCGTCGGGATTCCGCGTGCGGTACCGATGTCGGAGGCGCGCAGGGCGCCGCCCCGACTTTCGCACGCGCGCGTTCACGAGCGGTTTTCGATCGAGATTCGCTTTCCGGTCGACTGGCAGGTGATTCCGACTTCCCGCGGATGGGTTGCAGTGGACGGGCTTTCCTGGGACTACGATGCCCTGATTCAGGTGATGGCGCTCCGCGGTTCGCTCGATTCCTACCTCGATGAGGGCGGGCGCCGTGTGCTGCTCCGGGGCGAATTTGTCTCGAGCGAACGTCTCGAGGTGGATGGAAGAAGGAGCGCGCGAGTCGTTGCTCGAGGGCAAGGGCGCGTCGAAGAGATTGCGCTCATGGAGTGGGATCCGGGCTGGGTGCTGGTGGTGATCGGCGACGCAGCGACCGAGAACTACGATCTCTACAAGCCGTGGTTTCGCTATACCGTGCTCTCGATCGATCACGCGGAGAACGCGAGCGACGCCGGCAAGAGAGCCAGGCCCGAGGGTCGCTAGCGTTCCGGATCGTCCGGGAGGGTAAACAGCCAGCGCCGGGCCGGTGCGGCGAGCAGCAGGGCCACCGCCACGATCGCCAGTACCGCCGCGAGTCGACGCCAGTCGAGTTCGAAGACCGAGTCGCCGACCGCGCTGTAGACAATGGTGCGCGGGAGCATGCCGAGCGTACTCGCGACCGCGAACGGTAACAGTCGCATGCTGGTGAGCCCGGCGCCCAGGAATGCGGGGGTGAGCGGGGTCGCCGGGAAGGCGCAGTAGGCGGCGAGCCAGACGGGGCCCCGCGCCGCCAGGTAGCGGTCGATTCGGGCCTGCGGACCCCCGAGTCTCCGCAGGACCGCGTCGCGGCCGAGGCTGCGCGCGACGAAGAAGGTGAGGACGGCGCCGAGCGCTCCGCCGACCGTGCCCCAGACGGCGCCCCACAGTGCGCCGAACAGCACGCCGCCTGCGGCCAGCACGACGAAGGACGGGAGCAGCAGCAGGAATCGGAACGCCACCATCAACGAGAACACGAGTGGGGCCACCGCGCCGAACTCGCCGAGTCGCTCGCGCAGGGTCTCGGGCTCCTGGGTCATGCCACTCTCGAAGTGGAGCCACCAGCCCGCTGCGAGGCCGAGCGCGATCAGGGCGAGCGAGGCCAGACGGGCGAGGTTTCTGAGGATCCGCTCCCGGGGAGCGTTTGCTTCGGATTCGGACCTCACGCGTTTACCGTCGCGACCCGAAGCAGGAAGCCCTTCAGGTACTCCCCCTCCGGGTGTCGGAGATCGACCGCGTGATCGGCCGGGGCACCGAGTGCTTCCAGGAGTTGGAGTTGGATTCCGGTTTGCGCGGCTGCGTTGAAGATCGTCCGGCGGAAGCGCGTCGCGTCGACATGGTGCGAGCAGCAGAAGGTGAGAAGTAGCCCTCCCGGCGTGATCTTGCGCAGCGCATTCCGATGCAGTTCTTGGTAGGCACGGCAGGCAGCATTGGCATCTCGCTTGCGTTTAGCGAAGGGCGGCGGGTCGATCGCGACCAGGCCGAAGCATCGCGTATCCGTGCGCAGGAACGCGCCCACATCTCCCGCGACCCGCTCGGCTTCGGGCGCGTTGCGTTCCAGTAAATCACAGGCGGGCTTGGACGACTCCACGCAGACGGCTTCGGTGGCGCCCCCAGCGAGGGCGGCGGCCGCGAATCCGCCGCTGTACGAGTACAGGTCGAGCACCCGCGTGCCCGGCGCCAGGCGCTGGAAGCGGTCGCGCGCGTCGCGCTGGTCGAGATAGAAGCCGGTCTTCTGTCCGCGGCGCAGGTCGACCTGATACCGGCGGCCGCGTTCCGAGATCTCGATCGGCTCCTCCGGCACGGAGCCGGCCAGGGCCCGGGTTGCGTGGCCTTCGCGCGCGGGCCCCCTGAGCCAGGCCCCTGCGAGCGCACGCGTTTCGATCAGTGCGCGCGCGACGCGTTCCGCGCGGCGAGCCATGGCCGCGGTCCCGGGCCGGATCACGATCCAACTCGCGTAGCGATCGACGGTAAGCCCCGGAAGGCCATCGGCCTCGGCGTGCACCCAGCGCACGGCATCGGTCCCGTCCAGCAGCGGGTGCAGTTCCCGCCACGCGACCGCGGCCAGCAGTCGTTCCTCGAACCAGGTCTCTTCGGGATCGGGTGGATCTTCACCGAAGTGCGTCAGGCGGACCCGAATCTGGGTGCCCGGGTCGAAGTCCCCGTGCGCGAGCAGGCTCCCGTTGGCGGCAAGCACGCGCACTGGAGCCTCCGGCCGAGGGTCCCCCTCGATCCGGTCAATGCTGCCGGACAGCAGCCAGGGGTGGCCGAGACGGACCGACCGGTCTCTCCCTTGCCGCAGGATCACGCTCGCCAGTGGGGTGCTCACTTCGTGCTCGCGCCGGCAATCTACCAGACTGAGGCTTTCCCTCTCTCGGGGGCTTGAGTCGGACGCTTGACGCGCCGACCCGTATCTCTAGAGTGGGGGGGAAAGGGGGCGCTCGGGTTCGACGGGTGGTGGACGTCCGTTGTTGCGTGTCGAGGTGCCGTATCCTCGTGAATCCTGCGGCAAGGCAAATACAATTGCCGACAATAATCTCGCTCTCGCTGCTTAAATAACGCAGCGAGCGTCCCCCGGTCCGACGCCTGCTGAGGCCGGGGGGCGTCAAATTAGCAGGCTGGTCCAAGCCGTCGTCGGTGCGGTGCGGACGAGAAAACAGCCGACTCGCGGCCGAAGAGCCGGGCTCCCGGAGCTCCCGGTCCGCTAAATTGATCCGGAAGCTACACACGTAGACACAGCGGAAACAGCCCATTCGGACGCGGGTTCGATTCCCGCCGCCTCCACCATTTTTCCCGCGCTGCCGGGCCGTTGAAAAACGGCTCGCCGCGCGCCCACGGCTCGTCGACCGGCTGCTGCAGCGAATCGTCGGGGCGAGTCGGGTGGGACCAAAGAGAGCCGTAGTATTGGGTTCGAGGAGGGCAGGGAGTGCTTCGCTGGATCGTGCGGGTGGGCGCCGTGCTGGCGGCTCTGCTCGTCGTTGCGTGGATATTCCGCGTCGAACTCTTTCTGGGGCTCGTCGGGATGCGGGTGGCTGCCGCGCGTACGATCGGCCCCCATCAGGAGATCGAGTGGCAGCGCGGGCCGGAGGCGGCGACCACGCCGCCTTCGGAGCGACCTCCGAACATCGTGCTGATCCTGGCGGACGACATGGGCTGGAACGACGTGTCGACGCGCGGTGGCGGAGCCGGCGGCGGCACGGTGCAGACGCCGAACATCGACTCGATCGCGCGAAGTGGCGTGAATCTGACATGGGGGTATTCGGGGAACGGCTCCTGTGCGCCTTCGCGCGCCGCGATCCTGTCGGGCCGCTACGGCACGCGATTCGGATTCGAGTTCACGCCCACCCCTGCAGCCATGGCCCCGGCCCTGCAGTTCATCATCGACGCGGACTCGAATCGGAAGCGAAAGCCGGTACCGTCGAACACGAAAGTCGAGCGGCTTCCAGCCCAAGAGATGGGGATGCCGTCGAGCGAGATCACGCTGGCCGAAACGCTCAAGGCCGCTGGTTACTACACCGCGCACATCGGCAAATGGCACGTGGGCCGGACCCACGAGATGGGGCCCAACGCTCAGGGGTTCGACGAGACCCTGATGAGGGAAGGCCCGCTCTTCCTGCCCGTGGACCACCCGCGCGTCGTCAACTCGAGGCAGGAGTTCGACGCCATCGACCGCTTCCTCTGGGCGGTGTCCAGCTACTCGGCGTCGTACAACGACGGTCCGCTCTTCGAGCCCCCCGGCTACCTGACGGACTACTACACCGACGAAGCCATCAAGGTGATCGAGGCAAACCGCCACCGGCCCTTCTTTCTCTACCTGGCCCACTGGGCGATCCACACCCCCCTGCAGGCGCGCCGCGACGACTACGACGCGTTCCCGCAGATCGAGAGCCACACCGAGCGCACCTATGCCGGCATGATCCGCTCCCTCGACCGCTCCGTGGGCCGGGTGCTGGATGCGCTGCGCGAGCAGGGTCTGGAAGAGAACACGCTGGTCATCTTCACGTCGGATAACGGTGGTGCTGGCTATCTGGGCTTGCCCCGTGTGAACGAACCCTTCCGCGGCTGGAAGCTCACGTTCTTCGAGGGGGGTGTGCACGTGCCCTTCATGATGCGCTGGCCCGCGAAGATCTCGGCAGGCCAGAGCTACCATCAGCCGGTTCATCACTTCGACATCTA
>JAYZEO010000081.1:0-18780 GCA_036337215.1 Myxococcota bacterium | reverse complement strand
CACCCACGACCCCGTCGCCGCTCACCTCGGTCACGCGCGCGTCGGCATCGGTCACGATCCAGTTCCGGCGCAGCAGCTGAACCGTCTCCGCCGACTCGTTGGAGATCGTGATCCGGTAGGCAAACGCAAAGCGTCGATGTTCAGGGGTGCTCTGCCCCGACAGATAGAACGACTCGACCGCGACTCGAACACCTTCGGTGACGCTGCAGACCATCCCCAGAACCTAGGAAGGAGCCTGCCGGGATTCAAGTCCTCGCCGGGCCACGAGCGAGCCCCCGACCGCGATGCACAGGTTCACGAGCAGGCTCAGTACACCGATGTTAATGCCCCCGACGCGCGCAAAGCCGAGCCACACTCCGCCGACCGCGATCGCAGTGCCGGCCAGCAGGCCGAAAAAGGTCGGCCGCGCCCGCAGCCCGGCCCAGCGTGCGCCGAGCAGAAAGGCCGGAACACACTGGATCAAGAGCTCCATCTTGAGTTCGATCAGATGCCAGAGCGTGAGCCGGGGTCCGAGCGCCAGGGCGACCATCCCGAGCAACACCACGGCCGCAAGCCACTTGCCGGTGGAGGCTGTGGCGTCCCTGCTACGCGGACGCTCCAGCAGATCCTCCGAGAGCATCGAGCCCAGCGACAACAGCACCGAGTCGGCCGTCGACATGATCGCGGCGAGCGCCCCGATGAAGACCACGACCGCAAAAGCGGTGCTGATCGGGCCCACCTCTGCCCAGGTACCCAGAAGTCTCGGCATCACCGTGTCTGCCTCTATACCGCCGAGGTTTCCGAAGTGTCCGATCGCCGCCAACCCGATCAGCGTGACGACCAGCGTGGTCGCCAGTGGCATGAAGGACATCAGCGCGAACGATCGGGACAGGGCGAGGCCGCTACGCGCGGCGTAGATACGCTGGATCGCCTGCGGGTAGACCACGCTCGCGAGCCCGAGCAGCACGATCGTGCTGAGCCAGTTTGCCTGTTCCGTGCGATCCGGTACCCGCACCGCATCGGGCCGTACCGCGGCAATCTGGCGCGTTACGGCCTCCATGCCCCCGGCACTCGTCAGGAGCCACCAGAGCAGAGCCGCGAGGCCGAGCAACATCAGCATCGCCTGCGCCGCATCCGTCCACGCGACGGCGCGCATGCCGCCCAGCGTCTCGTAATAGAGAATCACTGCCGCGAGTCCGACCACCCCGAGCCAGAACGGCACCAGCCCGCCGGTGACCTGACTCGAGACATGACCCATGGCCGTGAGTTGTGCGAGAAGGAAGTTCGCGAGCGCGATGATCATCAGGACCGCGACACCCAGCAACAGTGCACGTTCCCCCGGCTCGCCGCCGAAGCGGTGCCTGATCCAGTCGCCGGGCGTGACGAAGCCCTGCGCGATCGCCACCGGCCGCAGTACCGGTGCCAGCGCGTGAAAGCACACGATGATCGACATCATGAAGCCCGTCGCCATGATGAACGAGAACCCGCGCCGATAGGCCTCGCCCGGATAGCCGAGCAGCGAGTTCCCGCTGTACGCGGTCGCGTAGAGGGTCAGGAACAGGACGAAGACGCCGAGATCCCGCCCCGCCAGAAAGTGATCGGCCGCAGTCTCGTCCCGGCGCGCGCGGCGCGCAATCCCGGCCACGGCGAACAGCCCGGCCAGATACGAGCCGAGCGCGGCGAGTCCGAGCCACTCGAAGCTCATCGAGGCGCTCCGTCCGGGCCCTCATCCGGCACCTCGGTCAGCCACCAGGCGATCGCGTTGCAGACCGCGACCCCGACGTAACACGCGAGCGCCACCGTCACCCAGTCTGGAAGCCCCAACCAGATCTCGGGGAGGACACCCGGCTCCCGGTACCAGGGAATCGAGACCACGTAGAGCACTGCGATCAGCGAGAGCAGGAGTCGACGCGCGATGCTCCGGCGCCTGGTCCCGGCGCGGCCAGCGGAGTCCCCCCCCATTCATCCCCCTCCCCGAAACCCGAGCCTAGCCTCTTTGATATGCTCCGCGCTCGAAGTGCCGACCCTGTCCGAATACGAATCGAAGCAGTTCCTGGCCGGCGCCGGCATCCGAACTCCCCCGGAACGCCTGGTCCATTCGCCCGACGAGGCAGTGGCCGCGGCCCGGGAACTGGGTTTTCCGATCGCCCTCAAGCTCTGCGGAGCCGGGATCGCGCACAAGACCGAGCGCGACGGCGTGCGGCTCGACCTGGGCGACGCCGCGACCGTGAGCGGTCAGGCGACCGGGCTGCTGGAGCGCTTGCGCCCGGAAGACGGGAGTGCAGGACTCCTGGTACAGCGGATGGTGGGCGGCCGGCGTGAACTGATCGCGGGCCTGGTGCGCGATCCCGCGTTCGGCCCCTGCGTGATGTTCGGGATCGGGGGCATCCTGGCCGAGGTGCTCGGAGACGTGGCCTTCGCCGTTGCCCCGCTCGACGAACGCGACGCGTCGCAACTCGTCGACGCCCTCGAACACCAGAATCTCCTGGGCGCGTTCAGGGGCGAGCCGGCCGCGGACCGCGCAAAACTCGCCGCCCTCTTGCAAGCGCTGGGGCAGATCGGTCTCGAGCGACCCGAAGTGCGCTCGATCGACTTGAATCCGCTGATCCTCGAGGGTCCGGATCCGGTCGTGGTCGACGCACTGGTCGAGATCGAGACCGATCCCGGGGACGGCAGGTGAGTGCGACCGGGCCTTTCAAAGCAAATCCCGCGCCCCGGCCAGGGGTTGCCGGGCGTCTAGACCCGCTCTTCTACCCCCGCGGGATCGTGGTGACCGGGGTCTCGTCGCACCCGGGTAAATTCGGGACCGCCGCCTTCCACAACCTGCTGCGCTTCGGCTTCGAGGGCGAACTGTTCCCGATCCACCGCGACGGAGCCGAGATCCTGGGGACACCGACGCTGCGCTCGGTCCAGGAGATCCCCAAGGGCGCGGCCGACCTGGTCTTCGTGTGCACGCCACCCGGCGTGAACCTCGAACTGCTCCGCACCTGCGCAGCGCGCGGAATCCGGGCCGCCTTCTTCGCGGCCGCCGGCTACGGCGAAGCCGGAAAGCAGGGTCGGTTGGCCGAGCGAGAACTGGTCGAACTCGCGGACGAGCTGGGCATGCTGCTGGCGGGGCCGAACGGGCAGGGACTGGTCTCGACGCGGGGCTCCATGTGCGCCCAGATCGTCGCGCCGTTCCCTCCCCCCGGACCGATCTCGATGGTGAGCCAGAGCGGAAACATCGGATCCAGTTTCATGAACTACGGCGTGCTCACGGGCGTCGGCTTCTCCAAGGGCATCTCGTGCGGGAACTCGGCTCAACTCGAACTCGCGGACTTCCTCGAGTATTACGCAAGCGACCCGGAGACCACGTGCACCCTCGCCTATCTCGAGGGCATCGAAGACGGGCGGCGCTTCCTGGAAGCCGCGCGCGCCCACGGCCGCCGGAAGCCGCTGGTCGTCCTGCGCGGTGGCGTCACCGCCCCCGGGCGGAGCGCGGCATCCAGCCACACCGGCGCACTCGCCTCCGACGATCGAATTTTCGAGGGCGTCTGCCGCCAGGCCGGGATCGTGCGCGCCGACACCGTCGAAGAGGCCTACGAGGCTGCTGCAACCTTTGCGACCCAGCCGCTGCCTGCCGGCAACCGCACGCTGATCCTGACGGTCGCGGGCGGCTGGGGCGTAATCACGGCCGATGCCTGCATCCGGGAGGGGCTCGAGTTGATTTCGCTGCCGGACGACCTGCGCGACGAAATCGACAAGCGAGTGCCCTCGCGCTGGAGCCGTGGGAACCCGGTCGATCTGGCCGGCGGAGAAACCCGCGACACCATCCCCGAGGTGCTCGACCTGGCGGCCGCGCACCCGCAGGTGGACGCCATCGTGTACCTGGGTATCGGGATCCAGGCGGCGCAGGCCCAACTAATCAAGAGCGGGCCCTTCTACCCGGACCACGGGCTCGACCGCATGGTGGCCTTCCACGAGCGCAAGGATCACCGTTACGCAGAGGCAGCGGCCGCCGCGAGCGCACGCTATCGGAAACCGATCCTGACCGCGACGGACCTGGTCTACACCGACCGCGCCTACGGAAACAGCGGAACGATCGGCATCGCGGACTCCGGCCGAATCGGATACCCGTCGGGACATCGCGCCATCCGGGCCCTGGGACGCCTGGTCCGCTACGCCGCCTACCTCGAGCGTTAGCTGCCGTCGTCCTGCGGACTCCACCCCGGCGGACCGAAGCCCGTGCCCTTCTGAACCAGGCCACCCGCGACGGCGACCGTCGCCTCCGTCCCGCCTCCTTCGCGATAGGCGTAGAAGATCGTGGCCATCTGATCGCCCTTGGTGTAGATCACCATGGAGAACTCGCCCTCGTCCTTCTCGGCCATCAGCGACCACCCCTCGTCGGCGAGCACATCGCGATAATATTGCTTGACGAGATTCGGGTGGTCCTCGGTCGAATAGATCTTTCCGAATTCAGCCGCGTTCGAGACCCCGGGCGATTCCGCCACGGAACCCGGATATTGGAAGCTGAACTCGAGGGGGGGGGCGTCGGGAACGGCCGCGGGCGCATCCGGTGTACTCGCCACCGAGGGAGCCGCCGCGGGCGGCGGTGCCGGCGTCTGCTGCCCATCCTGCGCCTGCTGCCCCTCCTGCCCATCCTGCCCACACGCCGACAGCGCGGCTGCGAGCGCCGCGGTCAGCGCAATCCGACCGAATCCACGAAACCGAGAAGAGAACCAAGAGCCCATTACACTACTCCTCCGTACTTGACCCGCGCGCCAATTCCGGCCGGCCCGACCAGGTCCACGCGTGGTGGGTGCGACTGACGCCGAACAACACGCCGCAGAGCGCACTGGGATGAATAAACAGGTTGGGCGGGGCCGTCTCCTGCTCCGCTCCGCTGAACTGCGCATCGCAGGCGCGCAACCGCTCGACCAGAGCTCCGGTGTCGTCGCACTCCGCGTAGCACATGTAGAGGCTCTCGCTATGGAGACGAAAAAAGCGCCCCATCGCGCGCTCCGGATCGGTGACCTGGCAGAGTTCGATGCGATCGAGCCGCTCCGGGGGATCGAAGAGCAGCAGGCTTCCGGTATAACCGTAGCGCTCCGACGTGATTTCGCAGAAGCGGTCCGGATCGAGGCCCGCGAACTCCGCGTAGTGCGCGGCGGTCTGCTTCCAGTCCCGGACCAACTGCGTGACCTCGTAGACCCGGCCGAGCAGGCCCGTCGCGGGCCGTTCCGGGACCCTCACGCCACCGATCACGAGGCGTAGGCCGCGCGTTTCCGATGGTTCGATGAACAACTGCTCGCCCTCTTCGGTCCAGCGGATTCCCGAGGCAACCAGGCGCTTTCGGATCGCACCGAGGTCGGTCGCAGCCAGTCCCGCAGCGAACAGGCCCTCGCCCCAGGCGCCAAGGTGATCGGCGGCCGGCCCGGGGCCGGTCGGCCGCAGCAGTTCGACCTCACTCTCTCCGAGCGCGAGCACCGTGCGGTGGGCGCGCGCTGCCTCGAGCGCGTCCTCACGGACCGCCTCGGCCCCGAGCAGACGGCTCCACACTGCCGCGGCCCGCTCCGGGTCCCGGACGACCACCTGGACCCTGTCGATGCAGTGGATCATCGCCCGAGCCTACCACCCTGCGGGCCCGGCTTCCGCGCCGGAACGGGCCCGTTCCAGGATCCGGCCCCAGCGCGCGCGTGCCGCCTGGCGGCGACCCGGGGCCAGGCTCGGCTCGAACGCGGTCCCGCGCCCGACGGCCTTGAGGCAATCCGTCGGCCCAGAGTAGACGCCGGTCGCCAGGCCCGCGAGCAGGGCCCCCCCGAGGGCCGTCCCCTCGATCTCGCGCGAACGGCGAACCGGGCGTCCGCCAAGGTCCGCCAGCAGCCCTAGCAGCAGGTCGCTGCGCGACAGGCCCCCGTCGACGCGGAGTTCGGCCTCGCCACCTCCCACTGCCTCGCACACGTCCACGCAGCGCATCGCAATTCCGACCGCGACCGCGCGCACGATCTCGCCCCGCCCGCTTCCACGCGTGAGCCCCCCGAGGAGCCCGCACGCTCCGTGGTCCAGGAAGGGAGTACCGATCCCCTGGAGCGCGGGCACGAACACCACCCCGCCGGTAGTGGGCACACTGGTTCCTACGCGGTCGAACTCGGAGGGCTCCGCGAGCAGACCGAGCGACACCAGCCAGTCCACGGCCGCACCCGCCGTGATCACGGTTCCCTCCAGGCAGAATTCGATCGGCGCGTCGCCGAGTTTCCAGAGCGCGAGCGGGTAGGTGCCCGGACCCGCCGGGCCCGGCGTCTCGCCGGTGTTGAGATCGAACATCCCTGAAGTACCGAGGGTCAGCTTCGCCTCGCCCGCCCGGTGCGCGCCCTGCGCAAAGGTGGCCGCCTGCTGGTCTCCCGCCCGGGCCGCCAGCGGAATCGAGGCCCCGAGCAGATCGGGCAGCGTCTCTCCCACCACCCCACTCGTCGGCACCAGAGCCGGCAGAAACCGGCCTTCGACCCCGAACAGACCGAGCAGCCCATCCGACCAGGTTCCCGAGGCAGGGTCGAAGAGCCCCGTACACGAAGCGTGGCTCGGGTCGGTCACGCACGCGGCCCCACCCGTGAGACAAAACCCCAGCCAACTGTCGGGAGTCCCGTAGCACAGGCGTCCCTCGCGCGCGGCACGCTGCACGGCGGGCTCATGCTCGAGCCACCAGCGGAACTTGGTCGCCGAGGCAAGCGTGTTGATCGGGATGCCCTTGCGGTTCCAGTCCGCCACTTCGGGCGCAGTCCGCTGATCCTGCCAGGAGATCGCCGGCGTGACCGGACGGCCCGAGTCGGTCTCCCACGCAATCGCGGTCGAACGCTGCGAAACGACCCCGAGGCCCGCGACCTCGCTCGCCGACACCGCCGCGGATTCGAGCGCCGAGCGCAGCACGGCGAGGCTCTTGTCCCACATCTCCTGCGGATCCTGCTCGACCTGGCCGGGCGCGGGAAAAACCGTCTCGAGGGGAAGGTAGGCGCGAGACAAGACGCGGGCTGCGGGCGTGATCAGCAGCGCCCGCACGCCCGTGGTTCCGAGGTCGAGTGCCAGCAGGAGTTCGCGACTCACGAGGGTTCGGGAGCATCGGGCAGGAGCACGCCCGGGTTCAGCAGCCCGTCCGGATCGAGCGCGCGCTTGAGCGTTCGCAACAACGTCACACCCGACGCACCCAGCTCGGAGGCGAGTGCTTCACGACGCACGCGCCCGATCCCGTGATGGTGGGCGATGCCGCCCCCCACGGCGACCGTCTCCCGCAGCGTTCGGCGCCAGCACTCGAGATACACGCGTTCCATCTCGCCGCGCTCGCTCGGCCGCACCGCGAAGGTGAAATACAGATTCGTGCCGGAGCGGTAGCTGTGGCTGGAGTGCGCGGTCGCGGCAAGCACCCCCGGCAGCTCGGAGATCGAGCGCGTGACGCGTTCGTAGAGATCGGTCACCCGTCCCCAGGTCGCCGCGACCTCGATCGTGTCGAGCACGATCCCCTTCTCGAGGAAGCCGCGGAAGCCGGGGACCTGATTCCGGTGCTCCAACCAGTCGTCGACCAGCGCTGCAGCGCCGGGACGCGCCCCTGCAGCTGCGCAGAACGCGGCCACTGCGGGGAGTTCGACCTCCACCGCGGCAGCCGGTCCCTCGTGAAGCAGCAGCAGTGCGTTTCCCTCGGGACATGCGTCAGCGAAGTTCCGGCGCGTCTCTGCTTCGTCGTAGAGGCGGACCACGGGTGGGCGCCAGCCGGCCGCCATGAAGCTGCGGATCGCCTCCAGGCCGGACGCGAAGTCCTCGAAGACCTGTGTCTGGCCCCGCCTCGCCTCGGGAAGCGGACGCAACGAGAAGCTCACCTCGGTGACGATTCCGAGCGTGCCCTCGCTGCCGAGGAAGATCTGGCGGAGATCGGGACCCGCGGAGGCGCGCGGCGTCTGCCGGGTACGGATCACGCTGCCGTCGGGAAGCACGGCTTCGAGCGCAAACACCAGGTCCTCGATGCTCCCGTACGCCGTGGAGAACTGGCCCGAGGCCCGGGTCGCGACCCAGCCGCCGACGGTCGAGCTCTCGATCGACTGCGGCCAGTGGCCGATGGTGAGACCCTCCCGCTGTAGGCGTTGTTCGGCGTCGATGCCCAGCGTTCCGGCACGGAAACTCGCGACCAGGTCGCGGCGATCGAACTCCACCAGCCCCTGCATCGCGCGTGTCGAGACCACGACGCTGTCTTCCTGCACGTGAATCCCGCCACACACACCCGAGCCACCCCCGAACGGGACCACGGGGGTTCGCGTCTCGCGGCAGATCCGCAGTGCCGACGCCACGTCTGCCGTGCTCTCCGCGCAGACGACCGCGAGCGGAGGCGGGGGAGGCCGGCCTTCGAGATCGTGCAGTTCCTCCAGGACCCAGCTGTCGCGACGGTGGGCGTTGCGCGACTCGGCATCGGTCCGGACGCGCGCGCCCAGCTCCGCGCGGAGACGTTCCAGGACGTCGCTCATCCGCTCCCCAACTCCTCCTGAGGCGCACCGGCCTCGCGGAAGTCGAGGTCCGCCGCCAGACGCGCTCGCATCTCCGAGCGCTCCTGCGCGGTTCGCTCCCCCGACCAGTCGAGTAATTCTGCCATCCGAACGGCAACGGCGTCGAGCACGCGCTCGCTCTCTCCGGGCTCGTAGAGGGCGGTCCGCGTGCGCCGGTACAGCAGATCCCGGACGCTGGTGGCCCCCTCTTCCATCACACCCCAGTCCACCTCCCCGGAGAGCAGCGATGCGCCGGGGACGATGGGATTCGGCCCACGGGTCACGACCGCGTGTGCCTCGGCTCCGTAGAGCCTCACCAGACGGGCCGCGGTCCGCGCGGCAACGCCCGTCTCGCGTTCGAGGCCGGCCGAGAGGCTCGCGAGATCCCCCGAGAAGTCTCCGCCCGGAAGCGGATCGTCCTCGCATGGCGCCGGCATGTGACCGAGCACACGTCCCGCGGCTTCGAGCACCCGCTCGGCCATCGGGCGGTAGCCGGTGAGCTTGCCGCCCGCGACCGTCACCACCCCCGCGGCGCCGGAGATTACCTCGTCACGCCGGGAGAGTTCCTGCGGCTCGGTTCCCTGAGTCCCGATCAGGGGCCGAAGCCCCGCCCAAGCGCCGAGCACGTGCCGCGGCTCGACCGCAGCCACATCGAAATAGCGCGCCAGCGGCTCGAGCAAGTAGTTCACCTCCTCGCGTTCGATCGTGGGCCAGCGCTCTGCGCCGCGCGCGTAACTCGTATCCGTCGTACCGAGGTACACCACCTCGCCGCGACGAATCGCAAACAACGAGCGACGATCAGAGGCAGACAGTACCAGCATGTTGCGCACCGGCAGACGCTCGGCGTCGAGCGTGACGTGGATGCCCTTCGACAGGTGCAGCATCAGGGGCGCGTCGGGCGTTTCGAGCCGCTGAACGGCCTCGACCCAGGGACCTGCAGCGTTGACCACCACGCGCGCGCGAACCCGCACGCGCCGGCCAGTGAGGCGGCAGGCTGCCTCGACCCCGACCGCGCGCCCCTGTTCCAGCAGCATCGCTTCGACGGGAGCGTAGTTCAGCACCGCTGAACCCACGCCGACCGCGGCGCGAAGGTTGGCGAGCACCAGCCGCGCGTCGTCCGTCAGGTACTCCCGGTAGGCGCAGGCGTGCGGAAAACGCTCGCGGTCGAGTACCGGCTCTTCGCGCGCGAGCTCCGATCCCGACCAGTTCTGGTGCCGGTCGGGAGCTTCGACCGCCCCAAGCTTCTCGTAGGTCGAAATACCGATGCGAAGCTTCGCCAGAGCCGCGCGCGAGCGCGCCGGGACCACCATCCAACGAGGTTCAGCCAGGTGAGGGGCAATCCGAAACACCTGCTTGCGCTCGAGCGCCGCCTCGCGCACCAGCCCGACGTCCCCCAACGCGAGATAGCGCAGTCCCCCGTGGATCAGCTTCGAGGAGCGACTCGAGGTCCCACTGGCAAAGTCGTGTGCGTCCAGCAGTGCGACCGAGAGCCCCGCGAGCGTCGCCGCGCGCGCCACGCCCGCTCCGGTGATGCCGCCGCCTACCACCACCAAATCGAAACGCTCACGCTCCAACCGGTCCAGGGTGGCCGCGCGAGTTGCGGCCGAAATCGAGAGTTCGCCGGGCACGAGCGGCCATCCTACAGGGGGCGCATCTCGCGAGCAAAGCTATGCTCGGCCGTATGCCCAGGCTCGCCGACCACCCTAGCCCGATCCGCTATCGGCTCGCGGTTCACGTCGATCCCGAACGGGATCGCTTCCGTGGCGAGGTCACCATCGAACTGAGCATCGCCACACCCATCCGCAGGATCGTGCTGCACGCGGTGGATCTCGAGATCGGGGAGGTCTCGATCCGGGACTCGGACGGGCCGGCCGAGGTGCGACGGGTGACCGCGCGAGCAAAGCGCGAGACCCTCGAGATCTCACTCGGGCGCGCGCTTGCACCGGGCGTGGCGGAGTTGCGAATCCCGTACGAAGGACCCATTCGAACGGATCTCCGCGGGCTTTACCTTGCGCGTTCCGGAGCGCGACGCTACGCGGCAACGCAACTCGAGGCGACCGACGCCCGGCGCTTCTTTCCCTGCTTCGACGAGCCCGCCCACAAAGCGAGCTTTCAGATTTCGGTCACGACACAGGATCGAAACAGCGTGATCTCCAACGCCCCGATCCGGCGCATCCGGCGCAACGGCCGGAAGAAGACCGTCGAATTCGAAGAGACGGCTCGGCTCTCGACCTATCTGATCGCACTGGTGGTGGGCGAACTGCGTTCCTCACGGACGCGCCGCTCAGGCGACACCCCGATCCGAGTCTGGCACGTTCCCGACAAGCATGGGCTCTCGAACTTCGCGCTCGAGGCCGCCGCTGAGTCGCTCTCTCGCCTCGAGCGCTATTTCGGCCTGCCTTACCCCTACCACAAGCTCGACCTGATCGCGGTTCCGGATTTCGAGTTCGGCGCGATGGAGAACGCGGGCGCCGTGACCTTCCGCGAGAGTCTGCTGCTCTGCAACCCGAAACAGGTCACGCTCTCGGAAAAGAAGCGCATGGCCGAGGTGATCGCGCACGAACTCGCACACATGTGGTTCGGCGACCTCGTCACCATGGAATGGTGGGACGATCTCTGGCTGAACGAAGCTTTCGCAACCTGGATGGCGTTCACGATCGTCTCGGATTGGAAGCCCGAGTGGAACATGTGGCTCGATTTCGAGCACGGGCGCGCTGCGGCCTTCTCACTCGACGGGCTGCGGAACACGCATCCGATCTACACCACGGTCGAAACGCCCGATCAGGCACAGGAGAATTTCGACCTGATCACTTACGAGAAGGGCGCCGCGGTCGTGCGAATGATCGAGCGTTGGCTCGGCGCGGCAACCTTTCGGCGCGGCGTTCGGCGCTACATTCGTCGACACCGCGAAGGCAACGCGCGCGCGGCCGACCTGTGGGGTGCACTCGAGGAAGCCTCGGGCCGGCGGGTCGCCGCGGTGGTGCGGACCTGGATCGAACGGGAAGGCTTTCCGCTGGTCTCCGTCGAGCAGGCCGACCGGGCGGGGCGCAGCGAACTTCGGCTGCGCCAGGAGCGATTCTTCTCGAGTCCCCGAGTCGCGGAGGAGCGGCGCAGGGAGCGTTGGCCGATCCCGGTCGGGGTGCGGGTGCGGCGCAGCCGGGGTCGCGACCGATTCGAGACACACCTCATGACGCGCGCGAGCACCCGCATTGACCTGGGACCGGCCGGCAGCGTTCGCTGGTGCTACGCCAACGCGCTCGAGTCCGGCTTCTACCGCCCTCTACACTCGAGTGCCCTGCTCGCCAAGTTCGCAAGCGAGATCGAACGACTCGACCCCCCCGAACGGATGGGCCTGATCGGACACCAGTGGGCGGGGCTCCGCGGCGGACGAGCCGAAATCAGCGACCTCCTCGACCTCGCGGTCGCGAGTCGGCACGAACCGCAGGCGGAGGTACTGGATGCGTGGGGCGGCTACCTGGCCGGGATCGAAGAGACCGTGGCGCCGGGAGCGGGCGCGGACGGTCCGGAACGTTTCCGCGCCTGGCTCGGCGAGTGGTTCGGCCCGCCCTTCGCCGAACTCGGCTGGCTCGCTGCGCGGCGCGAACCCGACGCGCTGCGGCTGCGGCGTGCGGCCCTGCTCCGGATCGCCGGCGGCATCGCAGAAAAGCCCGAGATCATGGACGCGGCCTGCGAACGACTCGAGCACTACCTGCTCGACCGCAGCGCGCTCGACGCGAACCTTGCAGGATCGGTGGTCGAACTCGCCGCCCGTGTCGGAGACAAGGCGCGCTTCGACCGTTACCTCAAAACGATGCGCGAGGCCGTGACACCGCAGGAGCGCACCCGCTTCCTGTTCGCGCTTGGCGCCTTCCGCGATCCGGCGCTGTGCACCCGCGCGCTAGAACTGTCGCTCACGGAGGCGGTCCCGACCCAGGACGTGGTCCCGCTACTCGGAAAGCTGATGCAGAACCGGGCCGCGCGCGAGGCGACCTGGGAGTTCATCCAGACCCGCTGGCCCGAACTCTCGCCCCGCGTCTCGGGCGGCCTCGCCTCGCGACTGGTCGCAGCGCTGCCGGCGCTGGGCGGGCGCAGGTACCGGAGAGAAGTCGCCGCGTTCTTCCGCGCCCACCCACTGCCGACAGCGGCCCGGGCTCTCAAGCAAGCACTCGAGCGTTTCGATCTAGACGCAGAACTCCGCAGGCGTGCCGGCCCTGCGCTGGAGCGCTGGCTCGCCTCGCGGTGATATCCTCTCGGATCAAGGATCAAGGAGGGCCGCTCCGGTGTCCAAGCTTGCTCTGCGTCGCTGCGAGCCCTGCCGTTCCGGGGTCCCGCCTCTCGGCGACTCAGAGATTCAGCCGCTGCGCGAGCAACTGCACGCCGATTGGGAGATCGTTGAGGGGCACCACCTGAGACGCGAGTTCCGCTTCCCGAACTTCCGGCAGGCGCTGGGCTACACGAATCGCGTGGGCGAGATGGCCGAGGAACAGGGCCACCATCCCGACCTCTACCTGGCATGGGGCAAGGTCCGGGTCGAAATCTGGACCCACAAGATCGACGGCCTGCACGAGGCGGACTTCGTCTTCGCCGCCCGCTGCGATGCGCTGTTAGAATCGGGGCCCGCGGCCTGAGTCATCGTCGCGTGCTTCGCTCGCACACGAGGAGAACCGCATGAAACTTCTCTGGTTCCACCTGATGCCCTACACGGAACTCCCCGATGACTTCACAGAGAAGCACGAATCGGTATGGGTAGACATCTCGGCGGAACTCTTCGACCCGGCCCGCGCGCACGAGATGTACAACGACTTCCTCGACGAACTCGAGGTTGCCGACGCCTGTGGCTTCGACGGGATCTGCGTCAACGAGCACCACTCGAACGGTTACGGAATGATGCCGTCCCCGACCCTGATGGCGGCCGCGCTTGCGCGCCGGACGCGAGACGCCGCGATCGTCGTGATGGGAAACTCGCTCGCACTCTACAACCCACCCACCCGTGTTGCGGAAGAGTTCGCAATGCTCGACTGCATTTCGGGCGGCCGCCTCGTGGCAGGATTCCCCGTCGGTACCCCGATGGACACCTGCTACGCCTACGGCCAGAACCCGAGCCAGTTGCGCGACCGCTATTACGAGGCCCACGATCTGATCATGAAGTGCTGGACGAATACCGAGACCTTTTCGTTCCAGGGCCGCTTCAACCAACAACGCTATGTGAACCCCTGGCCACGGCCGGTCCAGAAGCCTCACCCGCCGGTCTGGATTCCGGGTGGGGGCTCCGTCGAAACCTGGCGCTGGTGCGCCGAGATGGATTACGTGTACGCGTACCTATCGTATTTCGGCTACCAGGCCGGGCAGGCCACCATGAACGGCTTCTGGAATGCAATGAAGGAACTCGGCAAGGACCGGAACCCCTACCGGGCCGGCTTCCTGCAGTTCGTGGGCGTTGCCGAAACGGAGCAGGAAGCGATGGAACTCTACCGCGAGCCCGCCGAGTACTTCTTCAACCGTTGCCTCCACGTGAGCCCGCGTTTCGTCATGCCGCCCGGGTACATGAGCGAAGCCAGCATGCGCGCGCGCGTGACCTCGCAGGTAGCGCAGGCCGCCGCACAGGCACAGGGCACGATCGGCGCGGCGCGACCCGACTTCGAGGAGATGGTCGCGAAAGGCTACGTGGTGATCGGAAGTCCCGACCAGGTGGCCGAGAAGCTGCGCGAGGTCGCGGTCAGTCTCAACGTCGGCCAACTGATGTTGCTGCTCCAGTACGGGAACATGCGCAAGGATCTCGTCAACTACAACACGGAGCTGTTCGCAAAGCAGGTGCGGCCCCAGATCGAAGGACTCTTCGACTCCGAGTGGGAGAACCGCTGGTGGCCACAGCCGCTCGCGGAACGCGCGCGGGCACGCCCCCGGGAACTCGCCAGTTGAGCGCCCCAGCCGGCATCGAAGAGCGCACCGTCGAGATCAACGGTCACCCCTGCCGGGTCTGGGAGAAAGGATCGGGCCCGCGGCTCGGCTACCTGTCACCGGCGCCAGGCGTTCCGCGCTGGCAGCCCTTCCTGGAACAACTGTCGGAGCGGCGCCGGGTGGTCGTGCCGTCGATTCCCGGACTCTTCGGGGCCACCGGACACGGCGAACTGGACGAGACCGCCGACTGGATCGCGATGGCACTGGATCTGGTGGAAGCCTCGGGGCTCGCGGGACAGGACCTGATCGGGGGCTCGATCGGGGGCATGCTGGCCGCCGAGGTCGCGACCTTCTCGGAGGTCTCGAAACTCGTACTGATTGCGCCATACGGTCTCTACGATCCCGAGGAACCCGTCTCGGATCCGTTCGCGGTTCCACCGGCGCAGCAAGCGCCGATTTACAGCGCAAACCCGGCCGCGTTCCTGGAGGCGTTCGGCCCACCGAGCGACCCGGACCAGGCACAGGAATTCATGGTGCTCGCGTATCGAGCGAGTGAGACCGCGGCCCGGCTGGTCTGGCCGTTCGGCGATCGGGGCCTCCGGAAGCGGCTCCACCGCATCACCTGCCCGACCCTGCTGCTCTGGGGAAGCCAGGACCGCATCATCCCCGCGAGCTACGCGAAGCGCTTCGCGACCGGAATCACGGGGCCGACCCGGATCCGGTCGCTCGAGGCGGCCGGGCACCTGGCCGCAATCGACGCCCCGGAGGCGGCCGCGGCCGCCGTGCTCGAGTTCCTCGAGGCCTGACCGGTAGGGGTTGACCGGACCCGAGTCCCGGAGACCGCGAATTCGGGCGGCTGCCCGAGTGGAATTCTCGCGCCGCTAGACGTAGCCTCCCTGACCGCCTTCGGCCTAGGGGAATTCGTGAAAGTCGCCGTGCCCCGGGAGACCCGGGATGGAGAACGCCGCGTCGCACTGACGCCCGAATGCGTGAAGCGTCTGTGCGCGAAGGGCATCGAGATCTCGGTCGAGTCCGGGGCCGGTGAGCGGGCGGGATTTCCGGACGCCGAGTACGAGACCGCAGGTGCCGTGATGGAGAAGGACTGCGCCCGCCTGCTCGCGGGTGCCCAGGTCGTGTGCCGTGTGCAGGTACCGGATCCGGCCGAGATCGGGCTGCTGCCCGAGGGGACCGTCCTGATCGGCGCCCTCGCCCCCTTCGCACATCTGGAGGAACTCCGCCGCCTGGCCGAACGGCACATCACGAGCTTCTCGCTGGAACTCCTGCCGCGCATTACGCGCGCTCAAAGCATGGACGTGCTGAGCTCGATGAGCACGATTGCGGGTTACCGCTCGGTGCTGATCGCCGCAACCGCACTCCCGAAGATGTTCCCGATGTTGATGACGGCCGCGGGTACGATCCGGCCCGCCCGGGTGCTGGTGCTGGGCGCCGGCGTTGCGGGACTTCAGGCGATCGCCACCGCGCGCCGCCTCGGCGCCGTGGTCGAGGCCTACGACATCCGCGCCGCCGCCAAGGAGCAGGTCGAGAGTCTCGGGGCGCGCTTCGTAGAGGACCCGGAACTGGCCGAGGACGCGGAGGATGCCGGCGGCTACGCGAGGGAGCAGTCGGAGGAACGCCAGGCGCGCCAGCGCCAACTGTTGGGCGAGCATCTCGCCGAGGCCGACGTGGTGATCTGCACCGCGCTGGTCCCGGGAAGACGGGCACCGCGGCTTCTCGACGAGGCTCAGCTGGCGCTGATGCGGCCCGGAAGCGTCGTGATCGACCTGGCCGCCGATCAGGGCGGCAACTGCGCGCTCTCGCGACCGGGAGAAGTGGTGTACGAGCGCGGCGTCGAGATCCACGGACCCTCCAACGTGCCGAGTTCGATCCCGTTCCACGCCAGCCAGCTCTACGCTCGCAACCTGTCGAACTACGTCCTCCACCTCGCACCCGAAGGAGAACTGAAGATCGATCTCGACGACGAGCTCACGGCGGGCCCCCTGGTCACGCGTGAAGGCAGGATTACCAACGAGACACTCGCGGCCGAGGCGAACGTCTCATGACCGAAGAGTTCGTACTGACGATCACGGTCTTCGTGCTCGCGATCTACGTCGGCTGGGAGGTGATCACCAAGGTCCCGCCGATCCTGCACACGCCACTCATGTCGGGATCGAACGCGATCTCGGGCATTACCATCATCGGGGCCCTGCTCCTGGCCGGACTCGGAAATCGCACTGACGACGAATGGGGCTTCGTCGCCTGGCTGCTCGGCATGATCGCCGTGGTCTTCGCGATGATCAACGTAGTGGGCGGATTCCTGGTCACCGACCGCATGCTTCGCATGTTCCGGAGCCGGGGGGAACGTAAGGGCACGTGAGCCACCCGCTGATCCTGCTCTGCTACCTGGTCGCGGCCGTGCTCTTCATCGTCGGCCTCAAACGGCTGAGCTCTCCGAAGAGCGCGCCCAGCGGCAACCTGGCCGCGGCGGTCGGCATGCTGATCGCGATCGTGGCGACACTGCTCGACCGCGAAATCGTGAGCTTCACGGGCCTGATCGTTGCGATGGCGATCGGGAGCGCGATCGGGGCGGCCACCGCGTACAGCGTGAAGATGACGGCGATGCCCCAGATGGTGGCCGTGTTCAACGGCTTCGGAGGCGGCGCCTCCGCCCTGGTGGCATCGGCTGAACTGCTCCGGATGCTCGGAGCCGGAACGCCCCCCGACGCCGCGGTCTCGATCCCGATCGTGCTCGGCGTCCTGATCGGAGGCGTCACGTTCACGGGCAGCCTCGTGGCCTTCGCAAAACTCCAGGACCTTCTGTCGGGCCAGCCGATGGTGTTTCCGTTGCAACAGCCGCTCAACGCGCTGCTTGCGCTCGCGCTGGTCGCGGCGGCCGTGATGCTGGTGCTCAATCCCGGCGACCTGAACCCGTTCTGGGTGGTGGTCGGAATCAGCCTCGCGCTCGGGATCCTGCTCGTGATCCCGATCGGGGGCGCGGACATGCCCGTGGTGATCTCGCTGCTCAACTCCTACTCGGGTCTGGCCGCCTGCGCGACGGGATTCGCACTCAACAACCACGGGCTGATCATCGCCGGGTCGCTCGTGGGTGCGTCGGGTCTGATCCTGACCATGATCATGTGCCGGGCCATGAACCGCTCGCTTGCCAACGTCATGTTCGGAGCGTTCGGGCAGGCGAGCGAGGGCACTGGCGCGGCCGCAAGCCTGACCGGAACCGTGAAGAGTGGCAGCGCCGAAGACACGGCCATCATCCTGGAAGCTGCGCGCTCGGTCGTGGTGGTCCCCGGCTACGGCATGGCCGTCGCGCAGGCGCAACACGCAGTGCGCCAACTCTGCGATCAACTCGCCGAGCACGGGATCGACGTTAAGTACGCGATCCACCCCGTCGCGGGAAGGATGCCCGGCCATATGAACGTGCTGCTCGCCGAAGCCGACGTTCCCTACGAACAACTGATCGAGATGGACGACATCAACCCGCAGCTACCGAACACGGACGTCGCGCTCGTGATCGGGGCCAACGACGTGACCAATCCGGACGCACGCGAGAACTCGAGTTCACCGATTTACGGAATGCCCATCATCGAAGTCGACAAGTGCCAGACCGTGATCGTGTGCAAACGCAGCATGAACCCGGGCTTTGCCGGGATCGACAATCCGTTGTTTACGCTGGACAACACGATGATGTACTTCGGCGACGCCAAGGCCAGCGTCGAGGACCTATCGCGGGCGCTCAGGGAACTCTGATCCCGGGCGCCTAACGAGTCGGCTCCGGCTCTTCGATCTCAACGCTCAGGTCCTTGCGGTTCTTGTAAATTTCCTGAAGCCGCCGGCGGCGCTCCATCTCGAGCCGAAGCTCCAGCAGGAGCGTCTCCTCGGCAACCTCGCGCCGCGTCACCTCCAGTTGCATTTCCTCGCACTCGTCTTCCATGTAGGGACCGCAGGCGGGATTCTGGCAGCAGTAGGCCATGAAGTCGCCGAAGGACTCGATCGGATCATCGACCGGCGCCTCGTCCCAGGTGCTCACAAATTCGGGGTTGAGTGAGTATGCAGAGCGGAATACATCCCGGGCCTCGACCTGGTCTCCCTGGCGCCACGCGGCCAGCACCTCGTTGAGTTCGACCACAACCGGGGGCGCGCCGCGCCGCAGCCCAAGTGACAGATAGCGCCGCGCGGTCGAGAGTTGATCCGCGTAGATGTAGGTCTGGGCCAGATTCGTGTACGCGGACCAATTTCGGGGCTCGAGGCGCCGTGCATTCTGGAAACTCCTGAGCGCACGCTGGAGATCCCCCTGGTAGACGGCCACGATCCCCATCCAGGTGTGCGGGGACGGCGACTCCGGATTCAAACGCGCGCTCTCGATCCACTCGTCGAGGGCGCGCCCGAGGTC
>JAYZEO010000080.1:0-13928 GCA_036337215.1 Myxococcota bacterium | reverse complement strand
CGACGATGTGTTCGTGCGTTCGATCTACTTCTTCGATCCCGACGGAATCCTGCTCGAGTTTGCAGGTTGGACCAAAGAGTTCGGTCCCGAGGATGCGTTGCACACGCCCGCCCGAGCGGCCGACCGCGAGCGCTACCTGTCCGCGAATGATCCTCGGGGAGGCGACGGTCCCTAGACAGGCGTGCTCGCGAGTCGCACCAGGGCCGCGGCCGCAAACCGGTTGGGTGTGAGCCGCAATGAGCCGTTTCGCAGTGCGCAGGCCGCCCGATTCTCCCAATGACCGACGCGGCCGATGCGTCGCGATTGGTTGCGTATGAAGCGTACGCGGTCATGGCGACGCGCGTGCCAGTTCGCGAGTCGTTCTGCCAGCGGTTCGTTCGCGGATAGGGCCTCGGCGAGCAGCACGCTGCTCTCGAGTGCCATAGCCGCGCCCTGGCCCATGTTGGGGGTCACCGCGTGTGCGGCATCTCCCACGAGTACCACCCGGCCGCGGTGCCAGACGGGTTCGTCCAGGTCGGCGAGGTCGTTGTGGATCAGTTCGTCCGGACTGCGCAGTTCCGCAAGTACCGCGGGTACGGCGCCTCCGAAATCAGCAAAGCGTTTTCGAAAACGTTCGAGGCGGCCGCTCCTGGGGTCGGGTGTGGCTGCGGGTGCGTTCGCGACCGCAAAGCAGTACACGCGATTCTGCGTGAGGGGCACCAGCCCGAAGCGCAGGCCGCGACCCCACATCTCGCGCAGGCCGACCAGTTCGATCGGCGCGCGGCAGACCAGGCGCCAGCAGGTATAGCCCGCGTAGATCGCGGGCCGATCGCCGAACACGAGTCTCCGGACCTGCGAATGCAGGCCATCTGCCCCCACGACCAGGTCGAACTCACGCTGCTGGCCATCGGAGAACTCGACCGCGACAACCTCGTCGTGTGCCCTGAGCGAAGCGAGGGTGGTTCCTGCCCGAAGCGTGAGTCCCTCGCACGCGGACAGCAGGACCTGGTGCAGGTCGGACCGATGAATCGCGAGGGTGGGGCCAAAGTGAGCGGTGAGGGGGCCCAGATCCGTGTGCATCAGCGTGCGCCCCGCGGCATCCGTGACCGCCGCGTTGGACAGTTCGGTACCGAGGTCGCGGACCGGCTCTTCGATGCGGAGCCTGCGAAGCATGGCGAGCGCATTGGGACTGAGCGCGATCCCGGCGCCGGCCGCTCCGAAGGCCGGGGCCCGTTCTACGAGTTCGGGCGCGTGGCCGTTCTGGCGAAGCGCGGCCGCGAGCGAGAGTCCCGCGATCCCGCCGCCCACGATCAAGATTCGCTCGGGCGTCACGCGGGCGCTCGCCGGGACGGCCGCCCGCCGGGTCGCGCACGACGCGCTGGAATCGCGATCTCTCGGGCCTTCATGGGCCTCGCCGCCTTCGTTGACCGGGGTCATTCCCGCATGACATCGTGGCACGAAATCGGCCAATCCTTCCGGGATTGCGAGCGCAGGAGGACCGCATGGATACGCCCCTCAAGATCGTTGGTGCTCCGGGTTCGCCCTACAGCCGCAAGCTCCGCGCGGTACTCCGCTACCGTCGGATCCCGCACCACTGGATCGTGCGCAACTCTCCGTCGGACCGGGACATTCCACCGGTTCCGGTCTCGCTCATCCCGGTGCTCGTGTATCCGGGAGAGGACGGGGCGCCCGAGCGGGCCAAGATCGATACCACGCCCATCATCCGCGAACTCGAGAAGCGCTACGCGGAGCGCGGCGTCGTCCCCGCTGATCCCGCGCTGGCGTTCATCGACGCGCTGCTCGAGGACTACGGCGATGAGTGGCTCACGAAGGCGATGTTCCACTACCGCTGGGCCTACCGGGCCGACATCGACAAGGCGGCCGCGATCCTGCCGCGCTGGGGCCGCGTGAACGTGCCCGATGACAGCGTGGCCCCGTTCTCGGAGATGATCGCCTCGAGGCAGATCGAACGCCTCTGGGTCGTGGGTTCGAACGAGACCACCGGCCCCGTGATCGAGCGGAGCTACCGGCGCCTGCTCGAATGCCTGGATCGACACCTGACGGTGTATCCGCACCTGATGGGCGAGCGACCGGGTTCCTCCGATTTCGCGTTCTTCGGTCAGCTCACGCAACTGGTGCTCTTCGATCCCACCCCGGCGGCCGTAACACTCGAGACCGCGCCGCGCGTGCACGCCTGGGTCGAGGTGGTGGAGGATCTCTCGGGGCTGGCGGTCTCGGACGAGGGCTGGATTTCGCGCGACGCGGTGCCCGACACGCTCCGGGCGCTGCTCGCCGAGGTCGGCACCGTGTACGCGCCGTTCCTGCTCGCCAATGCCGACGCACTCGAGCGCGCTGCCGAGACCGTCGAGTGCGAGATCGACGGCCAGAAGTGGACGCAGAAGCCCTTCCCGTATCAGGGCAAGTGCCTTGCCTGGCTGCGCGAAGCCTATGCCGCGCTTGCGCCGGGTGATCGCGACTGCGTCGACGGCCTGCTGGCCGGCACGGGCTGCGAAGCGCTGTTCCGGACATGAGCCGCCCCAAGGAGATCTTGCTCTGGCTGATGGCGGCCTTCTACACCTACGCGGGCTTCAACCATCTGCTCAATCCGGAGTTCTACGTGGCGATCATCCCGCCCGGGCTGCCAGAGCCCGCGTGGCTCAACGTCGCTTCCGGACTGGCCGAGATCGTGCTCGGTGTCTTCATTCTCGAACCGCGGGCGCGGGTGTTCGCTGCGTGGGGCCTGATCGCGCTCCTGATCGCGGTCTTTCCCGCGAACGTCTACGTCGCGATCGAGAACGTGGGGATGCCCTCGGGCGAACCCGGCAGTGGCGCGGGCATCGTGAACTGGGTCCGACTTCCGTTCCAGTTGCTGTTCGTCCTCTGGGCCTGGTGGTACACGCGCCCCGACCCTGACCCGCGCTAGACCCGGGTCCGTGGTCCGGCGTCTCGTAGCGGGCGGATCCGTCTCGCCCGCGGGCTCGATGCACGATTCCATCCCGCGGGTCCGGCCCCGGGGAATGTGCAAGCGTTCCGAAAACTCCCCGAAACCAAAGCGGCTTGGGCAGGAGCGAGTTCAGCCGCGGGCGATCTCTCAATGAATGCGGGGCCGGTGCGCAACAAAGTAGAGCTTTTGGGGTAACATCCCGGTTGAACCCGTTGTAATCGTTGCGGAAGTAGGTTTGGCTGTGGCGCTCGCGGGGTTCGGGGACGCGCCCAGAGTCGGGTAGGGGAAGCTGTTGAGTCGGACGGACATCGCAGCCGAGAGCGGGCGCGTCGAGACGCGGCGCCCTTCTGGCGAAGACCGAATTTCGGGAATGGTCGGGAGGCGAAGCGCTCGGGCCCGACGGCTCGGCGCCCTGGTCGTTGCGGCTGCCGCCTTCCTCGGTCCCGAGCCGGCGAGTCTCGCACGCGAGTACATCGTCGGCTGTGACGCCTACGAGATGTCCCGGGAAGCGCGCGCGGCGCTCGCCGCTCGGGGTGGCGCGGTCCGGCAGGCCTGGCCCGAGATCGGCTACAGCCTGGTGTCCGGGATCGAGGCGGCGGACGCCGATGCGCTCCGCGGGCGCTACGGCATCCTGAGCATCAGCCCGAATCTGACACTCGAGTGGATCCCCGAGCGCGCGGCGTTGGGGGTCTTCGATGCGGAGGGCGAGCCCGGCGATGCGACTTTCTTCGAAGCCTTCCAGTGGAACCTGCGCCAGACCCAGGCAGACGTGGCCTGGGGCAGCACGAACCGCGGCGCTGGTGCGAGCGTCTGCGTTCTCGACACCGGCATCGATTTCCGACACGTAGAACTCACGGGCAGGGTCGATCTCGCGAGGAGCCGCTCGTTTGTCGAAGACGAGCCCGTGATCGAAGATCTGAATGGCCACGGGACCCTGGTCGCAGCGCTGATTTCGTCGAACTCCGTGAACATGGCCTCGGTGGCGCCCGACGCCGAGTTGGTCGCGGTCAAGGTCCTGGACCGCAGTGGGTCGGGCTCCGTCGCCAACGTGATTTCGGGAATCCTGTACTCGGCCGAGGTTGGCTGCCAGGTCACGAACATGAGCATCGGGCTGGTGCTCGAGAGGGGCCAGGAGCCAGAGATCGAGGACGCGCTCCAGCAAGCGATCGACTCTGCGCACGAAGCGGGTTCACTGGTGGTGGCCGCGGCCGGTAACGATGCCCTCAACATGGACGAACTCCCGGGAAAGGACTTCATCGCACTTCCGGCGATGCTCGATCACGTGATCAGCGTCGGTGCCACCGCACCCGTGGCGCAGCAGAACTTCGATGCGCTGACCACCTACACGAACTTCGGCCGCCGGGGTGTCGACGTCATGGCTCCGGGCGGGGATCTGGTGATCGGGGGCGTGACCGCGGACCTGATCTTCTCGGCCTGCAGTAGCTTTCTGTGTGCGAACACGGCGAGCTACCTGTTCGCGAGAGGCACCAGCTTCTCTTCCCCGCACGCCGCCGGTGCTGCGGCGGTGGCGGAGTCACAGTTTCCCGGGATGGGTTCCGACTTCCTGGACGATTGCGTGACCGACGGCGCCGACCGCATCAGGGGTCGCGGCAACGACCCGCTCTACGGCCGCGGCCGCGTCAACGTGCTGGGTGCCGCCCGTTGCGACGATGACGAAGACTCGGACAGCCACGACGCGAGACCCGGGGACGACGAAGACTCGGACAGCCACGACGCGAGACCCGGGGACGACGAAGACTCGGACAGCCACGACGCGAGAGCCAGGGACGACGAGGACTCGGACAGCCACGACGCGAGAGCCAGGCGAGTGTCGAGAACAGGGAAGGGCTCGAGAGAGAACAGAGACTCGAGGAAGCAGAAGCGCCGGCGAAGGCGCTAGGGTCACTGGCCCGAGCCGCGACTCCGAGGGCCGAGTTCCGCGGGTACGGGCCCGCCGCTCGACGGACGCAAACTCCGAGGGCGCGCCGCCGGTGCCGAGGCTGCGTCGGATTCGGCGGCTCCTGCTAGCCCACCGGCTCGCGCATGGTGACGAATTCTTCGGCTGCGGTGGGATGGATCCCGATGGTGGCATCGAACTGGGCTTTGGTGGCCCCGCACTTGATCGCGATCGCCACCCCCTGCACGATCTCGGCGGCTTCGGGGCCCAGCATGTGGGCGCCGACGACGCGGTCGCTCTGGCGGTCGACCACGAGTTTCATCACGCTGCGTTCCTGCTGGCCCGTGAGCGTGTGCTTGAGCGGCCGGAAGCCGCTGCGGTAGACGTCGACCTCGTCGTAGCGGTCGCGGGCCTGGGCTTCGGTCAGGCCGACCGCGCCGATCGTGGGCTGGCTGAAGACCGCGCACGGGACGTCCGCGTGATCGGGCTCGGTCGGTCGATCAGCGAAGACGGTCGCCGCGAACGCCATGCCTTCGTGGATCGCGACCGGGGTCAGGTTGATGCGGTCGGTGACGTCGCCGATCGCCCAGATGTTGGGCAGGTTCGAGCGCGAGAACCCGTCGACCGCGATCGCGCCGTCGTCTCGGAGTTGCACGCCGGCGGCTTCCAGGCCGAGATCGGCCGTGAACGGGCGCCGGCCGGTCGCGTACAGGATCTGGTCGGCCTGGAGCCGGTCGCCGTCCTCGAGGACCGCCACCAGCCCCGCGTCGCTGCGTTCGATCGCCGCGACGCGCGCGTCGAAGCGCAGTTCGATTCCCTTGCGGCGCATCTCGTCCGCGAGCCCGCCGCGCATGTCGTCGTCGAAGCCACGCAGGAAGAGCGGACCGCGATACAGTTGCGTGGTCCGGGCACCGAGCCCGTGAAAGATGCCTGCGAACTCCACGGCGATGTAGCCCCCGCCCACGATCAGGACCCGCTCGGGAAACTCCTTCAGGTGGAATGCCTGGTTCGACGTGATCGCGTGTTCGATGCCCGGGATCTCGGGCAGGTAGGGCCAGCTTCCGGTTGCGACCAGGATGTGCTCGGTCGTGAACTGCCGATCTCCGACCTCGACGGTATGGGGATCGAGCAGGCGCGCGTGACCTTCGATCCGGCGCACGCCCTGGTCGTCGAGCAGCTTGCGGTAGATTTCGTTCAGTCGTGAGATCTCGCGGTTCTTGTTCTCGAGCAGGGTCGGCCAGTCGAAGCTTCGTGTGCCCACGCTCCAGCCGTAGCCCCGGGCGTCTTCGAAGTCTTCCGGGTAGTGAGAGGCGTAGACGAAGAGCTTCTTGGGGATGCAGCCCAGGTTGACGCAGGTTCCGCCGAGGTCGCGTTCCTCGGCGATGGCGACGCGCGCGCCGTAGCCGGCCGACATGCGGCTCGCGCGCACCCCGCCCGATCCGGCACCGATCACGAAGAGATCGAAGTCGTAGCCCGGCATGTGTCCTCCCGCGTCGAAAGCCGCGCGGGCGATTCTAGCCGAGCTGCGAGACGCGCAGGATCCAGATGGCGAGCACCGCGATCAGCGCGGCCGCGATCCAGATCGGGGACGGGGCGGGTATCGGAGACGGCGTCAGCGCGCGCCAGGCCATCACGGCCGCCAGTACCGGCGCTGCGGCGTGGGCCTCGAACGCGTCCGCGAAGCGGAGCTCGGAGAGCAACAGAAACGCCGTTGTCATCCCGCAGCCAGGACACGGAATGCCGGTCAAGGCCCGGAACACGCAGCCCGGAACGCCATCGAGCAGTGCCGACAGGTCCACCAGAGCGAGGCCGTGTGCCACGAGCACGACCCCGATTGCGGCGATCGCGAGCCGCAGCGCGCGGTCTGGGCTAGGCGACGAGCTTGTTGAGTTCATGCTGGTGGATGCAGTCGGCCACGATTCCGAAGCCGATGACGGCGGCCACGACGCTCAGCACCGGTAGATCCTGGCTCACGGCCGTGCCCCAGTTGCGCTGAATCTCCACGATCGCGGCCCCCATCTGGTACTGGTAGTAGAGGTGGTAGAGGCCGCAGGTCAGGATCGAGAGCACCAGCCAGAGTGCCCAGTTGAACTCGTCCCGCTCCAGGAACTCGTTGCAGGCCTGCATCTGGCGCCAGTTCCAGTAGAGATTGAAGAGCCCGAGCGTCACTAGCGTGAGGACCAGGTACAGGGCGATATTTGCGGCGTGGCGGTCCCGGTCCTCGAACGCCCGTGGCCGATCGAAATCGCTCATGTCCTGGCCCGGACTCCCGTGGGCTTAGCTCGGATCCGCGACCTTGATCGTGAGCGTGATGACGGTTTCGTCGGCCCCGCCCGTGACCGAGACCGAGGCGACGCGCTCTCCCTTGGTGGCGGAGAGAATGCCGACTCCTCCGAGCCAGAGTTCGGTGTCGAAGGACCAGCCCGCGGCCGCGAGGCTGTCCTGGTAGAAGCGATAAATCGTGCGGGGTTCGTCGCTGCTGCCGAGCAACAGGAACACGCCCTCGCCGCTGGCCGAGCCCGAGGCCGTGAGCCACGCCTCCGGGTACACGGGAACGTCGTCCGGGAACTTGGCCGGGCGCTGCACGTCGCCCCCGATCTGTCCCTCGATTCGCGAGCCGTCCGCGGTCCGGGCCGAGATCACGAGATCGGGCTCGGATGCGTCTGGGGCCGGCGCCGGCGGCGTGGCCTCGCCGGCGGCGCCGCAGGCCGCGAGCGGAACCACTAGAGCGCACAGGAAGCGTGAGAGGGCTTTCATAGGACCTCCAGTCTTGCGGGCGCTGCCTCGGGTAGCTGGAATCCTGCGCTGCGCGGAACTTGCGCGGGTGTGGCGCCCGTTGCGGTTCGATCGATTAGCCCGCCAGCGCATCGAGATTCGAGGCTAGCACGCCGTTTCGGACAAGGAAGCGGCTTGCTTGAGCTTCGCGCGCGCGGGCGGCAGTGCGTGAGTGAATGGCGTGCGCACGCTGCGGTACCGCCATTAGACCGTGGCCAGAATCGCGAGCAGCGCACAGACCACGGTGGCCAGGCTGAGCGCCAGGAATTGGCCCAAGCGGTTGGGAACCTGGTTCGTGGCTTCGGTCCGGGGAATCGGAGTGTCGTTCGCGGTCATGTTTTTCTCCTCCTAGGTCGTTGCTCCGGGGTTTTGCAAGGGGGGTGCCGACTCGGGCGGCCCGGACGCGCGCTTTCGGGCCCGGGGACTGCAGCGCCGGGCCTGCACCCGCAGCCGCCCCCGTGCAGGTCGATGCCTCTGGTAGCATCGGGGCGACTTCAGTCGGGGAGGAGGCAGAATGAAGCTCCGCTATGGCTGCAACCCTCATCAGGGCTTCGCGGAGGCCGAGGCACTCGAGGGCAGCCCGGTCCAGCTGCGCAACGGCGCCGCTTCGATGATCAATCTGCTCGACGCCCTGAACGCCTGGCAGCTGGTGAACGAGACCCGCACGGCGCTGGGTGTTCCGGCGGCCGCGAGCTTCAAACATGTCTCACCCGCGGGCGCCGCGGTGGCGGTCGAACTCTCCGATGAGCTGGCCGCGGCCTACGAGATCGGAAACCGCGAACTCACGCCAGCTGCACTCGCCTACGTGCGCGCGCGCGGGGCCGATCCCAAGTCCTCGTACGGAGATTTTGCGGCCCTGTCCGAACCCGTCGACCGGGAAACCGCGCAGTTTCTAAAGGGCGTGGTGTCGGACGGGATCATCGCTCCCGGCTACGCGCCCGAGGCGCTGGAAATCCTGTGCCAAAAGAAGGGGGGCGGCTTCCTGGTCCTCGAGGCCGACCCGAACTTCGAGCCCCCCGAACGCGAGGCGCGCGAGCTATTCGGGATGCGCCTGGTGCAGGACCGAAACAACCGACCCGTGAGCGAGGCCGATCTCGAAAACGTGGTCTGCGGAACACTCACGCCGGATGCCAGGCGCGACCTGGTCCTGGGTTTGATCTGCCTCAAGTACACGCAGTCGAACTCGGTCGGCTACGCACTCGACGGGCAGATGATCGGGATCGGGGCGGGGCAGCAGTCGCGCGTCGACTGCACCAAGCTCGCCGGAGCCAAAGCCGATGTCTGGCAGCTGCGCAGTCATCCGAAGGTACTCGGGCTGCGCTTCCGCAAGGGGATCCGGCAGCAGGAGCGCGTGAACTGGCGCGTGCGTTACATCGAGGGAGACCTGACCGATCTCGAGCGCAAGGCCTTCGAAGCAGCGCTCGAAGAACCGGCGACGCCGCTCTCGGAGCGCGAGCGCCGAGACTGGCTGGATCGACTCGACCGCGTGTGTCTGGCCTCCGACGGGTTCATCCCGTTCCGCGACAACATCGATCACGCGGCCCGTCACGGGGTGCGCTTCATCGCGCAGCCGGGCGGATCGACGCGCGACGAAGACATCGTGACCGCCTGCAACGAGCACGGAATCGCGCTCGTGCACACCGGCCTGCGCCTCTTCCACCACTAGCCCGGGAGGAATCGATGGGAAAGCTCGACGGCAAGGTGGCACTCGTGAGCGGGGCGAGCCGTGGGATCGGCAAGGAGATCGCGGCGCTGTTTGCGCGGGAGGGTGCGCGCGTGGTGTGTACGGCCCGGACCGTCGAGGAGGGCAAGCATCCGCTCGCGGGCTCGCTGCAGACGACGCTCGAGCAGATCCGCGCGGGTGGGGGCGAGGCCACCGGGGTGGCGGCCGACGTCTCGAGCTACGAGGCCTGCGAGCGGATCGTCGAGGCGGCACACGAAGCCTACGGCTCGATCGACGTACTCGTGAACAACGCGGCGTTGACGTACTTCATCCCGGTCTCCGAGTTCCCGGTCAACAAGTGGCTGCGTTCGTTTTCGGTGAACTTTCACGCGCCCTTCTACCTGTCGCAGCTGTCACTGGCCGACATGCTCCCGAGGGAGAGCGGCGCGATCGTGAACATCTCCAGCGGAGCCGCGATCGGGCCGGGTCGAGCCCCGTACCCGAAGCAGGTGCTCGCGCGGAGCGGGGGCACGCTGTACGGCGCCGAGAAGGCGGCCCTCGAACGCTTTACGCAGGGGCTCGCGGCAGAGGTCTACGAGGCTGGGATCCGCGTGAGTTGCGTGAGCCCGTCCCAGGTGGTGCCCACGCCCGGCGTGATGTTCCACCGTCTGCTCCAGGACGAGAATGACCCGAACGCCGAGCCGCCCGAGATGATGGCGCGGGCCGCGCTGCTGCTCGCGACCGAGCCGCTCGACCGCATTACCGGACGCGTCACCTACAGCCAGGAGATCCTGCGCGAGTTCGGCTGGATCGAATCGGGCAAGGGGATCGGTTTCGAGCGCAAAGGCTCGGGCTACTCGCAGATCTAGCGCAGCGACCGCGTGACGCAGTCCAGCACCACGTCGACCGCGCGGCGGCTCCTTGCGAGCGGCATCGAGGCGCGAACCTCGCCGGCCTCGGCAACGCATTCGGGAAGTGACGGCAGGTGCAGGAAGACAGCCCGGAAACCCTCGCCGGCCCGTGCCTTTCGAGCGCGGAGCAGGGCGCCGTAGTAGAGCCGGTTACACAGGTAGGCTCCGGCGTCCGCGCTTTCGCTCGCCGGGACCCCGGCATCGCGGATCGCGGCAACGAGCGCTCCGGTCGGAAACGTGGCAGGGAGGGCATCGGGCCCGTCCGCCACGATCAGTTTCCCGACCGGTTGCACGCCGTCGTTGTCCGGAATCGGGTATTCCTCGAAATTTCTGGCCCGGGTTTCGACCGAGACGACGCTGCGTCCGTCCGCGAGGCCGAGGCCGACCAGGGCATCCGGCCGGAGTGCTTCGAGCGCGCGCTCGAAGTCCTCGAACAGGTGCTTGCGTGAAACCCGGAGCACGCGCGCCGCGATCTGGACGCCCTCTCGTTCGGTGTGCGCGAACTCGGCCTCGAGCGCACGTACGATTTCGGCAGAGGGGTTGATCCGGTCGCGTCCGAAGGGCTCGAAGCCCGTCACCAGGATCGTCCGCACGCCCGCTCTTCCCCCCGATCATGGCTGTTCGGGTCAGTGCTAGCATGATCGGGCGAACTCTAGAAGGGGAGGACCGGAGATGTCTGATTTCGATCTCCTGATCCGAGGCGGGACGCTCGTGGACGGGACCGGCGCGCCGCCCCGGAGCGGCGACCTCGGGCTGCGCGATGGGCGCATCGCGGCACTGGGCGAGGTCACGGGAGACGCCACGCAGACGCTCGACGCGTCCGGCAAGGTGGTGGCCCCCGGCTTCGTCGACATCCATACCCACTACGACGCCCAGGTCTTCTGGGATCGCATGCTTTCGATCTCGCCCTGGCACGGGGTGACCTCGGTCGTGGTCGGGAACTGTGGCTTCGGAATCGCGCCGACCCGGCCCGAGCACCGCGACCTGATCCTGCGCACGCTCGAAAACGTCGAGGGCATGTCGCTGGAAGCGCTGCGCGTCGGGATCGGTGAGGACTGGCCCTTCGAGAGCTTTCCGGAATTTCTGGACGCGATCGAAGCTCGCGGCACCGCCATCAACCTGGGTGCGCTGGTCGGCCACACGCCGGTGCGGCTTTCGGTCCTGGGTGAAGAATCGACGGAGCGGGCCGCGACCGCGGACGAGATTTCGGAGATGCGTCGCCTGGTTGCGGATGCGCTCGAGGCGGGCGCGCTGGGTTTTGCGACTTCCAAGTCCCCGACCCACGTCGGCTACGCGGGCCGGCCGGTGCCGAGCCGCGTGGCCGAACTCGAAGAAATCGAGACGCTTGCGGGAGCTCTCGGCGAAGCCGGCCACGGCGTGATGCAGGCTACGGTTGGCCACGGCTTCTTCCTGAACGAGCTGGGCGCGATTCAACGCAAGATCGGGAGGCCCGTGAGTTGGACGGCGTTGCTTGCGGGCGCGATCGGCCCGGACGGTCACCGGGGCGTGCTCGCGGCCAGCCAGGAAATGCAGAGCGCGGGCGTCGAGGTGATTCCCCAGGTCACGTGCAGGCCGCTCATGTTCGAGTACCAGTTCAAGGCCCCGTTCGTGTTCGAGAGCATGGAGATCTTCCAGGAGATTTCGGCCGCCGACTTCGAGGGCCGTAAGCGGATTTACGGCGACCCGGAATTCCGGCAGAAGTTTCGAGAGCGGAGCGAGAAGGGAGGGTTCCTGGCCACGGGTTGGGGCCGGACCGTGATTTCGGAGAGTCCGAGCGAGCGGAGCCTGGAGGAGCGGAACGTCGAAGAGGTGGCGCGCGAGCGCGGCGTGCACCCGGTCGACCTGGTGCTCGACCTGGCGCTCGCGACCGGGCTGGAAGCGCGCTTCCGGCAGGCGGTGATGAACACCGACGAAGAGGCGGTGGCCGAGTTGCTGGCGCATCCCGCCGCGATGCTCGGCCTTTCCGATGCAGGTGCCCATGCGAGTCAGCTCTGCGACGCTTGCTTCTCGACCCATTTGCTCGGTCACTGGGTGCGTGAGAAGGGCGTGCTCACACTCGAGCAGGCGGTTCGGCTCTTGACCTCGCGCTCGGCCGAGGTGTTCGGGATCCACGATCGAGGCCGACTCGAGCCCGGGCTCGCCGGCGATGTGGTGGTGTTCGATCCGGAAACTGTCGGCTGCTCGCCACTCCGGCGCGTGAACGACTTTCCGGCCGGAGCAGATCGCCTGGTCTCGGACGCGATCGGGATCGAGGCCGTGATCGTGAACGGCAGGCTGCTGCGGGAACGGGGCCAGGATCTCTGCGATCCCGACGGTCCGCTGCCGGGACAGGTGATTCGCGGAGGCCGCGTATGAGACCCGAGCGCGTGCTCTCTGCCGATTCCCATATCACCGAGCCACCGAATACCTATCTCGACTACATCGATCCGAGCTGGAAGGACCGCGCGCCGCGTCTCGTTGAACACGAAAAGCTCGGCGCGATCTTCGTGATCGATGGCATGGAACGCCCCGTTCCAATGGGTCTGATCGCGGCGGCCGGAAAGCCGGCGGAGGAAATCCGCGTGACGGGCGTCCGCTGGGAGGAGCTACACCGCGGCGGTTGGGATCCCGATGCCCGGCTCGAGGATCAGGCGCGTGACGGTGTAGACGGTGAGGTCATCTATCCGAGCGTGGGCATGCTGCTCTGCAACCACCCGGACTTCGATTACAAGAAAGCCTGCTTCGACGCTTACAACCGCTGGCTGTCGGAGTTCTGCGGTGCTCATCCGGATCGGCTCTTCGGTTGCGGTCAGACAGCGATGCGGTCTCCCGAAGAGGGGATCGAGGATCTGCGCGCGATCCGGGCGCAGGGTCTGCGGGGCGTGATGATGCCGGGGAACCCCGCGGCGGAGGACTACGACTCCCCGATCTACGACGAGTTCTTCGAGGCCGCGATCGCGCTCGAGATGCCACTCTCGTTTCACATCCTGACCAGCGCGGCCGACCGCGTACCGGTCCGCGGGCCGCGCATGAATGGCTTCCTGACGATCGTGCGCGGCTGCCAGGACATCATGGGGACCTTCGTGCTCGGGGGCGTGTTCGAACGGCACCCGGAGTTGAAGGTCGTGTGTGTCGAGGCCGACGCTGGCTGGGTCCCGCACTACATGTACCGGATGGACCACGCCTACAAGCGGCACCGCAACTGGCTCCCGCCCGGTCAGGCGCTCTCGAAGCTGCCCTCCGAGTATTTTCGCGAAAACATCTACACGACCTTCCAGGATGACTGGGTCGCATTCAAGACCGCGAACCTGATGAATCACGAACGGCTGATGTGGGCGAACGACTTCCCTCACAGCGACTCGACCTGGCCCGACTCCGCGGCGATGCTCGAAGAGCACACCGTTGCACTTACGGAGGAGCAGGCCGACCGGATCCTGTACCGGAACGTCGCCGAGCTCTACGGAATCGAATAGGCGAGGCGTCCTCGCTCAGAACGGGCGTAAACCGCGAATCGACCTGGATACCGCTCAGCTCTCCGGCCCGAAGGCCAGCAACCGCTCGGCGAGAAGTTCCGGCACTTCCATCGGAACCAGGTGCCCCGCCTCGATGTCTTCGATGCGGGCCTTCGGGATCGCGGCTGCGACTTCTTCGTAGAGCGAGCGCGGGAAGTTTCCGCCGCTCGCCCTGAGAAACAGCGTGGGAGCCTCGACCCGGTCCGCGCACGCGAATAGGTCGAGCGAGCCGTGGTGATTGAACACCGCGGCTTCCACCTCGACCGGG
>JAYZEO010000079.1:0-5935 GCA_036337215.1 Myxococcota bacterium | reverse complement strand
TGGTCTTCCGATGACGATCAAGGATTCCCTCGAAGTGGTCGGCAAGCCGACCACCAGTGGGGCGCCCCCACACGAGGGCCATCGGCCCCAACGCAACGCCGATTCTGTGCAGCGGCTGGTGGATGCCGGAGCCGTGATCTTCGGCAAGACGAACCTGCCGCTCTACGCCGGGGACTTCCAGTCTTATAACGAGGTCTACGGCACGACCGGGAATCCCTGGAACCCTGAACGCGTGCCCGGCGGATCGAGCGGGGGCGCCGCGGCTGCACTGGCCGCCGGGCTGACGCCGCTCGAACTTGGGAGCGACATCGGCGGCTCGATCCGAAATCCCGCGCACTTCTGCGGCGTGTACGGTCATAAGCCGAGCTACGGCATCGTTCCCATGCGCGGGCACATCCCGGGACCTCCTGGCACACTCGCCGACGGGGACCTCGCGGTCGTGGGTCCGCTCGCGCGGGGCGCAGAGGATCTCGCGCTCGCGCTCGATGTTCTCGCGGGTCCCGATTCCCGCGATGCGCGGGGCTGGCGGCTCGAGTTGGCGCCGCCGCGTCACTCTCGGCTCGGCGACTTCCGGGTCGCCGCCTGGCTCGACGATCCCGCGTGCCCGGTCTCGACGGAGGTCGGCGAACTGCTCGAGTCCGCGGTCTCGGGTCTCGAGCGCGAGGGAGTTGCCGTCGATCGCAAGGCCCGAGCTGTCGAGTCGCAACCAAGTTTCGGGGTCTACCTGCGGCTGCTTTACTCGGTGATGGGAGCTGACTTTCCCCCCGCGCTTCTGCACGGCTTCGACGAGGCTTACCCGTCCCTTGAGCCGGACGACCAGAGTTTGTCCTCGCAGATGGTGCGCGCGATCGCGCAGCCGCACCGCGAGTGGCTGCGCGATCACGAACGTCGCGCTGAGCTTCGGGCGCGCTGGGATGCGTTCTTCGAACGCTTCGATGTACTGCTCGCGCCCATCATGCCGACCGCGGCCTTTGCGCACGACCACAGCCCGATCGAATCGCGCACGCTCGAAGTGAACGGCGAAGCGCTTCCCTACCTCCAGCAGATATTCTGGGCGGGCCTCGCGACCGTGGCCTTCCTGCCGTCTACGGTGGCCCCGATCGGGCTGACCCCATCGCAGCTTCCGGTTGGCATCCAGGTGATCGGCCCGAGCCTCGAGGACCGCACCTGCATCGAGTTCGCGCGGCAGCTCACACAGCAGGTGGGGGGTTTCCAGACGCCGCCGGGTTTCGCCTGAGCCGCGCGTGGTCTGCGAGACTGCGTAGATGCTGACTGCACTCGACCACGTTGTCATCGCGGTTCGTGATCTCGAGGTCGCGACCACCCGGTACGGAGAACTCCTCGGGCTCGGGCCTTCCTGGGCGGGCGAGCATCCCGATCTCGGCACACGAAATACGCTCTACCGGCTCGGGAACACCTACCTGGAACTTCTCTCGCCGATCGAGTCGGCCTCGGGACTCGGCGCGCGCTGGCTCGAGGGGCATTTCGATCGGCACGGAGAAGGGCTGGCCGCGCTCGCGTTTGCAACCGACGACGTCGCGGCCGCGCGACCGGCACTCGAAGCGAGTGGCATCGACACGGCTGACCCGGAGCCCGGTCAGGGCGTGCACGCCCATTCCAAGGGCGGGGCCGAGGGCGAACGGATACGTCGCTGGACGAACCTGCGTCTTTCGCCCAAGGCGAGCCGAGGTGTGGTGGTCTTCCTGATCGAACACCGCTCGCCTCCCGAGGCCCTGCCCCCTGCGCCCTTCGAGGCGGAGCGCGGGGCGGCCGTCGCGGCGCTCGACCACGTAGTGATCCACAGCGCAGACCCCGAGGCCACGCGCGCGTTCTACGGTGACGCGCTCGGGCTCCGCCTCGCACTCGACCGGGAATTCCCGCGCTTCGGGACCAGGCTGCTTTTCTTTCGCGTCGCGGGCATCACAGTCGAGGTCGGGGCGCGACTCGATGCCGAACCCGAACCGGACACGCCAGACCGTTTCGGCGGCCTCGCGTATCAAGTTCCGGACCTAAGCGCAGCGCACGCACGGCTCGAGACCGCGGGCTTCGACGTGTCCGAGGTCCGAGAGGGCCGCAAGCCCGGTACCCGCGTGTGTACGGTTCGGGCCGAGACCTGCGGTGTCCCCACGCTGCTGATCGAACCCGGAGATGGTCGATGAGTCCCAGCCTCGAACAGATCGATCGCGAAAACCTGATCCACCCGTTTACGGCGATCGACGCGCACCGGGCGAGTGGCCCCCGGATCATGGCGTCGGGAAAGGGCGTCTGGGTTCGGGATTCCGAAGGCCGCGAATACCTCGATGCGATGGCGGGTCTCTGGTGTGTCAACGTTGGCTACGGACGCGAAGAGATCGCGGACGCGATCGCGGAGCAGGCGCGGACGCTGGCCTTCTATCACTCCTTCGCCTCGATGGCGAACGAGCCCGCGATCCGTCTCGCGGAGCGCCTCGTCGCGCTCGCGCCCGGCCGACTCGGAAAGGTGTTTTTCGGAAACTCGGGTTCCGACGCGAACGATACGCAGGTCAAACTCGTCTGGTACTACAACAACCTGCGCGGGCGGCCGCAGAAGAAGAAGATCATTTCGCAGCGACGCGCATTCCACGGGGTGACGCTCGGAGCCGCGAGCATGGCGGGTCTGCAAGGGGTGCACGCGGGTTTCGATCTTCCGCTGCCCGGGTTCTTGCAGACGGCGGCGCCCGATCCCTACCGGGGGTTGCGGACCCTGGCAGCCGGGGCGAGGGAGTCGGACTACGCGGCGAAACTTGCGGCCGACCTCGATGCGCTGATCGAGCGCGAGGGCGCGGACACCGTCGCGGCCTTCATTGCCGAGCCCGTGATGGGAGCCGGGGGCGTGGTCGTGCCGCCTGCGGGTTACTTCCAGGAAATCCAGCAGGTGCTGGCTCGCCACGACGTACTCATGATTGCCGACGAGGTGATCTGCGGCTTCGGCCGGCTCGGACGCATGTTCGGTTCCGAGGTCCTGGAGATCGAGCCAGACCTGATGACGCTCGCGAAGGGACTCACGAGTGGCTACGTGCCGATGTCGGCCTGCCTGGTGTCGGACGAGATCTTCGAGGTCATGTCCGAGGGCGCGGGTCCGTTCAACCACGGCACTACCTATTCGGGCCACCCGGTTGCGGCGGCTGCGGCGCTCGCGAACCTCGACATTATTGAAGGCTCCGATTTGCTGGCGCATGCGCGCGTGGTCGGCGGCCGCCTGCAGCACGAACTGCGCGAGCGCTTTTCCGACCATCCGCTGGTCGGCGACGTGCGCGGCCTGGGTCTGATTGCGGGCGTCGAACTGGTGGCGGATTGCGAGACCGCGACCGCGTTCGCCCCCGGGCTCCGCGTCGGGCGTCGGCTCTCGGCTCGCCTCGCGGAAGACGGCCTGCTCTGCCGTCCTGTTGGCGACATTCTCGCGTTCTCGCCTGCGCTCGTGATCTCGGACGCCGAGATCGACATCTTGCTCGATCGCTTTGGGCGGGGACTCTCCCGGATCAGTGATGAGTTGGTGGCCGAAGGAGTCTGGAAGCCGAGCTAGCGTGCAGGCCGGGCCGGTGGTTCCGCGAGCATCACCCGTGCCCCGAGCGTGCTGTGATCGAGCCCCGCTGCTCGGTCCATCTCCTCGATCCAGGCCGGGCGTTCGATGCCGAGCTTCACGATTTCGGAGCGCGCATCGAGAGCCTCGCACCAGCTCTCCCACCAGGGGGAGACGCGGTGCGCGAGCGGCTCCGCGATCAGCACGCGGGCCCCGCGACCGGGCACCGCAGCGAGCGCTTTGCGGAGTTCCTCGCGGGGGCCGGCGTCGAGTTCGTTGACCACCCAGCCCAGCACCAGCAGGTCTCCCCGGGACCCCTTCGGCGTTCCCTCGGGCAACTCCGCGCGGCGCGTGCGCTGGCGAAGGCCGAAGTGCGACCAGGTGCGGCGCGCCTCGCCGAGCACCCAGGCAGAGCGGTCCACGCCAAACACGGTCGCGCGCGTTGGAAGTGCGGTGCCCACCGCGGCCCCACAGGCGCCGGTCCCACAGCCCAGATCGAAGATCCGTCGGACCCCGGAAAGTGTCGTGTCGCCGAGACCTGCGAGGGCGTGGTGAAGTGTCAGAAAGTGCAGGGCCGCGAAGTAGCTGGCCAGGGCCGCCCGCTTTCCCTGGCCCTCGATCGCGCGCCGCGCGAGTTCTCCGCCGGCCCGGCGTTCGAGCCAGAGCGACGAGAGCGCGCGGACGCCCTGGCGAATTTCGCGGAATTCGAGGGCTCGGGAATGTCGCTTGACCGTGTCGTCGAGCCACGCATCGAAGCGCGCGCGCAGTTCGCCGCTCGCATAAGGTACGACTGCGCCGGGCAGTTTGCGGGACTCCGTGCGAGGGTTCGCCTTCACGGACTCCGAGTTTAGCCGTTTGTTCCCCAGTACTCCGAGCACTCGAATTTCTGCGCCCTGGAGACAGAGCGAGGAGGGGACGGCGTCGTGCAGCGCGATCTGAAGCGCTTCGACGGCGACCGGTACGGGGGTGTGGCCGCGCTCAACTGCGACGCGGCCTATGCCGGGTTGCGTGGTGGCTCGGGAGAGGCCGACTTCTCTCTCGTGTTCGCGCGGAAGCGGAGAGGGCCCGTGCTCGAGATCGGCTGTGGGACGGCCGAGTGCTGCTCCCGATCGCGCGCGCCATATCGCCCGCGACCCGGTTCAGAGGGCCCGAACGACCCACTGCTGGAGGAAGAAGCCCGCCACCAGCAGCAGGCACCCGAGCCCGTACGCGGGCCAGAAGCCGCCGATCCGATCGATCAGCAGGAACGGAACCAGGAACATCACCGAAACCGGAATCGCGACCAGAATTCCCTTTGCGAGGGCCGCGGTCCGCGCCGGATCCTGGTACTCGATCTGCGCGAATGGCATCACCGTCATGGTCGCGATCGGCATCGCGATCACGAAGCCGGCGATCGTCGGGAAGCGGCCCGCGAGCCACGACGCGAAGCTGATCACGAGTGCCGAGATGACGACCTTTACTGCGAACTCCATGCGCGATCTCCTTTCCGTACGGGCTCCTGTTGAGTCAGGCAATGGACGGTTCCGAGTCCGCGGACGAGTGCGGACGCCGGGATCGCCACGGTCTTTCGGTTGCGGAACTGCGCCTGGATCAGGTCGAGGGCGGGCGCATCCTCGGGGACGCCGAAGACTGGAACCAGCACCGCGCGATTTGCGATGTAGAAGTTTGCGTAGCTTGCGGGCAGGCGCTGGCCCTGGCTCTCGATCGGGGACGGCATCGGGAGGTCGATCAACTCGAACGCCCTCCCCGCCGCGTCGCGGGCGGCTGCGAGTCGCGCCCGGCAGTCTTCGAGCGGTGCATGGTTCGGGTCGGCAGGGTCGGGCTCCCGGGCACAGACCACGCGGCCCGGGGCCACGAAGCGCGCGATGTCGTCGACGTGGCCGTCGGTGTCGTCGCCCTCGATCCCGGCACCGAGCCAGATGATCCGCCGTACGCCGAGCAGTTCCCCGAGCCGCCGCTCGAGTTCTTCTCGATCGACCCCAGGATTGCGTGCCGGATCGATCAGCGTCGGCTCGGTCGCGATCAAGGTGCCGGCGCCATCGACCTCGAATGCGCCGCCCTCCGCAACCAGGCCCGGCCGCAGGCAGTGCGCCCCGGCGATCTGGGCGACCTGTGACGCGACTGCGTCGTCGCGGTCCCACGGGGGGTACTTGCCGCCCCAGGCGTTGAAGCTCCAGTCGAGGGCGAGCAGGCCCGCGTTTCCGTCTCGCACGAAGCTCGGGCCGGTGTCGCGCAGCCAGGCGTCGTCGGTCGGCACCGGGTGAAACTCCACGGCCGCTCCGGGTGGAAGTTCGCGGAGCTTCGCCTGCACAGTTTCGGCGTGAGCCTCATCCTGGACCAGGATTCTGACCGGTTCGCTCTCGGCGAGGTGCGTGACCAGAACTCCGAACTCCGACT
>JAYZEO010000078.1:0-9290 GCA_036337215.1 Myxococcota bacterium | reverse complement strand
TGCTCCCCCATTTGGCTGGTTTTCGGGATTTCGTCAGGTCAGGTGGCAATCGAGACGTGGGTGACGAAAGCCTTCCCGGTTTCAGAATATACGCGAGCAAGGATAGGAGAAATGGCTGTGATTTTGGGCGCGGGGCCGCGCTTCTCGTGTATCGGTAGAAAAAAAGGCGAAGACCGGGGCGTGGGGGACGAACAGGAAGGGCGGGTCGGCGGCCTAGTCTACGTATCCGAGCGAACGCAACTCGCGGATGATCTCGGGCTCGACCCCTGATCCCGTGTCCTGCGTTCGCGCAATCGGGACCGAGTCATAGCTTCGAACGGATCGCGCGATCCCGAACGGAACGAAGCCCGGGGCGCGGCCCTGCATGTCTTCGGCAGCCGGAAGCCCGAACCACGCCAGCAGCGTTGGCATTACATCGTAGATGCTCATGCCTTCGGCACGACTTCCGCCCGGAATTCCCGGTGCGCGCATCAAGACCACGCCGTCGCGCGCAGCTTCGCTCACGTGGATGCCCTGGAGTTGGTGTTTCGACTCGTACGGTGCTTCGAAGCCGTGGTCGGAGATGACCAGGACCAGGTCTTCGGGCCCGTAACGCTCGGCGAGCTTTCCAACGAGAAGATCCACGTAACGGTAATAGAGCCGGAGAGAGCGCGCATTCTCCGCGCGGACCGCCGCCAACTGGTGGTGTATCTCGGGGATCTTCTCGAGGTCGACGAGCGCCGAGAACAGAAAGTGAGAGACGCGATCGACTCCGGGAAGGTAGACCATCAGGAGATCGGGGCTCTGTTCACGCTCGATCTCGAGCGCCGTTCGAGTGACGGCCTGGTCGGTGAGGAAGATCTCGGAGAAGTACTCGAGGACCAGGTTCTCGGGTCTCTGGCCGTCGTTCGCGAACGGGTCTTCGATGTCCGTGAGAGGATCGCTCCGGGCGAGTTCATCCGCAAAGCGCGCAGCCCACTGCGCGGGCTCGGCAAAGGCCATGTCGTTCTGCGAGGGAACCAACTCGCCGGGTGCATCGGGAAACAGCCGTCTCGCGAATTCACCTCCCAACCCGATCCGCCGCGTCAATACGTCCGGCCCCGCGTGATCGCTCACCATCACACCCGAGATTCGCTCGGGCGGGTGGCTCATGAGCCAATTGACCACGCCGACCGTGAGCCCGGTCTCGCTCAGGATGTTCCAGATCGCCGGGACCCTCCGATCATGGCTCGAGTAGAGACGCACGGTTCCGGCTTCGTCGAGGTGTACCCAGTGCTCGATGCCGTGTAACTCGGGCGCCTTCCCTGTCGCGATAGAGGTCCAGATTCGGGGCGAGAGAAGCGGGAACTCCGAACGGAGCATGCCCGACGCACCGTTTTCGCGAAGCGCTAGGAAGTTCTCGAGTTCCCCCTCTGCGATCATCGCATCGAGTACAGACGCAGTCGCGCCATCGACCCCAACGACGAGCGCTCGGCCGCGCGTCTCCGTCTCCGCGCAGCCCGCAACCCCGAGGAGCAGGGCCAGCGCCGCCAGACGGCAACCCCATCGGGCTCGATGCGGCGGGGCCACAGGGATGGTCTCGGTCAAGGCCGACATCCCCTTGCCGGAAAGCGCGCGTAGCAATCCCGAGCCCGGTCGCTCACCCACATGACCCGGAGTGAATCAGTCTTTGCAATGCCGCGTAGGCGGAACGTCGAGCGCGGGATTGCGCTCGAAGAAGCCGGTTGGGATCAGGCTGAAACCACAGTACTCGACCGGCATCACGGGCCAGTCCTCGGGCCGCGGTATGTGCGTGAGTCCGAAGCAGTGCCAGAGCACCAGGTCGGTGTTCTCGAGTGGGCGATTTCCCGCCACGAATTCGGGAAGACCGGCGCCGCCCGGATGTTGATTCACGAAATCCCCCGCGGCGCCGAGTTCGCCGGGATCGTGCGCGGTGACCCAGAGGTTGTGGTGCGCGAAGCCAGCGCGCTTACCGTGGGGAGAGTCCGGGGCAGCAAACATCGTCGGGGTCGGACCCGGTAGGAGCTTGTAGCCCACGGGTTGACCCAGGCGGTTTTTGACTTCGGGGTTTACCACCTTCCAGTGGCGGTTCCTTGCGGGATCTGCCGTGCGTTGTGCCTCGTGCTCGTTGCGCAGCGGCGTTGCGACCGAGCGGAACGCCGTGCCGTGCGGGTTCTCGGGCCCCGTTGGGACGGGCTCCGCGTCGACCTCGTAGACCGAGTTGCCGTCGCCGTCGAGTCCGAAGTCGAGGCGGAAGCAGAACAGGTGCTGGTGGTTGGGTGACGAGAGCTGCGGCGCGATCAGCGGGGCCGTATCGGAGTGTTCGCCGGGTGCGACCGCGGAAACGCCCACGATCCCGGTGAGCTTTACCTCCATCTGGATCGAGCCATCCAGGTAGAGGTACCAGAAGAAGCCGTACTCGTAGTTTCCGACGGTCAGGATCGTGCTCACCACCAGTCGACGCGAGCGGCGTACCTCGACCGTGCCCGAGTGCATGTCGGTGTGCTTCCAGAGGATTCCGTAGTCCTCTTCGTGCATGCAGATCGCGTTCGGAATTGTCACGGGATCGCCGTTCCAGCTCAGGTAGGTCGTGTCGAAGTAGTGGATTTCTCCAAGGCAGTCGCAGCCGAGCTTGAGCGAGTTTGCCATTTGGCCGAAGCTCGTCTCGCTCGCATCGAACACCTGCTTCCAGTTGTGCATGGGGGAGGTGTCGCCGTAGGGGACGACCATGTCCGCGAGCGCGGCCCGGTGGAGGATGGGGCGCACGCGATCACCGTCCTGGTATCCGACTTCGTGCAACACCAGGCCGTGCAGTGGATGCAGTGAGATTCGAAATTGCCACTTCTGCCAGTCGACCTGGTGGCCGTTGACCGTGAAACTCGGGCCTTCGGGCTGTGTGATCTCGATCGGGCGCAGATCCTCGCGCATGGCGCCCACGTGCTCCGGGTCGTAGGCGCCCGACTCGGGCGGAAAGGGCACGACGCCGTAATCATCAACGCGGATCACGCGCTCGCGGCCGACGTCGACGTAGGCCATCACGCCCTCGATCGGACGCGCGTAACCGTTGTCGCTCGGGTATTCGCGCAAGAAGGAGATGCAGCGCATGGCGCGAGCTCCGGGTTCGAGTTCCTCGGGCTCGTAGCCCCCGATCGGCCAGGGATCGACCTGGACCAGGTCGAAGTTTTCGATCCCGCGTCGACGCATCGCGGCCTGCCATTCCGGGTCGGCCTTGATCGTGACGATCACCTTCAGGAAGTCCATGAAGCCGAGCGGGGCCTGGCCCCGCGCCACTGTTTCGAAACTCGCGACCTTGCCCTGGCTCAGCGAGATCCGCGCGTCGAACGATTCACTCGGCTCCGGGTCGTAGCCGATCAGGCGAAGTTCGCGGTCGAACGCGTCTCCGGGAGAAAATCTGCGCACGGATTCCTTGGAAGGTTCGACCGGCAGCGTGCACGAGAAGCGTGCGTTCTCGCCGAGTCGGCCGTCCTCGCGCAGAATCTGAACTGCGCGCCTGATTTCTTCGGACGAAGTCGGTTCGAGCGGGTGAACGGGGGGAGACGGTTGCTCGCTCATGGGGCCTCCGGTTGGGTGCGCTGCCGGGCGCCGCGACCCTCTGTATCCTAAGGCTTCTACGCGATCCACGACGGTCCGGCAAGCCACCGTACGCCGGATCGAAGCCCGCTACTAATCGCGCTTGTACCCGTCTCGCCCGGTCCGTAGGATCGGGTGGAGGGAGCGGGAGACGCGATGTCCGACGAGGTGGTAGACGTTTTGATCGTGGGTGCGGGTGCCGCCGGGGCCGCGATGGCGTGGAGTCTCTCGGATACCCGCATGAAGATCGTGTGCCTCGAGCAGGGCGGCTGGATGAACCCCGCCGAGTATCCGAGTACCCAGAGCGACTGGGAACTGCGCCAGTTCGGGGACTTCGGGCTCAGCCCCAACGGGCGCGGCAGGCCCGAGGACTACCCCATCAACGATTCCGGATCGCCGATCGCGATCTCGAACTTCAACGCGGTCGGCGGCAGCACGATTCTCTACGCCGCGCACTTTCCGCGCTTCCACCCCGGCGACTTCAAGGTCCGGACCCTGGACGGGGTCGCGGACGACTGGCCGATCGACTACGACCGCCTCGAGCCCTACTACGAGCAGAACGCCCAGATGATGGGGGTGGCGGGACTTGCGGGCGACCCGGCCTACCCGCACAAGGAACTTCCGCTTCCGCCCGTTTCGCTCGGAAAGCTCGGACATACGCTTGCGGGTGGTTTCAATAAACTGGGCTGGCACTGGTGGCCCTCCGACAGTGCCATCGCGACCGTGCCCCACAACGGTCGGGCCCAGTGCATCAACCTCGGTGCCTGTCTCACGGGTTGCGCGCAGGGCGCCAAGGGCAGTACCGACGTGACCTACTGGCCCGCCGCGGTCCGGCAGGGCGTGGAACTCCGTACCCACTGTCGCGTGCGCGAGATCACGGTCGACGAGAACGACATGGCCGACGGCGTGATCTACTACGACGCCGACGGTGTCGAACACAAGCAGCGTGCCGAGATCGTGATCGTCGGTTGCAATGGTGTAGGGACGCCCCGCTTGCTGCTCAACTCCCGCTCCCGGGCGTTTCCGGACGGAATCGCGAACCGCAGTGGTCTGGTCGGCCGAAATCTCATGTTCCACCCGTACGCGATGGTGCAGGGCGTGTTCGACGAGCGCCTCGAGGGTTTCAAGGGACCCATGGGCTGCTGCATCGTGAGCCAGGAGTTCTACGAGACCGATCCGGCGCGCGGCTTTCTGCGCGGCTACTCGTACGAGATCACCCGCGGGATGGGCCCGGTGGGCACCGCGCTTTCCGGGATGTCGTCGGGAGAGATCCCGTGGGGGGCCGGTCACCACGAAGCCTACGCAGAGCGCTTCGACCGCAACGCGGGCATGGTCGCGATCTGCGAGGACCTTCCGGAGCCGCACAACCGGGTGACACTCGATTCCGAACTGGTGGACTCGAATGGGATTCCGGCGCCCCGGATCGAGTATCGCTTGAGCGAGAACAGCCAGAAGATGCTCGAGCATTGCATGGCGCGGGGCCGGGAGGTGCTCCGGGCCGCGGGTGCGCACTCGACCACGGCGCAGGGGCCGCTGCCCTTTGCGGGCTGGCACTTGATGGGCACGGCACGGATGGGCACCGATCCCGCGGCCTCGGTCGTGAACGAGTGGGGCCGGTCCCACGATGTCCGAAACCTGTTCATCGTCGATGGCAGCATCTTCGTGACCGCCGCGGCCGTGAATCCCACGAACACGATCCAGGCGCTCGCGCTCTACGTGGCGGACTCGATCAAGGAGAGGCTCGCGAACCTGTTCGACTGAGGGTGCCTCAAGAATGAGAAGGGGAAGATGAGCCAGGCAGAGAGCGATTCGGGTTTCTCGAGGGCGCAGGAACGCGCACTCGCATGCGTGCTCGACGAGATCATTCCTCCGAGCGAGGATGGACGCTTCCCCGGCGCGGGAGAACTCGGCCTGGTGAGCTATGTCGGGGAGCGAGCAGCTGATCTCGTACCCATGATCGTGCAGGGGCTGAGTTCCCTCGACGAGCTGGCCTCGGGTCGCGGTGCGGCCGATTTCGCGGCGCTGCCCCGGGGCGAACGCCGCGGAGTGCTCGAAGAACTGACTGCGCGCGAGGCCGGCTTCCTGCCGCTGCTCCTGTTCCATACCTTTTCGGGCTACTACCAACAGCCCCCGGTACTCGAGGCCCTCGGGCTCGAAGCGCGGCCGCCGTTCCCGGAGGGCCACGAAGTCGAGCCCAATGATCACGCGCTGCTCGATCCTGTCCGAGAGCGCGGTCCCGTATATCGATCCTGAGGATCGGGTTAGGGCTGGTTGCGACGTGGGGGTGTGCTGCGGATCGCGTGAAGCGGACCGTCGCTGCGCCACATGTAACAGGAATCGGGCATGCCCCCGAGCGCGGCCACCGCCGGAGCCTCTCCGTCGGAGCGGAGCGACGCCGCGCCCCCGCCCGAGGCGATTGCCCGGAGCCAGCGCTCGCTGATCGCGGCCAACACCTGGATATGTCCGGGAGCGAGCTGTAGCAACGCATCGAGCAGCGGGGCGTCGACCGGGTCCTGGCCCACGACCGCGAAGAGCGTGCGAGCGAAGCCCGCCGTCAGCGAGCTTCCCTCGAGCTCCTCGAGTCGACTCGACACGTCCTGCCACTCGGCGTCGGAGAAGTTCTCTGCCGAACGCCGCCGCAATCCGGCGCGCAATCTGGCGATCGAAAAGCCCGGTTGCGGAAGCCTTGCCAGAATCCGCACTTCGGCCTGGTCCCCGAGCCGTTCGAGTGGCAGCTTGACCTCTGCTGCAGGGCGGGTGTGGATGTCGGCGAGCTGAACTGCGAGTTCGATCGACTCGTCGGGGCTTTCGAAGCCGTCCACGAACGCAGCGCGCCGGAACGGGCGCTCTCCCGGGCGCCGCGGGTGCTTGCTCTTTGCCGAAAGTGCGGCCTCCAACTCGAACGCGCGCAGCAACCCAGATGCCATCAGCCGAAACAGGGTCAGCAGGTGGGAGCAACCGAGCTGCCCGCCGAACACGCCGTCGAGCCGCTTTGCAAAGCCCGCGTCGAGCGTGTCACCGACCAGCGCCTGGAGCCTGGGTGCAGGATCTCGGCAGCACTCCCCGCCGCTCGTCTCGCCCGGCTCGATCGCGACGAAGGGCTGCGCGGTCTCGAGGGCTTCGAGTCGCCGCGTGGCGGGGTCGATCGCGGCCTCGATCGACATCTGGTGCACGATGCCGGAGGGTTGAAGATCGTCCTGCATCGGCACGAAGCTCGATTTGCGAAGATCGATGATATCGCCGCGCGCGCACCAGCGCCCATCCTCACGCTGGGTCACCACCAGCGTCAGCGAGCGTGTGTGAAGCGGGTGTCCGTGCGCCGTGAACTCCAAACCGCCGGGCAGGATAGTCGATCGGGCGTCTCAGCGTGCGAACTCGGCCGCGTGCAGGTCGGTCTGGCAGGAAGCGTCAGAAGGAAAGAGCCAGGTCGATAATCATGGCCGTGAACAGGCCGAACAGGTATGCCAGCGAAAACAGGAACAGCCGTCGCGCCGATGCGGTATCCCGCTGCCTGCGCAACTGCCAGGCCCGCCGTAGGAACAGCGCCCCGAGCAGGCTTGCCGTGGTTCCGTATACGGGGCCCAGGCCCGGAAGAAAGAGCGGCAGCAGCGTGACGGGCACGAGTGCCACCGACCACCATACGATCCGGTCATAGGTGGCCTCTTCGCCAATCCGGTCCGGCAGCATCGGAAAGCCCGCGCGCGCGTAGTCCTCGCGGCGGAAGAGCGCGATCGCGTAGAAGTGAGGGGGCTGCCAGATGAAGATGATGGCGAAAAGCAGCCAGCCGGCCGCGCCCACGTGGCCCTGGATTGCGGCGTCTGCGATGAGTGGAGCAATCGCCCCTGAGAAGCCCCCGACGACCACGGCAAACGGGGTGCGTGGCTTGAGCCAGAGGGTGTACACGAACACATAGACGGCGACGGCGGCGAGTGCGAGACCGGCCGCCGTCGGGCCGGATACCCGCCAGAGCAAGCCGACGCCCAGCGCACCGAGCGCGAACCCGAATACGAGCGCCTGTGTCGGCGGAAGCGCGCCCGAAGGCAGCGGACGGTCGCGTGTGCGTTCCATCAGCGCATCGGGCTCTCGTTCGAGGTAGCTGTTGAAAGCATTGGCGGCAGCTGCGGTGAGTGCTGTGCCGAGCAGTGTCGCCAACGCCAGCCCGGGCGCGGGCCAGCCGCCGCCTGCGATGGCCAGCGCTGGGAGCCCGGAGAGCAACACCAGCGCAAGAATGCGGGGCTTTGTGAGCGCGAGGAAAAGGCTGGCCCGGCTCATGGAGCTTCGAGGACCGTGGCGTGCGACGTGGCTTCGCGCAGCGTGTTCCGTGTTCGCATCCACTCCCGTACCAGCATCGCGTTGACCGCGATGATCGCGGCCGCGAGCGCGCTGTGAAGGCCCGTTACCGCCACCGGCAATTGCAGCAACACGTTGGCGATGCCGACGCCGATCTGGACTGCGACCAAGCCGAGCCCCAGGCCGGCGAGAGATCCGAACCGGCCGCTTCCGCGTGTGGCGGCCGCAAGCAGCAGAAAGCCTCCGAGTAGCACGAATCCGTTCAAGCGATGCAGCAGGTGAATTCCGATGAGCCCCTCCCAGGTGGGCACGAAGCTCTGGCCATCGCAGGTGGGGAAGTTCGGACACGCGAGCCCGGCGTAGTGACTCGATACCCATCCGCCCAGCACGATCTGGAAGAAAAGGCACAGGCTCACGAGTGCGAGCAGGCTCGGCACGGCGTGCCGCAGCGAGGTTCGGGCTGGTTTCGTAGCAGATGATTCTCGGAGATCGAGCGCAGTCCAAAGCAGGACGACGAAAAACGCGTTGCCGAGCACGAGGTGCACGCTCACCGTCCAGGGCGCAAGCAGCAGCAAGACCGTCAGTCCGCCGAAGACAATCTGGGTGGCCAGTACGACCCAGGTCCACGCGAGGCGGGTGCGCAGTTCGCGCCAGTACGTCGGGTTTCTCCAGGCCAGCCCGGTGAGCCCGACCAGCCCGATCGAGATCGCGGCCGCGAATACGCGATGCCCCCACTCGAACGCGACCTCGAAGTCGAAGGCCGGAACCAGCGCGCCGCGACAGAGCGGCCAGTCGGGGCACGCGAGCCCGGCATCGTAGGCTCGTACCAGTGCACCCACCACGATCAGCCCCAGGGTGAGCAGCGCGAGTCCGGCGAACCCGAAAGTCAGGACCGCCCCTGTCGAGCGCGCGGCTGCGGTCGTCGTTTTGGTCGGGGTCATGGCGGGGTGTTCTCGGTGGTGGCTTGTGGCCCGGTCGCGCGCCGAACGGGTCTGCGCTCGAATTTTGGCCAGGGGTAGAGGGACTCGGGCCAGGAACCAGCGCAGGCGGGTCCCGGAGCCCGGCCCGCGCTGCGGGGTCTGCAGGATCCCTGGGCTTGCGCAGGCCTTCTGACAGCGGGCGTTATAGACTATTTCGAGGGTTGGGGCGATCGAACGGGTCGAGCCCTCGGCCAGAGGGTCGGGTGTGGCGCGGCGGCGGGCGCGACGGCCGGCTGCGGATGCCGACGGCGAGCCCGAGTTCCCCGGCCAGGGAGGTAAATGATGCGTTCGGTGGTCTGTGCCGAGTTGGGTCCGCCCGAGAAACTCGTGGTCGAGGAGCGTGAGGCGCCCGCGGCCGGGCCGGGTAGCGTGGTGGTCGAGGTTCGTGCCTGTGGCCTCAACTTCGTGGACGCGCTCATGATCCAGGGCCTGTACCAGATTCGGCCCGAG
>JAYZEO010000077.1:0-26979 GCA_036337215.1 Myxococcota bacterium | reverse complement strand
GGAGCCGGCAGCCCGGAAGCGACGGACGTGAGGATCGTTGCCGCGACCAACCGCGATCTGGCGGAAGAGGTCCAGGCTGGCCGCTTCCGTCGCGATCTGTATTACCGGCTTCGGGTTGTCGCGATCGAGATCCCGGCGCTGCGGGAGCGGCCCGAAGACGTCGCCGTGCTTGCCAGCCACTTCCTCGAGCGCTTCGCACGCGGAACGGCCATCAAGGGGCTCGAACCGGAGGCGCTCGAAGCCCTGCTCGTACATCCGTGGGAAGGGAACGTTCGGGAGCTCGAGAACACCATCGAAGCGGCCGTGGCGCTGGCGCCGGGCCCGAAGCTCGGAGTTCGCGACCTGCGCTTGGGCGGTCCGCGGCGTTCGGAGTTCTCGCGGCGCGCCACTGAGGCCGGCTGTGCTTCCGGGCCGCCGATCCAGCTTTCGCTCAGGGCGTACGAACGCGCCTGTATCGAGGCCGCCCTCGCACACTGCAGCAGCGACGTGTGCCGCACCGCAGAACTCCTCGGGATCGGCCGGAGCACCCTCTACCGCAAGTGCAAGGAGTTCGAACTCGCCTAGGCCGTCTCGAATCGCGCGCCCGGCGTGCGTGCTAGGGTGGCGCGCGATGCGCGTGGTTGATCTCGACCGAGACATGTCGGACGTGATCCCGATGGGGTTCTCTCCGGATTCGGAGTTCCTGTTCGCGCGGATGGAGGACGCGACCCTGGAGGCCCTGCGGGTGCAGCCGGGCTCGCGCGTACTCGACGCAGCGGCCGGCGTCGGCCAGGACGGACGCCGCCTGGCCGCGGACGGAATCTGGACGGTCGGGGCCGAACCTTCCCGGCGGATCATGCAACTGGCTCTCCTCGAGGACGCGCGAAGGCCGGGCGGGAGCGAAGTGCGGCGGGTCCGCGGCTGGTCGGAGGCCCTGCCGTTCCGGGCGGCTTCTTTCGACGCGGCGTTCTGCAAGGGGGCGCTGGACCATTTCGACGACCCGGTGGCCTGCATCCAGGAACTGGCCCGAATCACGCACAGCCGGGGACGCGTGGTGCTCGCCGTGGCCAACTTCGAATCCCTGGGGTCGCGCGTCGCCCGTACCCTCGATCGCTGGCTCGGCCCCTGGCGCTCGGCACAGCGAAGGGGCCGCCGCTATCACGACGTTCCGTCGGATCACCTCACGCGCTACGACCCGGCCCTGCTCAGGGAACAGATCCGGGCCGCAGTCGAGATCGAAGAGTGGACGGGCTTGTCGCTGCTGTGGGGGGTACGCAGTTGGGGCCGAGCGCTCGCGCGTCTGCCTCGTCCGATCGCCCGGGCTCTGCTGCTCGGGACCGACGCGCTGGCACGCTGGCTTCCTTCGCTCGCCGACGTGATCGTAGTCGCGGGCCGCCCGCGCGGCGCGAAGGGGCCCTAGCCCCGCTCGACGAGTTGCCGGTAGATCCGGGCCGTACCCGCTGCGATCCGGCTCCAGGCGTAAGCCTGCTCGATGCGGGGGCGTGCGGCGAGCGCGCGTGCGTGTTCGGCCTGCCAGTTTTGAAGGACCTGCTCGATCGCGCGCGTGAGCGCCGCCGGATCAGCCGTCGCTGCCAGCACGCCGGCTCCCATGGTTCCGATCACCTCGGGCAGCGCACCCGCGCGTGCGGCAACCACCGGTGTGCCCACCGCCAGGGCCTCGACCGCGGGTAGCCCGAAGCCCTCAAAGAGCGACGGCAACACCACGACGGCCGCGGAGCGATAGGCGCGGTCCAGTTCCTGTCTCGACACCTTTCCCGAGAAGCGCAGGCGCTTGCAGAGTCCCAGTTCGCGGATCTGGGCTTCGAGTGCCGTGTCTGCCGGAAACTGATCCAGCACCCGCAGCGTGACCCGGGGCGGGAGTTGCGCCAGCGCCGAGATCAGGTACTCGAGGCCTTTGTTGGGATCACCGCATCGGCCCACGAACAGCAGTTCGGGCGGTTCGGGACGACTGCGGTGGGTGCCCGGTGGCGGCAACTCGACGCCGTTCCGGACCCGGTGGAGACGATCCTCGCGTACCCCGAAGCGGTCCGTGAGTTCGCGCGCGGAGGCATCGCTCGAGGTCAGTACTGCATCCAGCCGTCGGGCGACACGCCGTTGTGTCCGCACCGGGTAGAAGGTGAGCGTGCCTTTCTTCTCTCGGAAGCTCCGGTCTCTGCGCAGGCTGGAACGGCGATCGACGCTCAGTGGGTGGTGAATCGTCGTCACCACGGGGAGCCCGAGCGCGCGCAGCCAGAGCAGTCCGTACCCGACGGACTGGACGTCGTGCACCAGTTGGTAGCGGCGGCCTCGACGGATGCGCTCGATCACGGCACGCGCAGCGCGGAGGCTGAACGCGAATGGCTCGGGCAGAAAGCCAAAGCGTGTCACCGCGAACTCGTAGAAGTTGAGGGGCGAGAAGATGCGGAGTGGATCGGGGTCGGGCAGGAACGCACCAGGTTTGGGCGCGAAGCGGCTGCCCCAGAAACACTGGTTCTCGATCCGGGTCACCTCGGCCCAGGGCATCGGGTCGGGCCAGGGCGGGCCCACGAAGACGTCGATCTCGTAGCCCTGCGCGGCGAGTTCCCGCGTGAGTGCGTGCAGGTAGATTCCCTGTCCCCCGCTGGTCATGGTCCCGCGGTAGGCCAGGAACGCGATTCGGGTCACGGGCGTCCCGTCGCGACCCGGGTCCCGTAGAGCACCAGACTCTTCGGCCAGATCCAGTCCAGGGCCCGCTCCACTCTGGCCCACAAGCGGGACTGCGACGCATGGATGAGGAACCTGCGATAACTCCTTGTCAAAAATGGAGATTCGTCGTTCAGCCCGAGTGCGCACCGAATTCCCCAGTAGGGGGAGTGCAGTGCGTGCGCAAAGCTCACCCCCTCGACCCGAACGCCGGCCTGCGCCAGCGCACGTGCCAGCTCCCGCGGCCGAAAGATCCGAATGTGACCCCCCGGGCTCTCGAAGTACTCCCGCGAGAGCAGCAGGTACAGGTGCTCGGTGATCGCGGTCGGAATCGTGACGCCGATCCGGCCGCCCGGGCGTAATACGCGGACCAGTTCGCGCAGCGCGCCCGCGTAGTCGTGCACGTGTTCCATGACCTCTGCACAGATGATTCGGTCGAAGCGGTCGTCGGGGTAGGGGAGTCGGAACACGTCGCCCCGGAGGACGCCGCCGCGCGGTCCGTTCCCGCCCGCTCCCAGGGATTGGCTGCGCTCCGCAATACCGGCGCGTGCGACCCTCAGGCTCTCTAGGTCGAGGTCCAGCCCGATGACGTGGGCGCCGCGATCGAGGGCGCCGAAACAGTGCCGTCCTCCGCCGCAGCCGGCATCCAGCAGCCAGTGGCCGGGCTCGATTTGGAGCCGGTCAAGATCGACCGTGAGCACGCACCACCTCTTCGAGGACACCGGCGGTGCGTTCTCCGGCTTCGCGCCACGAGAAGACCTGCTCGACCCGCCGCCGCGCCGCGGCCCCCATCCGGGCCGCCAACGCGGGGTCGTTCGCGAGTTGTGTGATCGCCTCGGCGAGGGCCACGGAATCGCCGAATGGAACCAGGAGCCCGGCATTGCCCGAAGTTCCGACAACCTCCGGAAGCGCGCCCGAGCCGGTCGCAATCACGGGCAGCCCGCATGCCATCGCCTCGGATGCCGGGAAGCCGAATCCCTCGAAGAAGGAAGGTGCGAGGGCGACGCGTGCGGTCGAATACTCGGAGACCAGTTCGGGTACCGAGAGCATTCGCTCGAGCAGTACCACGCGCTTCTCGAGTCCCAGCTCGCGGATCTTCCTGGGGACCAGACCCCCGTCCGGAATCCGCCCGTCGACGATCTTGAGCGTGATGTGCTCCGGAGTTCGGGCCAGCGCTTCGAGCAGGAAGGGAATGCCCTTCTTGCGGTCTTCCGTGCGCCCCACGAAGATCAGGTCGGTTTCCTTCCTGCGTTCGACGGGGCGGAAGATCTCGGTGTCGGTGCCGTTGTAGACGACGTCCACCTGCTTGCCGGAAATCCCGAAGTAGCGCTCGATCTCGCGCGCCGATGCGTGGGAAACCGAGAGCGTACGTGCGAGCCTGGGCAGCACGACTTGCTGCATCAAGAGAGGGAAGTACAGCGTTCGCTTCCATTTTCGGCGAAAGCGCGGATCGATCGCGAAATCGGCCTGGCGATCGATGTGCAGCGGGTGATGAACCATCGCGGCCACCGGCACTCCGCTGGCCTGAATCCCGAGAAGTCCCCACGAGAGCGACTGGTTGTCGAGGACCACGTCGAAGCGATGACGCCGCTGGAGCGCGCGCCAGCGCACCAGCAGCCGCAGCCCGAAGCTCGTCATCTCCGGGAATACGCCAAGGCGCGAGACCCCGTACTCGTAGAGGTGAGACGGAAACAGCGTGCGCAGCGGACGCTCGGCCGGAAGTGCCTCGCGCCCCTTCAGCGCGAAGAAATTGTGATTCGGAATCACGTGCAGCGGGATCCCGGGCTCGAGGTCGGGCAGCGGCGGGCCCGCGATGACATGGACCTCGTGTCCCAAGCGGTGTAATTCGCGCGCGATGTAGGCGGTGTAGATCCCCTGACCGCCGCAAAACATGTTGCCGCGGTAGGTCAGCAGCGCGATGCGGAGCCTGTTATGGGCCGGGCGCACCCGGGCCTACTTCGGTCTCTGACGTTTCGGCAGGTGCCTGGCTCTCGGACGTCGCCGACCCGGTCCCTCCCGTTCCGGCGCCCAGTTCGGCACCTTCCGCCTCGACCTGGACGGTCAGGATCGTCCAGCCGATCCAGAATACGAGTCCGAGTACGAACAGCACCAGGATCGCCACGGGAAGCGCGATGGCCCAGTAGCTCTCGGCCGCGAGCCCCAGCAAGAACAGTAGGGCCGCCACCACGGCCCCGAGCGCAACGGCGCCGCCGAGAATGCGAGAGCGGTCGTCGGCCGGGGTCGCCATGGGGGCCGGACGTTACCCGCGCGCCCTCCGCCGTGTCAATTCGAAGTCCGGGTCGGCGCTTGCCGGAGCGGGGGACCTCGCTGCCCGGGCCCGGCAACTTCTCGTGCTTGTGAGCCGACAAGCTAAGCTGGCGGCTTCCCGGAGGAAGGGCGGCGTGGAACTCTGGATCGGACTCATCTCGGGTACGTCCGCGGACGGCGTGGACGCGGCTCTGATCCGCATTGGGGCCGGACCGGGTGAACTGGAACTCCTCGCCTACCGCTCCGATCCGCTCCCGGCCGGGCTCTCCGAGCGGATCCGGACCTTTGCAGCGGAGCCCGTCGAGCTTCGTGAACTGCTTCAGGTCGACCGCGAGATCGGCGAGCGCTTCGCTGCATCCGCGCGGTCCTTGCTCTCCCAGGCAGAGATCGCGCCCGAACGGGTGAGCGGGATCGGTTCTCACGGGCAGACCGTGGCACATTATCCGGAACCCGAAGTTCAAGGATCACTTCAACTCGGCTCGGCGGCCGTGATCGAGGCGGCGACCGGACTGCCGGTGGTGTCGGACTTTCGAAGCGCGGATCTCGCGGCGGGCGGGCAGGGGGCACCGCTGACCCCGTTCGTTCACCGCCGCCTTTTCGCGGCACCCGATGAAGCCCGTGCGGTCCTCAACATCGGCGGCTTCACGAACGTGACCTTCATGGGGGCCGGTGGATCGGACCTGGTCGCGTTCGATCCGGGTCCCGGAAATGCGCTGATCGACCGGGCCGTGCGTTTCCAGTCGGAAGGCCGGGAAGCCTTCGACCGCGACGGCGCACGCGCCCGCGCGGGGCGCGTGCGCGAACGGGTCCTGAAGGAGTTATTGGACGATCCCTATTTCGATCGCGCACCGCCCAGGAGTACCGGCCACGAGTACTTCGGTGCAGAGTTCTTCGCGCACGCGCGGAAACGGATTCTGGAAGAGAGCGACGACCCGAACGATCTGGTAGCGACCCTGGCCCGGCTCACGGTCGAGAGCATCGTGGCCTGCGCGCGCTTTGCGCCGGAACCCCCAGCCCGCTGGCTGCTCTGCGGGGGAGGAGTGCACAACCCGATGTTGGTCGAGCCGCTTCGTGAACGGCTGGCGCCCGCGCGCGTCGAGACGACCGATGACCACGGGATCCCGGCCGACGCACTCGAGGCGGTCGGCTTTGCACTGCTCGGCTGGGCGGCCCGGAACGGGATCGACTCCAACGTACCCGAGGCCACGGGAGCGCGGCGCGGTGTCGTACTCGGAACCCTGACGCCGCCCTCGGGTTCGGGCGGGCGCTAGAACTCCAGCGCGAGGCCGTCGTGCGCGGTGTCGAACTCGACGCGGTCCAGGTCCGACAGGACCTCTGCTCCGAGGTGGGTGAGCACGATTCGACCCGCACGGAAGCGCTTGCGCTCTGCGACCAGGCGGTCGTGATTCAAGTGCCACTCGAATCCGGGCTGCATCAGTACGCACTCGGCGATCGCCAGATCCACCTCGCCGACCCGGTCCGGAAACTCCGGGTGCCAGCCGGTGTCGCCGGTAAAGAACAGGCTTCGGGCACCGGCGCCCACGCGCAGCATGTGGGGGTGCGTACTGGGTTGGTGGTTGGCCGGAAATGGACGCAGCGTGAATCCTTGAGTCACGCAGTCGCGGTCGATCTCGAACTCCGAATAGCGCACGTCGAACCTCCGGTCCGTCAGGGCCTCGGCGAAGCCGTAGGCCCTGGTCAGTTTGTCCATGCGAACTTCGATCCCGGGAGGGCCGAGAACCTCGAGCGGGGCCGGCCCCCGGGACTGGAACTGGCGGTCGAGCAGCAGGAAGGGCAGGCCCGCTGCATGATCCCCGTGGAAGTGGCTGATCGCGATCGCGTCGATATCGCCCGGATCGATGCCGAGGGTCCGGAGACCCGACAGCGTGGTTGGACCGCAATCGAGCAGCAGCGTCCGGCCCGCTTCGCGTACCAGAATCGCCCTTTGACGCCGACCGCCGCTTCCGAAGGCGTCTCCGGTCCCCACAAAAACCACCTCAGGCATCGTTCCAGCACTCCTTTTCGTAGGCCACAGCGTAACGCAGCCGGGCCGCCGGCCCCGGCTTCGCGTCCGGCAGGACCAGGCTTTGCTCGACCACCGAGCCCGTCCCGATCTCGGCTCCCGCGCCGATCACGGCATCCGGGCCCACGCTGGCCCCGGGCGCGACGCGCGCCCCCTCGTCGATCCAGACACGGCCCCGGACCTCGCCGCGCACCTCGGCCGCCGGGTCGATCGTCGCTTCGGCGTCCAGGCTGGCCAGAGCCCGCAGGTTCGCGTCGAGCAGTTCGCGTGGCGTGCCGATGGGCCACCAGCGCGCGTCCTGCGGCTGCTGCCAGACGCCGATCGGTCGTCCCTCGCGAAGCATCGGCAGATAAAGATCGCGCACACTGTCGAAGGGCGCCTCCGGGAGCTGCTCGAGCAGGCTCGGCTCGACCAACTGCACGCCCAGAAAGAGTCCACTCGCAGACTCGCCGCCGCGATCGATGAGTGTCGTGATCCGGCTGAGCCGCCGCCGGGAGTCGAATCCGAGGCTCCCGAATTCTGCCTGGCGCGGATCGTCACGCACGCCGAGCGTGACCAGGGAGCCATCGGCACGATGCTGTTCAAGCAGGGCAGCGAGGTCGAGATCCAGGAACATGTCGCCGTTGATCACGAGGAAGGGTTCGGGGCCCTCGAGCCAGTTGCGTGCGGCCCGAAGTGAGCCGCCGCTCCCCAGCAGCACCGGTTCGGGACTGTAGGTGATCGGGATCGCAGCGCCGCGGAGCGCCGCGCTCACCGACTCCGGAACCGTGTGGGTGTTCACGATTGCCCGCTCCAGTCCCTGGTCCGCCAGTTGGTCGACGAGAAGCCGAATCATCGGGCGCCCGAGAACCGGCAGCGCGACCTTGGCCACCCGCGCATTCAGCGGAGCCATGCGCGAGCCGAGCCCGGCCGCCAGAATCAGGGCCTTCACGCGTGCTCCGTTTCGAACACTTCCCGGAGCACTACGGCGACGTGGGCGAGTTCGGCCGGGAGTTCCGCCAGGACCGAGCAGACCGCCTCGCGCGCGGCGCGTTCGGGCGCCCTGAAACGAAGGTCCTTCTTTACTCGAAGCATTCGTCTGAAGATTGCGTAGTCCTTACATTTTCTCTGGACCACCAGCAATCTGAGCGCCTCCGGATCCAGGGGTCTTCCGCGTCCGGCCGCGTACCGCTCGAGCAGCGCCGTACGCTCGGCGGGGGGGATGCGAACGTAGGAGTCGTAGAGAAACGCAGCCAGATCGAGTTCCGGGGGAGCCAGGAGCAGGTCCTGGTAGTCGAGGAGCCTCAGCTTTCCCTGCGGGTCGAGCATCAGGTTCTGGCTCTGCACGTCTCGCAGCGCGGGTTGTTTCGGGAGCCCCGCAATCGCGCGAGCGAGATCCGCGAGCGCGGGAACCAGCCGCTTCCGCAGTGGCTCGGGGGCTGCGTGTTCGGCGAAGATCCCGAGTTCGAACCGGATCCATTCTTCGTCGAACACCCGCGGGAAGGGAAGTTCCCGCTCCGGAATCGCGTGGGCGCGGACGAGCAGGTCGATCACGGCGGGACGCAGCCGTGTCTGCTCAGCCGCGGCGAGGTCGACGAGTCGGGTGTCGCCCAGGTCTTCCTCGAGGACCAGGCGGCGCTCGCGATCGACCGCCAGGATCCGCGGCACCGGCAGGGCATGGCGCGTCAGGAACTCCGTGACAACCACGAAGGGGATTTCGCCCGCGCTCGCTCGCAGCCCCGGGGGCAGAATCTCGGGATCTTCGGGCACGGCGTGCATCAGGACCGCGCCGTTCCCAGGGTCGCGGGTGTGGACGCGCCAGTAGCGACGCGCCCCGGCGCCGGCTTCGAGCGGCTCGAAGGCGCGGACTCTCGATCCGAGCGCACGCTCGACCCAGGCGCGCGAGGACTCCATCTTATGCCACGTGACTGTGCGTGTGGGGATCGCGCCCGACATCAGCGATGAGGGGGTTGTCTCGGTCGAGGCGAACTGCACCGAGGCCCTCGAGCAGGCTGGGGCTGAGCCGGTGATCCTGGATCCGCGCGGGCCGGCCCCGCTTACCGGCGTCCACGCACTCATGCTCTGCGGCGGTGCGTTCGACATTCCCCCTGACTGGTACGGGGCGCTGCCGCGCGGGCGCGTCGATGCCCCTCGGGAAGCGCGCAGCAGCTTCGAGCGACTTGCGCTCGAGGCCGCGGATGCGGCCCGACTGCCGGTACTCGGGATCTGCGGCGGCGCCCAGCTGATGGCCGTGTGCCGCGGCGGGACGCTCGTGCAGGACATCGCGAACGAGCTTCCGAACGCCCTCGAGCACGAGCAGAGTGTGCGCGCCCATGAACCGGTGCACCCGGTGAGCCTCGCCGAAGGCAGTTGCCTCGCTCGCGTTCTCGGCTGCGTGTCGCTTTCGGTCAACAGCACCCACCACCAGAGTGTGGGTAGCTGTCGAGGCGGTGTGGACGCCGTCGGCTGGGCTCCCGATGGCATCGTCGAAGCCGTCGAGGATCCGTCCCGGGAGTTCTGGATCGGGGTGCAGTGGCATCCCGAGAAGCTCCGCGACCGGAACGCGTGGCGGCTGATGGACGCCTTCGTGCGCGCGGCCCGCAGTTGGGTCCGGGAAGGAACTCAAAGCCCGGGTTGACCCGAAGCGGTGGCGGTTCGCGGATCCAGCCAATCGCGCAGACCGTCTCCGACAAAATTCAGTGCCACCACGCTGAGCAGGATCGCGAGCCCGGGCGCGATCGCCAGGTGCGGGGCCAGCAGAAATACGTCGGCCCCGTGGTCGAGCATGCCGCCCCAACTCGGGAGACCCTGCACGCCGAGGCCCAGGAACGAAAGGCTGGCCTCGGCCAGGATTGCTCCCGCGGCCGCGAACGTGGCCTGCACCGTGACTGGACCTACGAGATTCGGGAGCAGGTGACGCAGCAACAGCTCCCGCTGGGTTGCGCCGAGCGCACGTGCGGCCACCACGAACTCGTCGCCGCGCCGCACCAGCACCTCGCCGCGGACGAGCCGCGCGAACGAGACCCAGCCGAGTAATGTAAGCGCCAGGATCACGTTGCCGAGCCCCGGACCCGTGATCGCGATGAGTGCGATCGCGAGCAGGATTCCGGGGAACGCGAGCAATACGTCGATCACGGCGGAGAGTCCGCGGTCGACCCAACCACCGAAGAGTCCCGCGATTCCGCCGATCAGGACGCCGAAACCGACCGAGATCACCACCACGGCAAGCGCCACGCTGAGTGACACGCGGGCCCCGTAGAGAATGCGTGAGGCGACATCCCGTCCCTCGACGTCGGTACCGAGCCAGTGCTCGAGCGATGGGCCTTCGAGGCTGTGACGCAGGTCGGGCCGGCCGGGGTCGTAGGGCGAGATCCAGGGCGCGAGTAGCCCGCAAAGCGCGATCGCGATCAGCAGCCCGACCCCGGCCCGGCTGGAGCGGTCGAGACCCGCGGTCGCGCTCATGTTGGATCTCCCAGCCGTACACGCGGATGGATGCCGGCGTAGAGCAGGTCGGTCAGCAAATTGACGATGACGTAACTCGTCACGATCACCGCGATGCACCCCTGCACGACCGGGTAGTCACGCGCCTGTACGCCCGAAATCAGCAGCGCCCCGATGCCGGGCCACGCGAACACCTTCTCCGTGATGATCGCCCCCGCCAGCAGCGCGCCGAACTGCAGACCCGCGAGGGTCACCACGGGGATCAGCGCGTTCCGGAGCGCGTGCTTGAACAGCGTTGCCCGGGTCCCGAGACCTTTCGCTCGCGCGGTTCTCACGTAGTCGTGTCCGAGTTCGTCGAGCAGGCTCGAGCGGGTCATGCGCGTCAGGATCCCGGCCAGCGAAGCACCCAGTGTCACCGCCGGAAGCACCACGCTGGCTGGGCCGACGAACCCGGAGACCGGAAGCCAATCGAGCCAGAGCGAGAAGATCAGCATCAGCAGGATTCCGAGCCAGAAGTTCGGGACCGAGACGCCGAACAGCGCCGCCAGCATCGAGACGCGATCGAGGGGGCGGTTCCGGCGCAGCGCCGCGAGCGCGCCGAGCGGGATCGCGAACAGGAGCGCCACGCCCATCGCGCTGCCCGCGAGCAGCAAGGTGGCCGGGTAGCGCTCGGCGATCAACTCCGAGACCGGACGTCGAAAGCTGAACGACTCTCCGAGTTGGCCCCTCACTAACCCGGTCAAGTAGTGCGCGTACTGCTCGGGAACCGGCCGGTCCAGCCCCCAGCGCGCGCGCAGCGCTTCGCGGTCGGCGGGACGCGCGGTCTCGCCGAGGACCACGTCGACCGGGTCCCCCGGGATCAGGTGGATCGAGAAGAAGACCAGTGAAACCGCGGCCCAGAGCACGAGGGGCAGGGCGAGCAGTCGACGCAGCAGGTAACTCACGAGCCCGCCTCGCGCAGCCGGACCCGCGCCAGCGCGCGCAGACCCCCGCCCGGCTCGAGTTCGAACCCGTCGAGGCGCGTCGACACCACCGCGGTGTCATCTTCGTGCCATAGAAACACGTAGGGCAGGTCTCGGGCGAGCGTCTTCTCGATGCTCTGGTAGAGCGCGCGGCGTTCGCTTTCGTCGCCCGTCGCGCGGCTGCGTTCGATCCAGTCATCGACCCGGGCGGAGCGGTAGCGTCCCCGATTGGCTCCGTCGGGCGGAATGCTCCCGGAATGGAAGACGTAGTAGAAGATGTCCGGGTCGGTCAGGCCCACCCACTTCAGGGTGTAGGTGTGGAAGTTTCCCTTCTGGATGTCGCCGTAAAAGGTTCCCCACTCGAGCGAGCGCGCTTCCATCTCGATTCCGACCTCCCCGAGTTGGTACGCGATCACCTCGCCGATCTGCTTGCGCAGGCGGTCGGTCGAGGTTTTGTACGAGATGCGAAAACGCGGCTCCCTCCCGGGGGGGTCCGGGTATCCGGCAGCGTCGAGCAGTTCTCGCGCTCGGTCCGGGTCGTAGGCAATGCCCGCACCGAATTCCGGCCGAGCTGCGTGGTTCGGTGGCAACAGGGCCGAGGCCAGAGTTGCACGTCCGCGCAGCAATGTGCCGACGATCGCGGCGCGGTCGATCGCGTGTGCGAGCGCGCGCCGAACTTGCAGATCCGCGAGTTCGGGCTGCTCCAGATTCAGTCCGAGATAGGTGGTGGAAGCTCCGGGCCCGCGCAATACGCGCAGCCCCTCGGCTTGCTCGAGCGGGCCAAGGGCGTAAGGCGGGACTCCATTGACCACCAGATGAACCGAGCCTTTGAGCAACTCGATCACCCGGGTCGCCGAGTTGGGCAGGACCCGCAGCAATACCCGCGGGGCCGGGGGTGCGCCGCCGAAATAGGCCTCGTTCCGCTCGAGCAGAATCCGCTCGCCCCGGTCGAAGGACGCGAGCTTGAAGGGCCCGGCGCAGACTGGTGACTCGAGCGCTTCCCGACCGGTGGCCGCGACCTGCGTGGCGGGCAGGATCATCACGCCCGCGAGCTTGTGCAGGAGTGGGGCGAAGGGTTTCCGGAGTTCGAATACGACCTCGAACTCGCCATTTGCCCGAACTCTCTCCAGGAACGCGAGGTCTCCGCGTGCGATCGCTCCCACCTCGGGATCGAGTACGGACGCGAAGCTGGCTTCGACGTCGCGAGCCCGGAGCGGCGTTCCGTCGTGGAAGCGCACGTCCTTCCGGAGTTCGACCCGAAACCGGAGCGGACCCTCGAAGTGCGCGGCACGCGCGAGATCCGGAACCGGCGTTCCGGTGTGGTCGAATTTGTAGAGCGCGCTGCAGACCAACTGAATGACGTGGACGGCATTCGCGCCCCCCGCAAAGCGCGGGTCCAGGGTCTGGGGCGTCGAGTCGAGGGCCACCACGATCGTGTCCGCTTCGGTCGCCTCGCTGCCGCGGCACGCCAGGCCCGCCAGCGAAACGAGCCCCGCAAGGCAAAGGAGCGACACACGAAAACACGCGCGCACGATGGAACGGACCCCCCGATCGGTCTGCTCAGTGTGCGGGATGTCGACGCGAGCCGCACGCCCGCCTACCGTTCTTCGGTGCATGCTGCGTACATCCAAAGCCGCGTTGGCAATCCTGGTCGCCTTCGCGGCCGGCGGGGCGGGGCCCACGAGCCAGGCCGCGGACCCACTCGCGAAGCTGCTCGCCGACCCGGCCCTGCGCGGAGCGTCGGTCGGGGTCGTCGTCGAGGACCTCGAGACCGGCGAACGACGCTTTGCGCATGCTCCCGACCGGGCACTGGTCCCGGCCTCGAACCAGAAGCTGCTCGTGGCCGCCGCCGCGCTGACGAAGTTCGGGCCGGCCTACCGCTTCGAGACGCCCGTGTTCGTGGAGGGTCCGATCGACGGCAAGGGCGTCCTCGACGGCGTGCTCTGGCTGGAGGGCAGGGGGGATCCGAGCCTGGTCTCGGAGAGTCTCTGGAAGCTCGCGGAAGAGATCCGGCTCAAAGGGATCACACGGATCCGCGGCGGGATCGGGGTGGATGCCGGCTACTTCGACAGGATCCGCCTGCATCCGGACTGGGGCAGGATCTCGTCGCGTGCCTACCATGCGCCTACCAGCGCCTTCGCGGCCAACTACTCGAGCTTCCGGGTCGAGGTCGCAGCGGGACCCGCGCCCGGGGCTCCGGCCCGCGTGCGAATCGCGCCCGAGACGCGGCACCTTCAGCTCGATTCGAGCGCGGTCACGAGCCGGGGATCGGGGGCTCCCGCAAAGCCGCTCCGGATCGACCTCGAGCCGCTGGCGGACGGCAGGGGTGAGCGGGTCCGGGTTCGCGGCACGGTCCCGCCCGGGGGCGCGGCTCGCAGCTTCTGGCGCTCCGTCAGGCTCCCAGAGTTCTATGCCGCATCGCTGCTCCGAACCCAACTCGAGGCACACGGAATCCAGGTCGACGGCCCGATCCAACTCGGAGCGGTTCCGTCCTCCGCACGTGAGCTTCTGGTGTGGAAGAGCGATCCACTCTCCCTGATCCTTCAGCGGCAGAACAAGTGGAGCAACAACTTCATCGCCGAGCAACTCACGAAGGCGCTGGGCGCCGAGGCGGCCGGGCCCCCGGGCAACTGGGAGAAGGGCAAGCGTGCGCTCGATGCGTACCTCGTGTCGATCGGGGTTCCCTCTCGGGCGGGATACGTCGCCGACGGCTCCGGACTCTCGCCCCACAACCAGATCTCGCCCGCAGTTCTGGTCCGCGTGCTCAGGGAAGCGCTGGGCCGCTTCGATTCAGGTCCGGAGTTCCTCTCGTCTTTGCCGCTCGGTGGCCTGGACGGGACGCTGCGCGACCGCATGAGTGCCGAGAAGCTCACCCCGGTCCGCGCCAAGACCGGACGCTTGCGCCGGGTCACGTCGCTGTCGGGGTTGGTCTCGACCGAGTTGGGTGAGCGTTGGCTGTTCGCGGTGCTCGTGAACGGCTCGCGCGGAAGCGACATCGCGGTGCAGCGCGCGGTCGATCGCTTCGTGGCCGAACTCGCGACGACCGGGCGACCCGCGGCGGCCGCGGCCGCTGCCGGCCCCTGATCGCGTTCGCCAAGGGCGTCGGCGCTGGAACTCCGGCGAAGCGGCGCGAAGGGTTCAACTCGTCGAGTGCGTGATCAGGCTCCGGAATCGAAACCGGTTCAGGGCCGGGCGGCGACGAGGAGTGCGGTCTGGACCTTGTTGACGTAGCGGGCCGGGAGCGCGAGACCTCCCCGCAGGCGGCGCGCGATCTTGGCAGGTCCCCAGTTGTAGGCCGCCAGGGCCCGCCTGCGATCTCCGTAACGAGCCTGGAGTTGACCCAGATAGAAGGTGCCGAGTTCGACGTTGACCGATGGATCGAAGAGGGTGTTCGCGCCCTGCCAGTCGATGCCGAGTTTGGCCGCGACCTCGGCGCCCGTAGAGGGCAGCAACTGCATCAGGCCCAGGGCGTTTACCTTGGAGCGTGCGAAGTTGTAGTAGCCGCTCTCTGTCTGGATCACGGCGAGCACGAGCTCCCAGTCGAGGCCGTTGCGGGCCGAAGCTTCGATAATCGTGGATGCGACCGCGCGGATTTCGGCGGTCGAGAGGCCGGACTGGCGAGTACTGAAGCGCTCGACGATCAGATCGAGCGCGGTCGGGCCCAGGGGGGCCGGTGCTTCGACTTCGACGGCAGCGACGCTGTCCGGGACGGGCGGCGTGGGCAGCGGTGCGGAGGCCAGGAACGTACAGGATGTGAAGCAAGCGGCGAGCAGCGAGAGCGTTGCGATGCCGTTTCGCAGTCTTTCAACGCGCACGGGTTCAGATCCCGAAGCTCGGCATGATTCCGAGCGCCTCGATCACGCGCAGGTTGTTCCAGACCGCAATCCCGGGAAGCGCGATCAGGACCAGCAGAATCGCCATGCGCAAGCGCGGCGACAGGACCGAAGTCCAGATGAGGAAGCCGACCGTGAGGGTCGTAACGCTCATCTCGAAGACCAGGCCTTTGAGCAGGCCGATGGAGTCGAAGACCCAGCGCGCGACCGGGTTTGCCTCGAAGACGAGAAAGCCCGGAATGGGCTCGGCAAGACAGAAGTAGGTCGTCGCGTTGTCCGCCAGATTCAGGAGCAACACCAGAGCACCGAGAAAAAGCCGTAGCAATCGAACTGCCTCCGCTGAATAGTTTCGCGGGGCTGTAGTTCAAAAGCCGTGCCTCAACTGGGGCTTTCCGGGATTTCCTCAGCAACACGGGAACTTTCGCGCAGTCTTGCCGATCCCTTTTCGGCTCCTCGGACGGGTCCGGTGTAGCGATTTGCTTCGCTGCGGTGCGCGTTTTGCTTCGCCGAGGTGTGCCTCAGCCGCGAGTCACCGGCGGCGCAGTTGTCCGCGTCCGAGCAGCAACCAGTCCAGCGAAACGTTCTCTTGCAGCGCGAGCGTGATCAAGAAGTCGGCGTGGGGCGTGGTCCCGCTCTCGTAGCGGTTCACGTTCTGCTGGAAGACCCCGAGTTCACGCGCGAAGGCACGCTGCGACCGGCCGGAGCGGACCTGAGAGAGTCGTCCAGCGATCTGCTTCTTATGTCGCGCCAGCGCAGCTTTCGTGACTCCCTTGGTACTACGGCCTGTTCGGGAGCTTCTTGCGCTTGGCTTCGCCATGTGGTCGATCTCCTGCGACTCTGTGATGGGGCTTGCGCATCGGAGAGTCGAACTTTCTTCTCCCGGCGAGATTCGGGGGGGGTTGGGTTGGCACGGGGAACACTCGACACCGTACCCTGTAGCAATCCGATCTGGGAGCGCATCCTAAGCGATCAGCAATGTCCGTTCAACCCATGAAGTGTCATCACTGTCAGCGGCGCCTCGAGCCGACGCGGCATGGCCGTTCGGGAGCGACCGTTGACTACTACCGAACCGTGACGGGCCCGCTCCAGAACCAGAGGCCCGCGAACGAAGCGTCCGGCGAAGCGGGCGGTGAAGCGCCCGGCAGCTGGCATGTCGCAAGCCTGAGCGAGTTCTACACCTGCCGCGACTGCTGGGAGCGGAGCGAGATTCAAGCGTGGCTCTCGGCTGCCCGGAGTAGCGGCGTGATCGACTCGTGAGCCGTGTTTGAGCACACTGTCGGCGTGGACGGAGATGCATGCGCGTGATTGCAGGACGCTGGCGTGGGCGGCGCCTGCGCTCACCTGCCCCGGGAGGGCACTCGCGCAGTGGCCCGCCGGGTTCGCGGCGAGAGGCCATCCGTCCCACCTCGGATCGAGCGCGCGCCGGCCTCTTTGATTGGCTGGGGCCCTGGGTCGAGGGCGCGCGAGTGCTCGACCTCTTTGCCGGGACAGGGTCGCTCGGAATCGAAGCGCTCTCGAGGGGGGCTGCGCACGCGGTCTTCGTGGAATGCGACCCCGGGGCCCGGCGGGCGTTGTCCCGCAACCTCGAGGAGTTCGAGGTCGGAGATCGCGGCGAATTGCTGGCCCTCGATGTGGAGGTCGGCCTGGACCGCCTGGCCGGGCGGAACCGCTGCTTCGAATTGGTCCTCGCCGACCCGCCCTGGGAGTTGCCGTGGGCCGACCGGGTACTGGGAGGCGTCAGTCGCGGTTCCCTGCTGGCGAAACAGGGCATACTCGTAATTGAGCAGCGGAGAGGAAATCGGGAGAGCGGGGAGGGCGCCGCCGCGGAGGGACTCGCCCTGCGCGAAACTCGGCAGTACGGTGGAACCCGCTTCGATTGTTACCAGAGGGAGGGAACCGCGGAACCATGAGCGAGATGAGACGGGCCATCTACCCGGCCAGCTTCGATCCGATCACGAACGGTCACCTCGATGTCATCGATCGGGCGTCTCGCCTGTTCGATGAGGTGATCGTGGCTGTGGCCGTCAACGTCGAGAAGCAGGGACTATTCAGCTTCGAAGAGCGGATGGAGATGCTGAGGGAGGTCGTTTCCGACCGCCCGAACCTGCGGGTCGATTCGATCGATGGACTGCTTGTCGACTATGCGCGCGCGACCGCCGCCCAGGTCGTGATTCGGGGCCTGCGAGCGCTCTCGGACTTCGAGTACGAGTTCGAGATGACGCAGATGAACCATCACATGAACCCCGAACTCGAAACCGTCTTTCTCATGACCAGCGAGAAGTGGTTCTACGTGAGTTCCTCTCGCCTGCGCGAGCTCGTTCGCTTCGGCCGGACGGTAGACGAGTGGGTGCCGCCTGTGGTTGCGAACCGACTTCAAGAGCGGCGGGTCGCCAGTTCACCCAAGAGCTAGCGCTCGATCTGGAACTCCTTCAGCTTGAGTTGCAGCCCGCGCCGCGAGAGCCCGAGGCGCTGGGCTGCATGGGTCACGTTGCCCGCGGTTGCCGCGAGTGCATCGATGATCGCCTGGCGTTCGATCCGTGCGGTCTCGCGGCGGACCCGTTCGCGCAGCTTGCCACAGCTGTTCTGCAGACCCGTCTCCAGCCGCTGCAGTGGTTCGGGAAGAGTTTCGAGTGTGAGTTCGGGCGCGTCACACAGCAACACTGCGCGCTCGATCGCGTTCTCGAGCTCTCGGATGTTGCCGGGCCAGTCGTAGGCGCGGAGTACCTCGAGTGTCCGGGGCTCGATCCCGGTGAGATCCTCACCACGGTGCCGCGAGAAGCGCTTGAGAAAGAGCATCGCGAGGGTCTCGATGTCCTGACGTCGCTCACGGAGCGCCGGGACATGAATCGGAAGCACACACAGACGGTAGAATAGATCGGCCCGGAAGCTTCCTCGGGCAACCGCTTCACCCAGGTCCCGGTTCGTGGCCGCGATCAAGCGAAGTTGAACGTGGATGGTACGTGTTCCACCGACTCGGAAGAAGCTCGCCTCTTGGAGGGCCCTCAACAGTTTGGGTTGGGTTGACAGGGGCATTTCGCCAATCTCGTCGAGGAACAGGGTTCCGGATTCGGCGAGTTCGAAACGTCCCGGTTTTCGCGTACCTGCACCAGTGAACGCACCTCTTTCATATCCGAACAGTTCGCTCTCGAACAGCGACTCGGGGATCGCCGCACAATTCACCTTGATGAAGGGCCCTCGATGAAACTGGCTGCTTGCGTGAACGCTGCGTGCGACCAGTTCCTTTCCTGTGCCCGTCTCGCCGGTAACGAGCACCGTGGCATTTGTCGGGGCCACCCGCTCGATCAACCTCTTGACCTCTTGCAGGGCGGGACTCGAGCCGCTCAGCAGATGTGTCGGGTCATCTCCCGGGCTGGGGGAGGCTTCGGCCAGTTCGAGTACCCGGGTGCGGACGGCCTTCGCCACGACCTGCTTGACCTCGACGGGATCGAAGGGCTTGGTCAGATAGTCGTGCGCCCCCTGCTTGAGGGCTTCGACCGCGCTTTCGATGCTGCCGAAGGCCGTGAGCAGGATCACGGGCACCGCCGCGTGAGAGCGCCGCATTGCGGCGAGCAACTCGAGTCCGTTCATTCGCGGCATCTTCAGGTCGCTGATCACGCAGTCGACGTGAGAGCGCGCGAGCTCCTCGAGCGCCTCGCCCCCGTCCGCGGCCTCGAGGATTTGATAGCCCTCACGACGCAGAAGGGTGCCCAGAACGCGTCGCATGTTCGCCTCGTTCTCGACGATCAGAACACTCCCGGCGACTTTCATGCGCCCTCACCTGCCAGTTGCGACGCGCCCACCGGAGGGGTCTCGGAGACCGCTTCCTGCACCGATGACTTCATGCCGGGGAAGCGAATCGAAATCGCAGTGCCCTCGCCCTCGCGGGAACGAATCGAGATCGTGCCGCCGTGTGCTCGCACCATGCGCTCGCAGAGCGCGAGACCGAGCCCCGTACCCGAGTCTTTTCGCGTGTAGAAGGGGACGAAGGCTCGCTCGAGCGTCGCTTCGTCCATCCCTGGTCCGTCGTCCCGAACATCGATCTCGATTCCGCCCTCCCAGGAATGCACCGCGACGCGAATCTGGCCTCCGGCCGCGAGCGCCTCGTATGCATTCTGGAGCACGTTTGCAATCACGCGTTCGAGTTGATCCGCATCGACCGCGATGGAGGGGAGGTGTGGGTCGATCTCGAGACTGAGTTCCACGCGGTCCTGGGCATGGCGCCGAGCAACGCCGTCTACACAGTCGCGAATGAATCCTCCGATCCCTTCGACTCGCGCGCGCCGAGTCGACGGACGCGCGTAGTCCAGAAAGGCGGCGAGCACCCGATCGAGGCGCGCGATTTCCTCGATGATGACTTCCCGAAAGTCCTCGGCGTCGTCGGCGTTCGCGTTCGCCCCCTGGCTCAGGACCTCTGCGGCCGCTCGGATCGTAGCGAGTGGATTCCGGAGTTCGTGTGCCAGTCCCGCCGACATTTCGCCCAGCGACGCCAGCCGGTCGCGCGCCCGTACCTGTTCGAAGGTCTTGGAGTTTTCGATGCTGCGCCCCGTCAGGTCTGCAACCGAACCCAGTAACTCGATTTCGGCGGTCGAGAAGGGTTCGCGTGCGCGCGCATCTGTCAGGGTCCAGAAACCCACGACCCGCTCGCCCGTCCGGAGTGGAAGCACGATCTGGGCATCGAGCCCATCCAGGGTCCGGGTCAGCGTCTCGAGTTCGCGGATTCGCTCACTGTGGCCTCCGGAAGCATAGGCTCGGGCCTCGTCTAGTTCCTCGCCCAGTTCTTCGCGCTGAATCACCGCTTCAGCTTCGAGTGCCTTCGTGAACACCGGATCCCGAATCAGGCTGATCCGCGCGCGCGGAGGCAGGGACAGGCTCGCGGCCTGCTGGAATCCAACCCGCGGATCCTCCCTCAGGTAGATCGCAGAGGAGGTCACGCGATCGGTGCGTTCGAGCGTCCGCAGGAGTTCCGGAAGCAGTGACTCAAGCGTCACGAGTTGCGGTAGCCGCAGTTCCAGTTCTTTTAGCGTCCCCTCGAGCGCGACCTTCTCGGCCGACAGCCAGTGGTCGAGAAGCCCGCTAAGTCGACCCCGGAGAGGCGTGACGACGAGTAGCAGCGCACAGCACGCGATGAAGGCATTGAAGAGAAACAGGTCGGTCCGATTGCCGACCCAGACGTGAAGTAGCACGAACAGTCCGGCCAGCGCCCCCGCCAGCATGGCGAGGCTCAGGGCTTGGCCGATCAGTTGCCGAACGTCGCCGACCGGTACCCGGGCCAGGATCAGGTAGCCCACATACAGGTAGGGCAGTGCGGCGATCAGGGTGACGATCGGGGGTGCACCGACGCTCCACAAGACCGCATCCGCGATGACGGCACAGGCGAGCAGTCCGTGACAGAAGGTCAGGTAGCGTAGCCGCCCGGCATCGGGAGTGTCGCCCGCGAGGATGGATGCGCGTCGGCTCCAGAGCCCGTAGCCGGCGGCGCTCAGCCCGGCGAGAGCCCAGACACGAGCAGCCCAGCTCGCGACGCCGGGCTCGAGCAGGCGGTAGCCGAGTGCCAGCATCAGAGCCGGCGCCAGCAGGCAGAGCACGAGGTCGAGCCTCGAGAAGGCTGGCGCGCGTGCGAGGAGACTACGCACGAAGCTCGCGGTAGCGGGACCGACGAGCACCAGCCCCGCGGTACAGGCGCTCTGGGCCCAAGGGGTCCCGAGCGCGAGGCCTCCGCGGCCCGCCGCCCAGATCGTAAAGGCCAGCGCGAGCAGGCTGTACCTGGCTGCTGCCGCGTCCCGCCGTTCCGCCAGTACCGCAGCCCACAGGCCGAGGGCAATCGCGGCTGCCATGAACGCGGTCTGGGTCTGCATCATGCGGGTTCCGCCGTCGCTCGAGATCTGTCCTATCCTTCGGGAGTCCGCCAGATCGGCTTGATCCGCCCGTCGTTATTTGGACGTGGAGCACGCGCGGATTCATCGATTCCAGGCCCGCGCGAGGCCCCCGTTTGACAGGCGGATAGTCGACGTATAGGTTCGGTGCAAGTGCCTGATTTACAATCATTTTTGCGGGATTTCCCGGATTTTCACCGGGGCCGGCCAGGTTCCGTGCGAGCCAGAAGTTGAGTTCGCGCCGCGTGATTCTCGGGGTCGCGGGGGGCATCGCGGCCTACAAGTCCTGCGAGTTGATTCGGCTGCTCCGCGCTCGTGGGCACGAAGTCCGGGTGGTGGTCACCCGCAACGCCCTCGAATTTGTTCCGGCGCTGACGCTCCAGACACTCTCGGGTCACGCGGTTCGCTCGGAACTCTTCTCGCCCGGAGAGGAATCGCAGATCTCGCACATCGAACTTGCGGACTGGGCGGAACTGGTGCTGATCGCGCCTGCGACGGCCGGCGTCCTGGCCCGATTGGCCCTCGGCCTGGCCGACGATCTGCTCGCCACCGTCTGCCTGGCCACCCGGGCACCGCTGATCGTGGCGCCCGCCATGAACGTCAACATGTGGGAACATCCGGCCACCCAGCAGAACCTGGATCTGCTGGCGAAGCGCGGGACCCAGGTGGTAGAGCCGGCATCTGGAGAGTTGGCCTGTGGCTGGGAAGGGATGGGCCGGCTCGCGGATCTCGATCGCATTTTGGGCGTCGCCGAGCGCGTGCTCGGGGATCGCAGTCTCGAGGGCGAAGTCGTGCTCGTGACTGCCGGGCCGACTGCGGAGGCTGTCGACCCGGTACGGGTACTGACCAACCGTTCCTCGGGGCGGATGGGATTTGCGCTGGCCGAGGAGGCGGCTCGACGCGGGGCCGAGGTCGTGTTGGTGGCGGGCCCGGTTGCGCTCTCGGCGCCTCCCGGGATCGAACGGATCGACGTGGAGAGCGCGGAAGAAATGCGCGATGCGGTGCTTTCGGCGCTGGACCGGTCGACGATCGTGATCAAGGCGGCTGCGGTTTCCGACTTTCGGACGACGGTGACGTCCACCCAGAAGGTCAAGCGGGAGCGGTTCGTGCAGAGTGGGGAGGAGGTGGTACTGCGCCTGGTCCCGAACCCCGACATCGTGGCCGAGATCAGTGCCCGGCGCAGCGGCCAGATTCTGGTCGCGTTCGCGGCCGAGACCGAGTCGGTGTTGGAGCACGCGCGCGCCAAGCTGGAGCGAAAGGGCTGTGACCTGATCGTGGCCAACGACGTTTCGCGCAGCGATCTCGGTTTCGACTCCGATCGAAACGAGGTTTGGATCCTGGGTCCGGACGCGGCCGACGAGGTCCACGTGCCGCCGACTTCCAAGGCTGAGGTCGCGAGTTGCATTCTCGACCGGGTCCAGGAACTACGGAAGCGGCGCCTGGAATGAGGCTCGGCCGCTCGCTGCTTGTCGCCCTGGCCGGAATCGTGGTGCTGGCCCTGGCCGGAGGATTCGGTACCCGCGCGGCTCCGGCCGGCAGCATCTACGTCGCCACGATCTCGGGTGCGATCAACCCCGCGGTGTCCGACTACCTGAGTACGGCCATTGCCGAGGCGGAGCAGGGCGGGGGCCACGCACTGGTGCTCGAACTCGATACCCCCGGCGGACTGCTCTCGTCCACCAAGGACATGGTCACCGAGATCCTGAACGCCGAGATTCCGGTGATCGTATTCGTCTCGCCGCGCGGGGCCTGGGCTGGATCGGCCGGAACCTTCATCACACTGGCCGGCCACGTTGCCGCAATGGCGCCGGGCACCACGATTGGAGCCGCGCATCCGGTTTCCATGCTGCCGGGCGGGAACCCGCCTGTAGAACCAGCCGGAGAACCCGACGCCGAAGGAGATGAAGAAGAAGCCGGGAAGGAGTCCGAGCGGCCTGCCGCGCGGGATCTGAGCGGGGAGAAGATCGAGAACGCTGCGGCCGCCTTCATCAGCTCGATCGCCGAGGAGCGCGACCGCAACGTGGAGTGGGCCGAGGAGGCCGTCCGCAACTCGGTCGCGATCACCCAGTCAGAAGCCCTCGAGAAGCACGTGATCGACCTGGTTGCGGAGGATATGGATCACCTGCTCGAACAGCTCCACGGCCGTGTCGTGAAGGTCGGGCGCGGCGAGGTCGAACTCGTGACGCGGGGCGCGCACCTGGTTCACGTCGAGATGGGATTCGTGAACCGGATTTTCGACGTGATCTCCGACCCGAACATTCTGCTGCTGCTGATCTTTGCGGGAATGCTCGGCCTCTACGTCGAGTTCAACAATCCCGGAATGATCTTCCCGGGTGTCGCGGGCCTGCTCGCCATGATTTTGGCCGGGCTGGGGCTCCAGGTGATTCCGTTCAACTGGATCGGGCTGCTGCTGATCTTGGTTGGGGTCGCCCTGATGGCGGCCGAGGTGTTCGTATCGAGTTTCGGAGTCCTTTTCGCCTGTGGCATCGCGGCCCTCGCGGCGGGTGGCTACCTGGTCTTCGATGTCCCGGAATTGGAATTCGTTGAGGTCCCGTTTCTCAAGGTCGTGCTGCCGGCCGTGGCGGTGGTGGCGCTGTTCGGGGGTTTCGTGGTCTTCTCCCTTTCGCGTAGCCTGTTCGCGGCTCAGGTGGCAGGAGCGGAGGGACTCTTGGGAGAAACCGGCGTGGTCGATCGCGCGATTGATTCCGGGGTGAGTCCCGGGGGGCAGCCCCCCGGGCGAGTGCTCTTGCGGGGCGAACTCTGGACCGCGGAGTCCGGCCAAGCCATTCCCAAGGGGTCGCGGGTCCGGGTCATCTCGATTCGGGACCTGGTTCTCCGGGTCGAGCCGATGCCAAAAACTTCAGAGGAGCAGACATCATGATGCCAGTGCTCGTCATCGTTCTCTTTGCGCTCGGCTTCTTCCTCGCCGGGGTCCGGATACTCAACGAATACGAACGGGGGGTGATCTTCCGGCTCGGGCGCTATGCGGGGCTCAAGTCGGCGGGGCTCAAGTGGATCATTCCGCTCGTTGACCGGATGGTGAAAATCAGCCTGCGCGAGATCGTGATGGACGTACCGACACAGGACATCATCACGCGCGACAACGTCTCGGTGAAGGTCAACGCCGTACTCTATTTCCGGGTTCTCCATCCGGAAAATGCCGTGATCAAGGTCGAGAATTTCCTGTACGGCACCTCGCAGCTCGCGCAGACGACACTCCGGAGCGTGTGCGGGGGCGCGGAACTCGATGAACTGCTCGCAGAGCGCGAGAAACTGAATCGCTCACTTCAGGAGGAACTCGACCGAGGTACCGACCCCTGTGGAGTGAAGGTCCGGGCCGTCGAGATCAAGCACATCGATCTACCCCAGGACATGCAGCGCGCGATGGCCAAACAGGCCGAGGCAGAGCGTGAGCGGCGAGCGAAGATCATCCACTCCGAAGGCGAGTTCCAGGCTTCAGAGCGGCTGCGTGCGGCTTCAGAGATCATGCGGCAGTCGCCGTACACACTCCAGTTGCGCTATCTGCAGACCCTGGGCGAGATTGCGACAGAGCAGAACTCGACGATCATCTTTCCGCTCCCGATCGATCTGGTGAAGCACCTGATCGAGGGAGTTTCAGAAGCTTCGGAGCCGCCCCGTCCGGCGGAACCCGTAGTCTCGGACGAGCGCTGACCAAGAGGGAGACGAGAGCGTGAACGAGAGGGGGGGCGGCCGATGTTGAAGATCCTGGGCAGGTCCCTGGTCGCACTGGTCGTCCTGGCGCTCGCCACAGGGTATGCGGTAATCGGGTTTTTCTCCGTCGAACCGGATGAAGAGGCCGTGATTCTGCGCCTCGGGCGCTACCTGCGCACCGATGGCCCCGGACTCCACTGGTACGCGTTTGGTCTGGAGACGTTCGAGAAGCGCCGTGTCACGATGTCCGAACAGATGGAGTTCGGGTTCCGGACGATCGACCCTGGCCCGCCGCCCAGCTACGAGGAGCGCCCGAACGAGAGGCGCATGATCACACACGACGAGAACCTGCTTGCGGTCGAGTTCGTGGTTCAATACCGCATCAGCGACCTCTACCAGTACCTGTTCAAGGTTCAGGACTCGAAGAGCGTGATCCGGGACGTCTCCGAGACCGTAATGCGCGAACTCGTGGCCCTGCACAAAATCGATGAGGTCATGACCGATGTGCGCGGGCCGATTCAGAGTGACGCGCAACACGAAATTCAGCGCGTGCTGGATTTGTACGGTGCGGGCGTTCGGATCCAGACGGTACAACTCCAGGACGTCGAACCGCCGGAACCGGTCAAGGATGCCTTCGCCGCGGTTGCGAGTGCAGTCCAGGATCGCGAACGCCTGATTCTCGATGCCCGCGGACACGCCGAGCAGGTGATCCCCGAGGCTCGGGGTCAGGCCGAGCAGACCGTCAACGAGGCGAAGGCGTACCATGCCGAGCGAACCCTGATTGCCGAGGGCGAGACCGAGCGCTTCACTGCGCTGCTCTCCGAGTACCGGAGACAGCCCGAGGTCACGCGCCAGCGCCTGTACATCGAAACCCTCGAGCAAGTGCTTCCCGGAATCGACAAGGTGGTGATCGAGGAAGGCCACCGAGAAAAGGTGCTTCCCTACCTGCCCATCGGGAGGGCGCGCCGGAGCGGGCCAGAATGACCCGCGGGTTGGTGATACTGCTGCTCCTGGCCGCTGTCGGGACCGGGGCCTCCTTCTTCATCGTGGTACTCGACGAACGCGAACAGGGCTTCCGGACCTTGCTGAGTTCACCCGACTATTCTTTATTTGGCATACAACTCAATCAGCCGGTGCTCGACAAGCCGGGTTGGTATCTGCGAATTCCGGGGCTCCACCACATCTACCGGTACGAGCGCCGCCGACTTCACTACGATTCGGAACCACGGGGACTCCAGACCACCAACAAGATGCTGCTCGAAGTCGATTACTACGCGCTGTGGCGAATCGACGATCCCCGCAAGTTCTTCGAGAGCGTGCGCAGCGTTCCGGAGGCGACAAAGCGACTAGACACCGTGACCTACGGAGAGTTGCGCCGGCGAATCGCCCAGAACTCGCTCGCGGACCTGCTCTCGAAGCGGCGAACGGAGTTGGCGTCCGAAATAGCGAGTGCCTGTGACGAGCAGTTGAAGCCGCTCGGGATCCGGGTCGAGGACGTTCGTATCCGGCGGGTCGACTATCCCGAGAGCAACCTCGAGCAGATCTTCGAGCGTATGCGCTCGGAGAGGAACCGCTTCGCGCGGAAGGCTCGGGCCGAAGGCGAGGAGGAAGCCCGCCGAATCCGCTCGGAGGCCGACCGGGACAGCCGTGTGTTGCTGGCGGAGGCCACGCGAACGGCGCTTCGAGACCGGGGAGAAGGCGACGCGGAGGCCGCGCGGATTTACGCCGAGGCATACGGGGAGGATCCCGAGTTCTATGCCTTTGTTCGCAGTCTCGAGGCCTACCGAAACTCACTCGACGACGAGACGACCTTGATCCTGTCGCCGCAGAGTCCCTTCCTCCGGTATCTGTTCGACGGGGTCACCCCGCCTACTCGCTGAGCGCGCGAAAGCGCCAGACCCCAATGCCCAGCGCCGCCAGTACCGTGCCCCAGATCGGAAAGGCAGGCGGGAGCAGACCGGTGCGCGCGATCAGAAGCGCTCCAGTGAAGCACGCAAGGAACAGTCCCCCCAGACTCAACGAGGCCAGCAGGGCACGCGGGAGGGAGTCCCCGCGCTCCGCGTCCGGAATCGAGAACGGAATCGCGAAGAGCACCAGGATCAGGATCGAGAGGGGCTGCGCAATCCGACCGTGCAGTGCCGCCTCGGCCGGCGCGACCGAGGCGGGATCGCCCGGGTGCTGCCGGAGTTCCCGGACCAGCCGGTGGAGGGTCGTCGTCTCCGCGGACGGCAGATTGCGCCAGAGGCTCCCGCTCGTGACGCCGAGGT